>LVBK01000047.1 GCA_001604385.1 Spirochaetales bacterium Spiro_09 | reverse complement strand
GGTCAGTATGCTTCATTGGATTATCAAACGATTTATCAACAATATTGATAGCAGTATAAAAAAAGTACAAAAGTTGCGCTGATAAACTCCTGTCTTTACGATATACTTGCCCCACACGTTATAAAAAGTTTGGGAGAGCAGACGAATGTTTGGTAAACGGGTAGGGAACACCCGCATTGTTCCGCTGACGATAAAGATTATCGTTGTGTTTGTGGCATTATTGCTGGTTTCGAGTTTTTCCACGAATTATATCAACCTGACGCTGAACCGCGGTGAGCAGGTCAAACTGATGAATGACATTCTGGTCAAGGAGCTGAAGGAGATGTATACCTTCGCTTCGAACCAGTACGACATATATCTTTTTTCGGAGAATCTGGAAGACAGCATTCGCATACTTGAAGAAAACGCGGCCCGGAATTTGCGCAGGAAGAAGTCGCTTGCCATGGCGGTGAATGTCGATGGATCAGTCTTTTTCCAGGCTGGCGGAGAGCCCCTTGATCGATTCCCCGACCGCGAGGTTTTTGAGCGCATCTCGCAAACCCGGTCCGAGGCTGGCGTCATGGAGGGAACCCTCTTCCCTCGTATCGATAACCGCCCTTATTTCGGGGTGTACAAGTTTAACGAGCGATGGAATACCTATTTGATACGGCTTGAAGAACGGGACGAGTTTTATTCTTCGACCAGGGTGATCTTCCTGCAGGTTGGCGCGATAATTCTGGCAATTACCATTGCGTTTACCGCCTTGGGTATTTATTTGATGCGCCATATCCTGCGCTTTCTTCCCCGCATCACCCGTGCCATCAGACGGATGCAGGAAACACAGCATATGGAAATTATCGATATTTCCGCGGCGCCCAATGACGAGGTTACGTACCTTGGCGCTTCGTTTAATGCCCTGTCTTCTTCTATAAATAACCTTATGACCATCTTCAGGACCTTTGTTACCCAGGATGTCGTGCAGCGTGCCTATCGGGAACGAGAGATCCGCCTTGAGGGAACGCAGAAGGAATTGACTATATTGTTCTCGGACATAAAGGGCTTCACGTTTATGACCGAGACCCTGGGAAATGACATTATTTCTTTACTGAATATCCATTATGACCGGGCCATTCACCGCATTCATGCCCATAACGGGATTGTCGGTTCGATTATCGGGGATGCTCTTTTGTCGGTATTTGGAACACTGACGAGCGATACATGTAAGTCATGCGAAGCCCTGATGGCTGCCTACGATATTCAGGATATCGCGCAGGCCTTGCGCCTGGCCATGACCGAACGGAAAAAAAAGATTGAGAGCGAGCGGGGAAGCTTGACGCCCCTCGAGGAGCGGGTGTACAAGGCGGTCTTGCTTGAAGTCGGCGTCGGAATAGACGGGGGCGAGGTCTTTTACGGAAACATCGGTTCTACGGAACGCATGACCAATACGGTTATCGGCGATAATGTGAATAGCGCCTCCCGGCTTGAAGGTTTGACGCGCGTGTACCGGGTTCCGGTCATATGTTCGGAATTCGTCAAGGACGAGGTGCTTGCCCACAGTGACCGGTTCCGGTTTATCGAACTCGATACCGTACAGGTCAAGGGTAAAACGGAGGGAAAAAAAGTATTTTATCCCCTCGATACCTCGACGATGCGTGAAGAAGAAATTGAGCTCTTTGCACAATTTGAGCGGGCCCTGGGCTTGTATTACGAAGGCAAATGGCCCGAGGCGTTTCATGAATTTGCACAATGTGGCGTTCTGCCCGCTTCGGTCTTTTTACAGAGACTTGAAGGCCGTACTGCCCCGAAAGGATGGAATGGTGTATGGACAATGGATACGAAATAGCCGTGCCGGACGGCGAGATCAGCGAGCGCAGGGATATCAGTCTTTTTCTGGGCGATGACCAGAAGACACTCAGGGCCGGTGGCGGCGAGCTCTATGACGCGACACGGGAATTCGAGAAAACCCGGTTTTACCGCAACCATCTGGTTCTTGCATCCCTTGTGGCGGTGGTTCTTGTCACCTCGATTGCCGCATGGCTTATTACCACCGAGATTAACCGGCGCATGACGAAGGTCGACATAGACATTCAGAGTTTTCAGGACCTGAATTTGCGGGACATCCTTGACAGTGCCAAGCGGTACAATGACGAGCTTGATCGCTCGGTTCGAGATCTGGCCACCCTTGAAATGGACCGGGACGCACGGCTCGAGCGGATCAGGGAAAAAAAGCGTGCCGATTTACTGCTCCTTGAGGCGACCTCCCTGTCGGCAGAAGACGCATCACGCCGTCGCCGGGCGATTGACGCTGAAGCAGCTTCCGCCGAGCGTCTGGTCATGGAAACCTACGATCCGGACATTCGCGATAAACGAATTGAAATAGCCGCAATTCAGGAAAAAATTGCCTCGTATGATACACAAAGCATGGAAACGGCACGAAAGCAGCAGGAAGTATTCGATAATCAGCAGCGGGTTTATGAACTTGAGCGTGAGCGTCTTGCCAGCTCCTATGAGGAGCGCATAGCTTCCCTTGAAGAGACCCTTCGACAGGAAAAAATAAACGGAAGACGCGAGCTGGAAAAGGCTATCGCGAATTTTGTCAATCTCTATAATCCCTTGTGGCCGTCCCATGATCCGGTTGGCTCCATTCTTTCTGCTGCACCGGTGGAAGATTCCATCCCGCCGGTAACGCTTCCGTCGATTGCGCCAACGGGCAGCGCAGTGGGAACCGATCGGGTCAACCGGTTTTCAAAGGCCTTTACCGAAGCCTCCCTCATACTTTCCCGGCTTGGCGAGGTTCCCTATACCAATTCGGTACCGGCGGCCCTGCGCCATTCTTCCCGTTCACTTTCGGTTTTGGGAGGCGAGTACACGGGTTTGCTGTCAGCCTCATCCCGTCTGATCGAGGAGCGGAACCGGCGTATTGCCGAACTGGAGAGCAGGATAGAAGAGTCGAACAGGCACCTGGAAGCAGCAGTTACCGCTTTGACGGTCTACGTTCGAAATATAAATGTTGCAGGCATTGTCATTGAATCGTCATCCACAGCCGAGGCGGCCCTGTTTATTGATCCCCTCTTTATGGATGACGCGATTAATGGCCGCCCTGCCTGGATATTTCGCGGGGATGACGAGCTGGTTGCCGAGGTTGAGCTTTTCCGTCGCGGCAAGACTGTATGGTGCCGCATTGGCTCCCTTCGCGAAGGCTATAGCGTGCGGCCTTTTGACCGCGTATTGCTTAAATTGACGGGCACCCGGGAGGTGGGGCGATGAAAGTGTATGTGTTGTTGTTTTGCTTGTGTTGTGCCGTGCCGGCGGTTGCCCAGCTGACCGTGGCGCAGAGCTCGGAGTATCTGGAATCGCGTGGCCTCTCCTCCGTGGCGGCAGAACGTACCGGTTCCCGTAATATGCTGCGTGGCACCGACAAAGCCGGGCGATCCGTTCGTATCGAGTACGATCAAATACCGAACCAGGACGCGCTTGATCTGGTACTTGCCATGCATGATCGCCTGGCAAGCTGGAAATCGGTCGAAACTCCTTCCTTTCTTTTCGTTCTGGAATCGGATCAGGTGCGGCTCCATGTGCTACCCTCCCGGTTTACCGGCGAGAATATCGACTTTTTACAGTATGCACCGGGCGGTCTTAACTTTACGGGAACCGTCGGTACGATGGACTATGATTTCAGGTTAAAGGTTGAAAATCTGTTTATCCGGTTTCAGGGTATTGTTACGTCAGAACGGCTCATTCTGGAGCGGCTTGTGCAGGCAGTAGAGAATCCCGTCCAGTTTATCCGCGACAACGACCCCTCCTACAGCGCGTTCCGGATTGCGGAATTGCAGGAAGAACTTGACCGCGTTGCGCTTGCGGCGGCGGCTGTGTATGCAAAGGGCCTTTTTGGAAGCCCCCGGCCAATACCGGCTGCAGTCCGTGATGAAGTAGTTCGCCTGCGGCGTGCTGATCCTGATATCAGTGTATCTGCAATTCGCGCATCGCTGCGTGAGGGTGGACTGGACGCGACCGAAAAGCAAATTCAGGGCCTTCTTTTTGTCTATTTCTCCGAATAAGGGAGGAGCGCCCGGTGTAATCGGCTGCTCCTCTTGACATAAAGGATAATTATACAGTATTTATGAATAAATATTCAGAATGATCTGGAACGCCGGATCATTTTGAGCGCCGGTGTTTCACTTCATGAGGGAGTGAACATGAGCGGTATTACCCATCCCGAAGAATGTTCGGGCGAATTGCGTCTTTTATATGAAATCAGCACACTTCTATCGGCTTCTCTGGATATTGAAACGGTATTGCGGCCTGTTCTGGAAACGCTTGCCCGACATATCGATATGCAGCGGGGTATTATAACCATCGTCAACCGGAAGATGGGGGATATCGTCATTGAGGAAGCCTGGGGCTATGGCCCTGACGAGATCGAAAAGGGCCATTATCAGCCGGGAGAGGGCATTATCGGCCGGGTGATCGAGACGGGTAATCCGGTAACGGTACCCCGTATCGCCGAAGAACCTCATTTTCTGGATAAAACCGGCGCCAGAAAAAAAGAGGATACCCGGATTCTTTCCTTTATCTGTGTACCCATTAAAACCGGTTCGGAAGTCCTTGGCGCCATCGGAATCGATGTTCCGTTCAAATCGGATACAACCCTCGACGCAATGGTTCGTATTTTATTGATTGTCGCCTCCTCCATATCGCAGGCGGTACGGCTGCGTCAGGCCCGTGAAGAGGAAATGGTCAAACTTCGCGAGGAAAATGAACGCCTGCAAGCTGCCCTGCAGACCCGCTTCAAGCCGTCCAATGTAGTCGGCAATTCCAAGATCATGAGAACCCTGTACCAGCATATCGAGCAGGTCAGCAATACCTCGGCTACGGTACTCTTGCTGGGTGAAAGCGGTGTCGGTAAAGAACGGATTGCGCATGCCATTCATTACAGTTCATCCCGGGCAAACGCCCCGTTCGTCAAAATAAACTGCGCGGCTATACCGCAGAGCTTGATCGAAAGCGAATTGTTCGGCCATGAAAAGGGCGCTTTTACCGATGCTGCCGCAACCCGAAAGGGTCGTTTTGAACTGGCGGACGGAGGCACCCTGTTCCTTGACGAGATCGCTGAAATGCCCCTGGCGACTCAGGCAACTTTCTTACGGGTGTTGCAGGAGCGGGAATTTGAGCGTGTTGGCGGCTGTCATACGATTCGGGTAAATGTCCGCCTGATTGCAGCCACGAACAGGAATCTGGAAAAACTGATGGCGGAAGGCCTTTTTCGCGAGGATCTGTTTTACCGGCTGAATGTATTTCCGCTTGTAATTCCGCCGCTTCGGGAGCGCAAGACGGATATTCTCTTGTTGGCGGATTACTTTGTAGAACGCTTTTCACGGGAACACGGGAAGAAAATCCACGCTATTTCCGCCCCGGCGACACAGCTTCTTATGGCTCATGACTGGCCCGGCAATGTGCGGGAACTGGAAAACTGTATTGAACGGGCGGTTATCCTGAGCACCGATGGGACCATTCACAGTTATCATCTGCCGCCGGGCTTGCAACGGGAACGATCCGGCCAACTGGTTCAGGGGAGAACCCTTACCGGAATTATGGAAGCGGTTGAACGTGAAATACTGGTCGAAGAGCTGAAAAAAACCGGAGGGAATATGGCCCGTGCGGCTGAAAATTTGGGAATTACCGAACGCATGATGGGGTTGCGGGTAACAAAATACGGTTTGAAGAATAAGGGGGTAGATAATGTCACTGAATGAAGCGTTGAGATTTATTGAACGGTACCGCAGTGACCGGCAATTCCGGGATGAGGCATATGCCACCGACTCCCCGCAGTCATTTTTGGCATGGATAGCAAGCCGGGGGTATATGTTCAGTTGCCACCAGGCAGGAGATGCCTTCAGATCCCTGAAATTAAGCGCCCGTGATGAGGATGAGGCCGCAGAAATTGATGAACTGAAATCCTGGTTTGCGTTGATGCTTGACGCCGACCCTGACAATTGTTCCCAGTGTAGCGGTTGTTCCGGAACCCATACCAAGGGAGACCCGAGATGACGGCTTTCTTCCGTCCGGTGACAGGCCGTGATGCGACCGAGCTGCTTGAATGGGTGCGTAAGCTTGCCCGGTTTGAGGGGCTCTCTGAATGGTGCACAGCCTCTGCCGTCGATCTTGAGTGCTGCCTGCGCAGCGGTCTGTGCGAGGCAGTGTTTGTGGGCGCCGAGTCGACCAGGTCTCCCCACGGTTTTGCCCTGTGGTATTACTCGTTTTCAACCTTTTCGGGAAAAAAGAAGCTTTTTATAGAAGATATTTTCGTTGAGGAATCGATGCGCGGAAGGGGTTTGGGCCGGGCCCTGTTTCAGTATCTGGCCGAACGGGCGCTCGAGTCCGGCTGCTCGCGCCTTGAGTGGAGCGTGCTCGAGTGGAACCGTCCCGCGATTGCGTTTTATGCGTCCCTGAATGCGAAGCCGGTTACGGACTGGCAATCCTGGTCGTTAGATCTTTCAGCTTTCGGGAAACAGCCCGGTTAATTTCTGCAGCCTCGACAAAACAGTCAAAAAGCGCGCGCGCAGGGGTGACGCCCTTTTCCTCGACAATGAGCCGCTCTCCGGTTTCATCAAGGCAAATCTCTGCCGCTGCCCGCCATCGTGAGCCGCTTCCGCTTACGCCATGGCGGATGATCCGGGGGAGTTCCAGTCCCAAACGGGGAAATAGCCCCTGGAGGGCGAGGTCAAGGTTCTCTTCCTCTGCGGAAATCTCCCGTGGTGTGTCCGGGCCATTGTCGACTTTCAGGGTTACTTTCGTGCGTGCATATTCCTCGCTGATGGTAAGCGTTCCCCCGGTGTCCGGCATGTCGTCGATCAGCAGGCCTTCTGTGCGTAAATGCGCCCGCAAGCCGCGATGGTCGGCAGAATTTCCCGGCGTTTTTAAAAACGCAAGCGATCGGGATATAACTTCGTCCTGTCGTGTTCCAAAAGAGGGAAGAAACCGGTCAATCCATGCGCTGATTCCTGCTTTCCCTGAATGGCGGGAAAGGGTTATGCGGTCGGGGGGAAAGCCGAAGACGGCGGGACTGAACGCTGAATACGAGCGTTCGTCAATCAACTGTGCCTGCTGGTGAATGCCGGAGGCATGGGCTGCGGCCGTCGATCCGGAGACCGGTGTGAACGGCGGAAAGCCCAGGGCGCATAGCGAGGACACGAGGCGCTGTACGCCTGCGATTTCTGCACAGGCAAGCGCGCTTTCGCAGCCTTCCTCCCGGTACATAATGCCCTCCTTGAGGAGTACGGCAAGTTCTTCGAGCGGTGCGTTCCCCGCACGCTCCCCGATACCGCATACCGATGTTTCAACCTGCCTGCACCCCGCTTCGATGGCCGCCAGAGTGTTTGCCGTTGCAAGTCCCTTGTCGTTATGACAATGTACCGAAAGCATAACCCGACCGGTTTTGAAATCGGTAACCTCGTTCATGAGCATGCAGATGAGCGCGTAAAACTGACGGGGCGTCGCAGATCCGGTGGTGTCGGAAATATTGACGCAGTTGGCCCCCGCCTCGCAGACCACGCGGCAATAGTCTGCAAGAAAGGCGCTGTCGGCGCGTGTCGCATCTTCTGCCCCCATTTCGACGACCTCCGTGTAGGCGGCGGCAAAACTGACCGCTTCCCGGGCGCGACGGAGGAGGTCGTCCCGGGAAATGCCGAATTTTGTCTCGCGGTGAAGGTCGCTGACCGGCAGGGTAAGATGCAGGGATGTCTTTCCCCTGGCCGGGAAGGCAGCCGCCGATCGCCTGATTTCCTCCGGAATGGAGCGGCAAAACGCCGCGATGCGGACCTCTGGATGGTTCTCCGAGAGAATCCGGCAGGCTTCGTAATCGACGTTCGAAGAGGCAGGGAAGCCCGCTTCGATCGTATCGACCGCACAGCGGGCAAGGGCGTCTCCTATCAGTATTTTTTCTTCAAGAGAAAATCCGATGAGCGGAGACTGATCCCCATCCCTGAGCGTGGTGTCAAGTATGCGTATCCGTCTCATGGGCTATGCTCCCTGCAAGCTCGGCCAGGACATCAAGGGCTGCAAGAAATCGGGGAACGTCTTGCACTGAAGGGTCGCGGATGCTGAAGGTGTCAAGGGAACAAATACGCTGCAAGCTGTCCATATAATGCAGGGTTTCCCTGACGTCCGGTGGAATGACCACCAGCGTGTCCAGTTCGGACAACAAGTCTGCCATTGTGTGATTGCGCGGGAGAACCCCGGTGCGCATGCAAATAGCCATTGCATATTTTTCGATACCCATCGCCGCAATACCCTGGGTGATTGCCGGTGTGAATACTTCCGGCCGGCGTACGCTTCCTTGCGCAGTCCGGTGATACTTTTTGCCTTCCTCAAGGAAGGTTTTCCAGTCTGCCATTTCTTTTCCCATTCCAGGAGTGTATGAGGTTATGCGACTCTTTGTCAATATTTATACAGTTTTTACGATTATTTTTGCATAAATTTGCAAAAAATGATTCGAAGTGACTTGAAACAGTGCCCGGTAGCTGGTAGTATCATTACTGAAAGCCGGTTAATCCAACCGGAACGCAAGGCCGCACGGTTTCGATAGAGATACCGCGCGGTTTTTTTTTTTCGCAATAACGTAAGGAGCGTCCATGAAAGTAACAGTATGTACCTTGTGTGTGCTGGTGTGTGCCTGGAGTCTCAGTGCTTCCGGACAGACTGAATCCCCCTCAACTCCAGTTGAAATTGAGCTCCTTGCAGCAGCAAGCCTCACCGACGCACTTGAGGAGTGCATAAAGGAGTTCTCGCTCATCGACAGGGACAGTACAATCAGGGCGGTGTACGGCTCCTCGGGCACTCTCCGCAGGCAAATTGAACAGGGTGCACCTGCCGACCTTTTTATTTCGGCTGCCCCGCGCTTTATTGATGAACTTGAGCATGCAGGCATGCTGGTGGCGGGAAGCCGGGTGAATCTTTTAAAAAACACCCTCGTTCTCGTTGTTCCCGGGGATTCTGCCGGTATCAGCGCATTGGAAGACCTTGCATCGGCTTCTGTTGAACGAATAGCTCTTGGCGATCCTGCCAGTGTACCTGCCGGGCAGTATGCCCTGGAAGCGCTGAAGTGGAGCTCGATTGACCACCTTGTCATGCAAAAGGCGGTGCTTGCCAAGGATGTCAGACAGGTTCTAGCCTGGGTGGAAACGGGAGCCGTAGACGCGGGCTTTGTGTATTCTACCGATGCCCTCATGGGGAAAGGTGTCCGGGTCGCCTCCGAATGTCCGCCCGAGTCATACCCCGTCATTTTATACCCGGCAGCCCTGGTGTCGACCGGCTCCGTCAAACCCGAGGCCAGGCGCTTTCTCTCATGGCTCGGTGGCCCGGAAGCGCGGGCCATTTTCCGTCGACATGGTTTTGGAGTGCCGTGATGGATTGGTCTCCCCTGGTCGTTTCGCTGAAAATTTCCGGTACAGCAACCGCGTTCGTGTTTGTCCTGGGAATTGTCGCGGCCCGCGCTGTGAGCCGGAGTCGGGGAATTGTCAGAGTTATCGCGGACGGTTTTTTTTCTTTTTCGGTGGTGCTTCCCCCGACAGTGGTAGGCTTTGCCCTGCTCGCCGCCTTCGGGCGGCGGAGTCCTGCGGGGAAATTGCTGGCGCTCTTTGGCATACGGTTGGTGTTTTCGTGGTGGGGAGCAGTGCTCGCCGCTTTTGTCGTCGCCTTTCCGCTCATGTACCGGACGGCACGATCTGCCTTTGATCATATCGACCCCTCGCTGAGCGCGGCCGCCCGGACGCTCGGAATGAGCGAGTGGCGCATTTTCCGCTTGATTACCCTGCCGCTTGCCTGGCCCGGCATTGCTGCCGGAGTGGCCCTGTCGTTCGCCCGCGCGCTTGGTGAATTCGGCGCGACGCTTATGATTGCCGGCAATATTCCCGGCAAAACGCAAACCATACCGGTGGCCATTTATTTCCTGTCCGAGGGCGGTTTTACCGGTCGTGCCCTGGTGTGGGTTGCCGTCATACTGGCGGTATCCCTGGTATCGATGACGGTTGTCAATGCAACGGAACGGAGGCGCCATTGAGTCTTGTGGTGGACATACGCAAAAAGCTTGATTCCCTGGAACTGGCTGTTTCCTTTACCGCCCCCGACGGCAGGCTGTGCCTTTTGGGCGAATCGGGATCGGGAAAGAGCATGACGCTAAAATGTATAGCCGGTATTGAAACTCCCGACGAGGGCCGGATTGTCATAAACGGGGTGACGGTATTCGATTCCGCTCGAGGGGTGAATACCGCGATACAGCAGCGCTCGTGCGGTTACCTGTTTCAGGAGTATGCCCTGTTTCCCCATATGAGCGCAGAGCGGAACGTCCTGATGGCCTTGCCCCCGGCCCTGCCGTTTACCGAACGTGTGAGAAGAGCGCGGGAACTCCTGAAGCGCTATGCCCTTGAATCCGTTGCTGCGTACCGTCCGACGCGGATTTCCGGCGGTCAGCGTCAGCGCCTTGCCCTGGTACGCCTTCTTGCCGCGAATCCAGAGCTTATTTTGCTTGATGAGCCCTTTTCGGCTCTCGATACAACCATAAAGGCCAGGGTCGAGGAGGAACTGTCGACTCACCTCGAGACGTTTCCCGGAACGGTGGTCATGGTGACGCATAACCGGGATGAGGCGTACCGGTTTTGCGAAGAAGTAGTAATCCTTGACCGTGGACAGGTAGTGGAGCAGGGCGGTCGCGATGAGGTGTTTACCTCTTGTACCACGGTGCGCGGCGCCCAATTGACCGGATGCCGGAATATAGCTCCCGCCATCCGCGCCGGTGCGCGCCGCATCGCGATTCCCGAATGGGGACTTTTGCTGGATACCGCGAACGAGGTGCCTGCAGGCGCTGTATGGGCGGGCATACGGTCCCACCACATCAGGCCGCGCGCACCGGGCGATGAACACAATAACACCGATTTCGAGCTGGTTTCCCGCAGGCTGAGCCCCTACTCCGTGACCGAGTATCTGAGCGCTCTGACCCCGGACGGGTTTGCAGGCGGCACGCGGGGGATCCGCTCTCCCTTGATACGCGAGTATGGCCGCTCCTCTATCGACTCGTGCGAACCCGCCGGGAGGGGAGAGCGACTGTCCTTGCATATACCCCCACAGGCAGTATTGGTTCTCGGCGGGCGGTAAGTGTCTTTCTGTCAACGTCTGTCTGTCAGCGCCTGTCTGTCGGTATGACGGCGCAGAGCCTCTCCGGGAAAAAAGGCCCCGAAGCGGGAGAGCGACCGCCTCGGGGAACAGTTCTTTTTTACATGGAAACCAAAAGGAGGAAGTGTTAATCAAGACCCCCCGAGGGGTCTTTACGCGATCACATACTGTGCGTCGGGCGTGCCCTTTTCGATCGAGTCGATGACAGCGTCCATTGCCTCTTCGCTGTCGATATGGCCAAACCACCAATTTTCCGGATAGACAACTACTGCCGGTCCCCGGTCGCACACTTTCAGACAGCCGGTGGACGAAACAAGGACATCCCCCATACCCCGGTCGGAAAGTTCGCTTTCGAGATACTGCATGAGCTGAAGGGAACCACCCTTGCTGCATACACCCTGCGGTGTTCCGCCCATCCGGAACGAGCCGCACACAAAGACATGATGTGCCGGTTTTTTCATTGGTTGTACTCCTGGTATATTTTCACTCTGTATCAACAATATTGATAGCAGTTACTACGGGATCTACGCGCAGCCGGTTCCCGTGCCCCCGCACTGCGTTCCCGCTCCGCAGTGACCGGCCTTCTTCTCGAGCATCTTCGGAATTGGCTTCCCCTCGAACAGGGGAAGGGCCGCATCCTTGATCATGCATTCAAGGGCAAGAATCCTGATTCCATAATCACCCAGAATCTTGATGGGCGAATTACCGCACCCGCTCGCGAGCAGGGCAAAACAGTCCGGTATGGTTTGCGCAAGTGTGTGCCAGCGCTCGTCGCCTCCTCCGGGAATCGGCGTGGCGCGGCGGTCAACCAGCTCAAGCCGGTTATTGGTGTACTCGAAGATCCATAGCTGGCTTGCCTCTCCGACATGACAGTTCACGAAGAGCCCTTCCCGGGAGGCAACCGCAATTTTCGTACGCTCGCCGCTTGGCTTGGTGCGGCCTGCCTCCGCGAGCATCGATTCGATCTCTGCTGTATTTGCCTCGCCCAGTTTACCGACCGCGTCGGCACGGCAGCGCGCGCAATGAGACATCTGCTTCAGGTGCTTCCCGGTCCGGAAGCGCAGTGCCTGCATGTCTCCCGCCTCCGGGGTAGCGATGCCCTCAAAGGCGGTGTCCTCGACATGCATGAGCGGAATGCAGTTTTGTACATCCGCGCCCAAGTCCGCAGCATAGCGGGCAACCTCTTCCGCGTGTTCGTCATTGACGCCCGGTATGATGACGGTGTTTATTTTTACGGTGATGTCTTTTTCTTTTAGTAATTTGATGGCGAACGTCTGACGTTCCAGAAGGAATGCCGCTCCTTCAACGCCCCGCATGACTCTCGATCCCCATCGAACCCATGAGTATATGTTCGCTCCGATTTCCGGATCTACCGCATTCAAGGTGATGGTGACATGACTGATATTGAGCGCGGCAAGGCGGTCGATATATTCTGGAAGTCCCAGACCGTTTGTTGCAAGGCACAGGATTTTCTCGGGAAATTCCGCACCGGCAAGTTCCATTGTTTTCAGCGTCTCTTCCGGATTCGCGAAGGGATCGCCGGGACCCGCGATGCCAATAACGGCAAGGTTCGGCACCTTCTTGTCGACTTCCCGTAAATAGGACACTGCCTGCTCGGGAGATAGGATGGTACTGGTCACGCCAGGTCGGGATTCATTGACACAGTCGTATTTCCGGTTGCAAAAATTGCACTGAATATTGCACTTGGGGGCAACCGGCAAGTGGATGCGCCCGGTAGTGTGACGAGCTTCAGCGCTAAAACAGGGGTGCTTTGAAAAATCCATAGAATCCTCCTATATATATGTCCAGCCGCTCCCGGCTTCATCCTGCTTGGACTGCATAAGTGCGTTGCATACTGAATCGAAGAGAGTGGTCGTTCCCCGGTAGCCCAGGTGCATCAATCGCTGTCCCCCCATCCGGTCGTGAACGGGAAAGCCGGCCCTGACGAGCGGGATACCCAGATTCCGCGACAGGTAGTAGCCCTTGCTGTTGCCGATAATCAGGTCTGCTTCCGCATCCCGGGCAACTTCGAGCATGGATTCAAAGTCGGAATCATCGGCTATATGAATCTTCTGCGAGCCTGACGGAACGAGTGCCTGTATGCGCGACACAAAGTCCGCGCTCCTGGCGCCCGTTGCGGCAATGACCGGCTGTACACCGATCTCTGAAAGAAACGCGGTATACGAAAGAACAAACTCTTCGTCTCCGTAGATGATTGCCCGTTTTCCCGAGCAATACTTGTGTCCGTCAATATAGGCATCGATAAGCCTTCCGCGGGCCGCTGTCCATTTGGGCGGCACCGGCTTGCCGGAGACACGCGCCAGCGTTTCGTAAAACAGGTCGCAGTTTTCGATTCCCACCGGAAGGGCCATATTCGTACAGGGTATGTCAAACTTGTTTTTCAGCCAGGTGCCTGCCCGAAGGTCTTCGGGCGACACCTGGTCAAAGGAGATGGTTTCTGCCGCCTTGTTCATGGCGCGAATGTCGGCGAGGGGTGTTCCGCCCTCCGGGCGTTTGCTGTATTCTTCCCAGCTTGGTCCGTCAAGGCTTTCCGAGTAATCGGGAAGCAGGGTGCAGGAAAGACCGAACGAATCGAAGATGTCTTTCAGTTCGCGTATTTCCTCGGGAGACATAAAACTGCCCAGCACATTGATGTGCGGCCTGTCGAAAACGGTGGTGTCCCCTTCCGAGCCGGCAAGAGTTTCGGTAACCGAACGGAGCGCCTTGTAAAAGCCGTCCATGTGGGTTCCCTGATAACTGGCGCTCGACGTGTGAAAGACTACGGGTTTGACACTTTCGTCAGCGTATTCCGAAGCGTACTGGGACAAGTACATGGGAATGTTTTCTCCCATCGTTTCCGAAAGGCAGGTCGATGCAATGCCGATGGCCTTTGGCTTATACTGGCTGCCAATATTGTGGATCGCCTGTTTCAGGTTTTCCCCGCCGCCGAATATTGCGGAGGACTCCGTAAAGTTCGAGGAGGCAATATCTATGGGCTCGCGAAAATGGCTGATGCCGTATCGACGAATATAGGTAGAGCAACCCTGGGAACCGTGGAGCAGGGGAATGCAGTTTTCGATTCCCAGATATACAAAGGATGCGCCAAGGGGCGCGCACAGTTTGCAGGGGTTTCGCGTTGAAACAAAGGGACTGCCTTTCATCTTTCGGCCTCCTTGTGCTGTGACCGTGCGCGTATGCGCGCGGGTGAAAACTTCCATACCGGACTCATCACCGAGGTATGTACTTCTTTGGCAAAATTGAGCATTCCCTCGTAGCCGGCCAGGGCTTCCTTGCGCTCATGGTTATGATCGCAAAAAGCGATTCCCATTTTGTATGCGATAGGTCGCTCCTTTACTCCGCCGATCAGGAGGTCGGCTCCTTTTTCCAGAATGAAGGAGGAAAGTTCCAGCGGATTCGTGTCGTCGCAGATGATCGTTCCTTCTTCCGTAATTTCCTTGAGGTATTCGTAATCCTCTTTCGTTCCGGTCTGGGAGCCGACCACCACGGTTTCCATTCCCAGGTGGCGCAGGGCCTTGACCAGCGAAAAGGACTTGAAGGATCCTCCCACATATATCGCGGCCTTTTTGCCGGTAAGGTCAGTTTTATATCGTTCAAGCGTGTCCAGAAGCGCGCTTACCTCGGCGCTTACCAGCTCGGTCGTCTTCTGTGTTATCAGTTCGTCGTTAAAGTGGGCGGCAACATCGTAGAGTGCGCCGGTCATATCTTCAATTCCAAAATAGGACACCCGAATAAAGGGTATTCCCCATTTATCCTGCATCATCTTTGCAAGCGAGGTCATGGAACCCGAACACTGGACAACGTTCAGCTTCGCCCGATGTGCGCGCGCAATTTCTCCAACCCGTCCGTCGCCGGTGATACAGGAGGTCACCTCAATGCCCATGCGCCGGTAGTAATCCTTTATAATCCAGGTTTCACCGGCAAGGTTGAACTCGCCCAAAATGTTGATACTGAAGGGCGACACGGGCGTTTCATTATCGGTTCCGATCAGTTTGAAGACCGCCTCGCATGCTGCGCGGTATCCGTCTTTCTTTGTTCCTTTAAATCCTTCCGAATGAACCGGAAGAACCGGGATGCCGTTTTCTTTTGCCGCGCGGGCGCATACCGCTTCCACATCGTCCCCGATCAGGCCGACAATACAGGTGGAATAGACAAAGGCGGCCTTGGGTTTATACCGTGCAATCAATTCGGTCAGGGCGGCGTACAGTTTTTTTTCGCCGCCGTAAATTACTTCCTGTTCGCGCAAGTCGGTAGAAAAACTCATGCGGTGCAGTTCCGCTCCGCTCGACATCGATCCGCGAATGTCCCAGGTATAGGACGCGCATCCAATGGGACCATGGATAAGATGCAGGGCATCGGCGATAGGATACAAAACGACCCGCGATCCGCAGAACACGCACGCCCTCTGACTGACCGAACCGGCGGTACTCGGTTTGCCGCATTCGATACCGAAGGAATCTTTTCCCTTTTCAAAGACCTGCTGTTTTCTTTCGTTCAGTATGCCTATCATCCGTGCCCCCTTGTTACAATTACATTACCAGTTCGACTTTTTCTTCCGGAGCGTCCCGGTCGATTCTGTCCATCAGGGTGTCGAGAATCTTTTCCAGTAACCGCAAGCCGCCGCGATAGCCGGTAAGCGGAAAGTAGGAATGTCCGACCCGATCGTAGATGGGAAAGCCGGTGCGAATAAGCGGAATGTCCATATCGCGGGCAATGTACTTGCAGTAGGTATTGCCCAGAATGATGTCAGGCCGCTCGTTTTTCAGAAGCTGGTGGAAGTAGAACATATCCGCCTGGGCTCCTGTTTTGATAACGACTTTGTCTCCCGCAAGCTCGCGTATCTTCCGGTCGAACTTGGGTCCGGCCTTGGTTCCGCTCACTACATGAAGAACTTCCATGCCGGCTTCACGGCAGAGCCGGACCAGTCCCACCAGAATGTCGGGGTCACCGGTAAGGGAGACCTTTTTCCCGTAGGTGTACTGGTTCATGTCGCACAGGACGTCAACCAGCTGTCCGCGCTCCAGCAAGAGGTTTTCAGTAACGCTTGCGTTTCCTTCAACTCGAAGCATGTCGACAAAGGCGTCTGTTGCGGCTACCCCGATCGGAAGATCGATGATTTCCGATTTTACCTTGCACTGGGTGTCAAGGAGCTTCACCGCATCCAGTGTTCCCGTTCTGCCCAGTCCGATCGTCAGCCGGGAATCTCCCGAGGCTTCAATTTCTTCTTTTGTAGCGCCGCCCTTCGGGTACATGCGGAACTTTCCGTCCATCGGCCCGTTCACCACATCGCTCGTGTCCGGGAATATGATGTACTTGACGCCCATTGAATCGGCGATGTGTTTGATTTCCGCCATGTCGCTCGGTTCGATAAACGAGGGAATCAGATTGATAGCCTCGGTTTTCTTGCCGGTATTCTTCGCAAAATACTTGACCAGGGCGGTAACCATGTTCGCGTAACCGGTAACATGGGATCCCTTGAAGCTGGGTGTGCTGGCAGCGATTACGGTTTTTCCCGGAGGAACCTTGTTCTCGCTGATGGCCTTGTTGATAATCTGCGGAAGGTCGTCGCCGATGGTCTCCGACAGGCAGGTTGTATGAACGGCGATGATGTCCGGCTCGTACAGGGTGAAAATATTGGTAAAGGCTTCCAGTATGTTTGCCTGTCCTCCGAAGACCGAGGCGCCTTCGGTGAATGAGCTGGTGGTAGCCATGACCGGTTCCTTGTAGTGCCGGGTAAGAGCGCTCCGGTGGTAGGCGCAGCATCCCTGCGAACCGTGACTGTGCGGAAGGCACTTGTGCACACCGAGGGCGGCATACATGGCGCCGACCGGCTGACAGGTCTTTGCGGGGTTGATGGTGAGCGCGCTTCGCTCGGCAATGGTTTCCGGTGTATGTCTCAATAACATCGATTCGCTCCTCCCGGTTATCCGGAATATCCGTACGTTGCCGAAAGTTCTGGCGTGTCGGCCCAGGGTGCTTTGGCAAGTCGGAACGCATTGGAATTAACGAGCCGGTCAATTTCCTTATAGAAGTTGATCGCTCCCTCGAAGCCGGCATAGGGTCCCTGATAGTCGTAGCTGTGAAGCTGCTTCAGCGGGATTCCCTGTTTCTGGACAACGTACTTTTCCTTGATGCCCGCGCATACGAGGTCGGGCTTGTACATCTCCAGCAGTTTTTCCGTTTCGTAATGATTGAGGTCATCGATGATGAGGGCCTTGTCCTTCATCTCGGCCATCATTCCCGTGTAGTCGCTGAACGCATATCCGGCGGCTTCTCGCTTTGCCTTTTCTTCCTCGCTCAAGCGGCTCTTGTAGCGGCTTTCGTCTGCAGTGACCGTCAACTCTTCGATGTTTCTCGAATCAGCGTCGATAACGATATTTGGCAGAACCTTGCGGCCTTCGTAGTCATCCCGGTGGGCAAACTCGTATCCGGCGGCAATGGTTTCTATGCCAATTTCCTTGAACAATTCCTGGTAGTGGTGTGCACGGGAGCCGCCGACGAAGAGCATGGTTTTCTTGCCCTTGCACCGTTCGTAGACTTCTTTCCGTACCGCTTCTACCTTTTCCATTTCCGCGGCGATTACCTTTTCGGTTCGTTCCAGCAGTTCCGCATCCCCGAAGAACTCGGCGATTTTTCGCAGCGACTTGGCGCTTTCCTTTGCCCCGATAAAGTTGATCTTGAACCACGGAATGCCGTATTTCTTTTCCATCATTTCAGCAAGATAGTTGATGGAGCGGTGGCACATAACCGTATTCAGGTCAACCGTATGGGCGCTGATGAACTCTTCGTAGGTCGAGTTGCCGCTGAATGTCGAATGCAGGGTCATGCCGCACATTTCCACCAGGCGCTCAATTTCGAAGGCGTCGCCGCCGATGTTGTATTCGCCCAGTATGTTGAACCGGAATTTGCCCTGCTTCGGTGTGTCGTCCAGTCCGACAACATCGGTAAATACCTTGTTGTTCGCGACGTGGTGTCCGGCGGACTGACTGACGCCCTTGTATCCTTCGCACGAAAAACCGAAGATGTTTATGTCCGGATACTTCGCTTCCATTTCGCGGGCTACCGCATGAACGTCGTCACCGATCAGTCCGACCGGACAGGTTGCGAAGATACCGATCGCCTTCGGGTGAAAAAGCGCAACCGCCTCATCGATGGCCGCCTTGAGCTTTCTTTCACCGCCGAAGATTATCTCGTCTTCCTGAAGGTCCGTGCTCATCGCGTAGGGCATATAGTTGACCGCTTCCGGGGTGTAGGGCTTTGTCTGGTTTCGCCGGGTCAGCCAGCTGTAGAAACCGCAGCCGATGGGGCCGTGCGTAATCTGCAGTACGTCGCGGGTGGGTCCCAGTACGACGCCCTTGCAACCCGCGTAGGAGCAGCCGCGCATGGTCAGGATGCCGGGAGCGGTACGCGAGTTTGCAAGTATTTCGCTGACGCTTCCGTCCTCGGCAACCTTGTTGACCAGTATCTGCTTTGCCCGCTTTTTCGCGAGTTTGGGCGGGTATTTCTCAAGGACTTCGGCCTTGAACTGTTCGCCCGGCACCTTCATTTCAAGTTCACTCATGTCGAGCCTCCTCATTCATCGAGCGTTTCGTCGCCCGTTTCGCCTGTGCGAATTCGTATCGAATCCATAACCGGCATGACGAATATCTTTCCGTCGCCCGATTTTCCCGTCCGGTTCGTTTCCATGATGACGTCGACAACCTTTTTGACCAGTTTGTTCGGAACGACCACGGATATCATCCGCTTGGGTATGAGGCGTCCGGCATTCCCCAGTTCGTCCATCTTTTCTTCGTACTGCTTTTCCGCACCGTTGAGCTGAATCATCTCGACGAGTCCTTTTCCCCGTCCCAGACAATCCTTTGCATGCATCGATGTTATTCCGGCTGCGGAAAGAGCGCGTTTTGTCTGGTTGATTTTATTCATCCGGACAATTGCCATGACTTCTTTCATCAGCTTTCCTCCGCACTGGTTTCCTTGATTCCCGAGCTTACGGTGTACATTTCGTCCACCGGGGATATGAATATTTTTCCGTCTCCGAAGGCGCCCTTCGATCCGGTGCGCGCTTCTTCGATGATTGTTTTGACGACGAAGTCGCGATCCTTGTCCTTGACGACCATCATCAATAGTTCTTTCGGAACTTCATCGTAGGTGACTTCGCCAATTTTGATTCCACGCTGTTTTCCGCGTCCGGTTACGTTGAGCCGGGTTACTGCGGGGAATCCTTCCGCCATGAGGCGAGCCATTACCGCATCGGTTTTCTCCGGTCGTACAATTGCCCTGATCAAAATCATTCGTGTTCTCTCCTTCGTTCTTTGCAAAAAGTATTTTCAATACATCCGGAAACGGATTGTACGAACCTTAGTCGGCAATACCGAATTCCATCAGCAGTTTTTCAAGTTCATCAATCGCCAGCGGTTTCGGGATGACGAACTTCTGGTTGCTTTCGATGGCCCGGGCCAGTTTGCGATATTCTTCCGCCTGGTTGACCGAAGGATCAAAGTCGATAACGGTTTTCTTGTTGATCTCCGCGCGCTGTACCATGTTGTCGCGGGGTACGAAGTGGATCATCTGCGTGCCCAGTTTGTCGGCCAGCGCCATGATCAGTTCGTCCTCGCGGTCGGTTTTGCGGCTGTTGCAGATAAGTCCGCCAAGGCGTACGGAACCGGCTTCCGCGAATTTCATTATTCCCTTGCAGATGTTGTTGGCCGCGTACATGGCCATCATTTCGCCCGAGCAGACGATGTAGATTTCTTCTGCCTTTCCGTCGCGGATCGGCATGGCGAATCCGCCGCATACAACGTCGCCCAGTACGTCGTAAAAGGTGTAATCCAGTTTGTATTTTTCGTCGAACGCCCCAAGCTGTTCGAGGAGGTTGATAGAGGTTATGATTCCGCGTCCTGCGCAGCCGACTCCCGGCTCGGGTCCGCCCGATTCAACGCATCTTGTTCCCTTGAAGCCGCTTTTGACCACATCTTCCAGATCAAGGTCTTCGCCTTCTTCGCGGAGTGTGTCGAGTACTGTTTTCTGGGAAAGTCCGCCCAATAGAAGCCGAGTTGAATCCGCCTTCGGATCGCATCCGACCACCATCACATTCTTGCCCATTTCTGAAAGGGCAGCGACTGTGTTCTGTGTTGTAGTCGACTTCCCGATTCCGCCCTTTCCGTAAATTGCTATCTTGCGCATGTTCCTCTCCTGGAGGTGGTTTTCGTCAGCAGCAGCTGGCGATACTCTTTATATGCACAAACTGTGCCAACTTTGGTGATGGTGGATGATTCAGAATGATGGAAGGTGATTTATCGTTGTATGATAACGAGATAGCAATTTGATTTTCTGTGCCCCTCTGATTTCCGATACGGGTGAGGGGATGCCTTTACGCTCTTTTCCTTCATTATTGAAGGCCCCAAACGGGGTATCCTACAATTTTGTATGTTTTGTACGGGATGGGGGCGGGAATCCTTTTATTTTGACGATGTGCCCTGGTCTGGGCTATTATAGCTCTACGTATGGTAGCAAATGTGCCGGGTACTAAACCGTCTGTAGATGTTGAAACCCACCAACAGTGTTTTCGCCTTTCATTTCGCTATAATGAAGCGATTATTAGTGCCGTGAGGCGTAATCCTGGTAGACGGTATAGCGTTCATACTGTTCGAAATTATTGTCACCATATTCAACTGTTTCTTGATTATGTTGGCGCTGCTGATTGCACCGATCAGGATATTCTTGGGTATATCACCTCTATAAGTAAACGCGAAGGTGTTTCGACTTCGTATCAGAATATGGCGATAAATGCGATTACTAATAGTAAACACCGCTGTATTTTATCCCTTATCTATTCTGCGGGGCTCCGCCTGAGCGAGGCTGTTAACATTCAAATCAATGATATTGATTATGACCGGGGTATTTTGATTATTCGCCAGGGAAAAGGGAAAAAAGACCGCCAAGCCCCTCTTTCACGGAAAGTTGCGGATTTGTTGTCTGTGTATCGCGCTCAGTATCATCCTTCAGTGTATTTATTTGAAGGGCAAGATGGTGGTAAGTACTCAAAGCGAAGCATCCAGGCTATTTTTGCGCGTGCCTGTACCGCCGCAGGAATTCTGAAAGACGCCAGTGTGCACACTCTTGCCATAGTTATGCCACTCATTTGCTGGAAAAGGGAACGGATTTACGCATAATCCAGGAGATTTTGGGGCATGCAAGTTCGAAAACTACCGAGATTTATACCCATGTATCGACCAAAACTATTGGGTTGGTTCGAAGTCCTTTCGATGATCTGGAATTGTGAAAGGAATATGCGTGATATATACTGGGAAGATCGTTATGATGAAAAGAACTGCGCGATATACTAATAATGAGGGATATATCACGCAACTACATAAGGGTGAATATAGATGCAATATAGCGCATACCGGGGAGTTGTAAGACATTTTGGGGTCGATAATAAAAGAATGATAAAGGCAAGATATGAATTGGAATGAATACTTTGAAATGATGAAGGACTGGAAGAAATTGCCAGCCTACAAAGCAGAACCAAGAATTGATAGTTTGGTTGGGTTTTATTTAAAGGATGCTCTTACAGATTTCTTAGGAGTAGAAATAATTGGAATAATTCCGGAGCTCCCAATTCGTTTAGCCACAGTTAAGCCTCAACACGAATCTACGAATTATGCTGATCGATCCTATAAAGTTGATTTCTATGCGGTTGATGAAAACTCGAAAGACTATTTGATTGAGTTTAAAACTGACTCTGGTTCCAGAAGAATAAAACAAGATGATTACTTACGCGAAGCCCAACAAGTAGGAATTAAAAAAGTAATTGAAGGAATTTTCAAAATTTATCAAGCTAGTTCCTATAAAAGGAAGTACGAACATTTAATCAAGAAGTTGAATGAATTTCAGAAGATTGATTT
>LVBK01000046.1 GCA_001604385.1 Spirochaetales bacterium Spiro_09 | reverse complement strand
AGTATAAACTGTCATTATTACACCACCAACGGAGTAACAATGCGATATTCGACTGTTTTTTGTTTAGCCGCGGCGCTGTTTATCTTTCAGCTCCCACCATGTTTTTCCGGAGAACGCACTATACCCGTCGATTTTTTCTTTTTGGTTGACAAATCCTTGTCCATGGCAGAAGAAAACAAATTTAATGATATGCATGAATGGGTTAACTCACATCTGCTTACCCAAATGCTGATTCCCGGAGACTGGATTACTGTATGGCAATTTTATGGAAGAACAGAACAGGTATTTACCGCAACTATCGTTGAAGACGCCGACAAGCATCGGGTAGCAGACGCTTTTACTCGAATACGACCTGACGGGGAATATACGGACATTGGTCTGGCTCTTGATACGATCAAGGGCGCGCTGGAAAGGCGGGAACCAAATGACCGTATGAAAATAATGTACTTGCTGACGGATCTCAAACAGGAAGCACCCTGGACATCGCGGTACGCAGGCATTGAGGAACGCTTTACCAGTCCCTACCTGGCTCAGGCACGCACAATTGACCACGGCTCCTGGTACGAAATCACGCTCGACATGGATATTCATCAACAGGTCGTTCAAACAAGCCGCGATCTGTATTACTCAATCGTGGAAGCGAGCGTGGAGCGCGAGCATGATTTTAAAGGATCGAGCGAGCTTGATCCGGAAAGTAGTGCGGTAGCGCGTGAAAACAGCCCGGAAGCGGATTCCCAACCCCCCGATAATTCTGTACACTCATACACTGCCGGAAATAATTCTACTGCAGGAAAAGAATACACCAGTCGACTGACGGTCTACGCCCTTGTCGTGTTACTATTCCTCCTGATAATTGTTGGCACAGGTATACTGGTTGCGAAAAGAAGAAGGAGTTCTTCGCGGGATGAACGCCGCGAAACCCGGGAATAATAATGAAAAAGATACTTTTTATACTCATGACAGTTCTGCTGATTGCAGTACTGGTTTTGTTGTACGCATTCCGTGATGAACTAACACAGTCAACAGAAAGCAGACCGGCAGCCCGGACTATCATTCCCGTAGTTCCCGGAAAAACCACCGAACAAACCGCTGCTGTATCAGAAACGGCAATATACGATGAGTCTCAAATACAGCCCCTGATCAAGCTCGAAGCAGATGAAACATTTCTGCAAGCACTCAATATCGATCTCGACAAGGATGGCCTGCAGGATCAAATTTGCGCGGTACGCAAACTTCCCGAGCCATACATTTACCTTGTTCCGGCGATACAACGGAGCTCGGCCAGCGAATATGTGCGACTGGAACCCATTAAAACCGGCATAACACAATCGCGGACACTGCTGTTCTACATACTGGATGTAATCGGAAACCGCTCAAACGCCCTGGTCTTCTCGGGTATGACGGCAGAAAATCATCAATTACTGGCAATTTATCTGCCCTCAATCGGTCAGGACGGAACCGTTTCCTTTACTCCCGTTGCTGACCTGCGTGCGGATGGACCGATCAATATCCGGGAGATACAGAGATCAGACGCCTATGAACTGGGCTTGACAACCGGCGAAAGCTATCCGGTTGTGTCTTATAATTCCGATCCCGAGGCCCAGCAAACCCTTGACCAGATTGAACGGATATATCGGTGGGATAATAACCTCAAACGGTATATTCTCTCCTCAGAATCGAAAATTCCCGGAAAAAAAATAGAAAGCAACCTCATACGTCAATTACAGGGCGGAGACATTACCTCATTCATGCAATTTCTGTCAGGCCTCTGGTATATTTCAAATTCAAGCGGAAATACGACCCGGTACTTATTTATTAATCCCGATGAGAAAGAGATTATTTTCCATAATACGAATACCGAGGAAGTGTACTCGATCGAATCCGGTGTACCTCGCCGGTATGGTGCATATCTCACCTCACGGAACAGATCAATTTCCAGTATACGAAGAATGATCGATATTGAAGTCACCAGTATTGACGAGATCAAAATAAAGATTCAGGAAGATGTCAAACTAAAAATTGGCGTCGCTTCCGACTGGGATGGTCAGTACAGAAAAATGTCCACACGGCCAGCCGAAACAGGAACTCCGTACAATACAGAGACCTTGCCGCTTAATAAAGTGCTTGTCTCGAAGACGCAGTGGACAGCAGAAGACAAGACCCAACTGACCATCGAGAATTTTCGATACACCCTGCAACGTGAAGACAGAACGGAGACAGGTATCTGTGCGGTGCTAAAGGTACGCGACACACAGGTTCTCCAATTCAAGCCCGAACAGACTGGATCCAGATCGACCTTTTTTCAGGCAGAATTGAAAGACAATATATTGTTGTTAACAGAAGTTCAGGTTTCAATTCACGGATTGAACGTAACAGGCAGTGCCGGGCAGGTGTTTACACGTTCAAACACCCAGTAGCTACCAGCTTGACGTTAATCGATTACCAGGAAGCTTTCATACCCGGCATTTTTCAGTTTTGCCGCAGTAGTGAAATTATTGTCCTCGGACACAAGCACCACAAAATATTCGGTTCCGCTCGGACGCCGTTCACTGCGAATCAGAGGCGACAACCCGAGAGCATGCAGACGTCGGGCTAATTCATCCGCATAGTCCTTGTTACGGAAAAAACCAACTTGTTGCCACAGAACATCCTTGTCTGAAGGGGTCGACTCGATTGGCACTGATTCCTTCTGTACCGGTTCAGGAACAGAGACTGATTCCTGGACGGTATTCTCCACACGGGATTGATTGACGGATTGTCGGTCCATCAGGAACCAGAAAGATTGCGGCGAAACGGCAACCTCGCCCCGAACTATTGCCGCCTCGGGGCTGAGCGGCCATGTTGACAGCAAAAGGTCCCGGGCCTCTCCATTATGTTCAGCCCACCACAGACCAAACAACAAAGCGGGCGCGTAATCCTCGAAAGATACATCCTGGGTCAGAGAACGGATCAATGAAAGGGATTGTTCCCGGTCACTGGAGACAATCCGGATCCACAGGCCGTAGGCACGGGCTCTTCCCTGTACTGCGGGATCAAGACCCGAAAGAAGCACCTTATTTACAATATCAGCGGCAGCTTGAGTATCGTTCATCATAAGATAGCACCTTGCTGCATCCAGTGAAAGCAAATCGGAGCTTGTGCCGGGAAGAAGGGCAGCTGCTGAGGTATAGGTAAGCACAGCCTCATCGAATTTGCCCAGACGCTCCTGGTAAGACGCAAGAAAACCTGAAAGGGTCTGTCTGTCTTCAATCTTTTGCTGTTTATTGGCTAACTGAACCAACGAGGCCGCAATTTCATCATACGACTTCAAGGACAGTATACGTGTAACTTCCGTGCGCATGGACTGAGGAAGATCGAAGGAGGGGGTAGCCCAGGACAGTCCGAAGAAAAAAAGTGTACCTGCAAGAAAATGATAGAGCCGAGGTGTAACGCACCGGTTCAATGCAAACCGTCCCGGTTGACAATAGTGTGGTCGGAATTTTTTCTTGAGCGGGGAGAGGATTCCTTCGCTCTTGCCGGTTTGTCCTGATCCGGCGTTTTTTTGCCGGTTGACTTCTTTTTATGTCCGACAAAGGGCAAAACGGCAATAGAACCGCACAGAAAGGCAAAAAGAAGGCTGACAAAAATGGGGACATCCCGGAATGTATAGAAAATGAATGATACATCGCACCGGTTGTCCAGGTTGAAACCAATAAACAGCGTTATCAGTACAAGACTAGAAAGAAAACTCAGGAGTTTCAGGGACATGGGTCATCCTCCATTTCATGCGTGTATCATTCTCGCACGGAACGTTCTGCCATGCAAGCTGACAAGATGAGCTACGACAAAATTACCAATAAACGATGAATCCAGGGCTCCTTCAAACACCACCATCTCACCCTGCTCGGTATGTCCGAACAATTCCTCCGGATTGTTTCTCGAAGGAGATTCCACCAAAACCGGAACTTCCTTTCCGATTCGGCTTTGCATGAGTTCACGCGTGATTGCATGCTGAAGGCGGATTACCCGGTCAAGGCGTTCCTTTTTCACTTCGTCGGGAATTCGGTCAGGAAGGGCATAGGCTTTTGTCCCCTCCCTCGGATTGTAATGGTACATGAAGGCCGCATCATATCTGACAAGCTTCAGTAGATCCAGCGTACGTTCAAGATCTTCTTCCGTTTCACCGGGAAAACCGACCAGAATATCGGTCGAAAGGCTCAAACCCGGAATTCGTTTACGCATTCGCTCGACCAGATTTTCATAATCCTTTCGGGAATACCGCCGGTTCATCGCCGACAGTATTCTGTCAGAGCCATGCTGAACCGGAAGATGAATCAGCTTGCACACAGCCGGTTCACGGGCAATCACGTCAATAAGCTCGTCCGATACATCTTTTGGATGGCTCGACATGAACCGAACCCATCGAATGATACCCTTTTTTTCAATATGTCGCGCAATATCCGATAAAAGAGAGGGAAAGGAATATGACCGCCCCGATTCTGAATCAGTCCAACTGTATGAATTGACATTTTGCCCGAGAAGGGTAATTTCCCGCACACCCCTGTCGGCCAAAACATCCAGTTCAGCTAAAATTTCGTCCCGACTTCGGGAAACCTCTCTGCCGCGAACATAGGGAACGATACAGTAGGTGCAAAAATTATTGCAGCCATTCATGATGGGAACGAAGGACTGAAAGGAACCTTCCGTATAGGACGATGACGCGAAATGATAGGCATTGACCGGTTTTTCATCGAGCTGTTGCCAATGCCGGCCCTGCTCGATCGCTGCAAATATATCGGAAAATAAATCGCGTTCAAACATGCCAACGACATAATCGACTGCAGGAAATTCCTCAAAGAACGTGTCATGCAATCGCTCAGCCATACAACCCATTACCAGGAGAGTACATGACCGTTTTTTCTTCTCCGCAGCGTAATGGGCAATACGACCGGCCACACGGGTTTCTGCAGTAATGCGAACCGAGCACGTGTTCAATATGACAAGATCGGCCTGTTCCCCCGAAGGGGCTCTCTCCCAGAGCCGTGACATTAGAAGTTGCTCAACCGATGCGGATTCGGCGATGTTCATCTGACAACCATACGATTCAAAAAAATAGGTCATACCGAGGACACTCCGGGACCTTCTGCGTACGCAAAGGCATTATGATTGTGAATACTCTCGAAGTTTTCTGCTTCGACACTGAACCAGGGAAAATTCCCCAACCGGGGAATGGCAAGAAGAACATCGCGTACAAGATCTTCGACAAATTTGGGATTGTCATAGGCCATTTCGGTGACCGCTTTCTCATCCTCACGTTTAAGAAGCGTCCACACCGCACAGGACGCGCACTGTTCAATCAGCGATACAAGATCCTCTATCCAGAAAAAGTCTGGACCTACCTGCAATTTCACCCGTACAACACCGCGCTGATTGTGAGCGCCGTATGCACTGATGGCCTTGGAGCAGGGACAAACGGTCTGGACGGGTACTGCAACGGAAACGAAGAAAACCCGGGACGGGCCTTCTTCGCACTCGGGGCCGCTTACAATGCCCTCAAAGGCGCAATCATAGCTCATCATCGAGGACTGTCCGGAAACGGGTGCAATCTTTTCTATATAATAGGGAAATTCAAGTTCTCCGAAAGAGCGTGCTGCTTCCAGGGAGACTCGTATTTCCTCGAGCATATCAAGAAAATGGGGCATGGAAAGCCGCTTGCGGTGTTGGTGAAACACCTCGATAAAGCGGCTCATGTGCGTCCCCTTAAAATGATGCGGCAGATTGACGTAGAGATTCACCTGTGCGGTTGTGTGTTGTATGCGATGATCACGATCCAGCACTTCCACCGGATAGCGCAAGCCCTTGATGCCTACCTTCTTCAGGGGAACTTCCCTGTTGTCTCGTTCATTCTGGATATCTATCACGGTTACTCATCCTGCTAATGGGAACTTTCCAAAACCCTAGAGATTTCGCTGCGCTGCAAGAAGCGTATTCTCCATCAGCATTGCGATAGTCATTGGTCCGACCCCCCGGGGAACCGGAGTAATAAACGAGGCTACCTCGCAGGCAGGCTGAAAATCCACATCCCCTACCAGACGGAATCCTTTCTTCGCTGTCGGATCCTCTACCCTGTTGACACCGACATCGATAACGGCCGCTCCCGGCTTGATCATGTCAGCGGTAATGACCCGGGGCTTTCCGACGGCCGCAATCAAGATATCGGCCTGTTTCGTAATTGCCGGTAGGTCACGGGTTCCCGTATGACAGACGGTAACCGTCGAATTGCAATCTCGTCGTGCCAGAAGAATCGCAAGGGGCTTACCGACTATATTTGAGCGGCCAACAACAACCGCATGAGCTCCCCTCGTTTCTATTCCCGCCTCACGAAGCAGTACAAGCACGCCATGAGGGGTACAGGGTAAAAAACAGGGGCGATCAATTACCATATTACCGACATTCACCGGATGAAAGCCGTCAACATCCTTGGCCGGATCAATAGCCATGATAATTCGTGCTTCGTCTATATGCCGGGGCAGCGGCAACTGCACCAATATGCCATGTACGGAGGTGTCAGCATTAAGACGCGCAATCAAATCAAGAAGTTCCGATTCCGTTGTGTGTGAAGGAAGGCGGTAACTGCGATCGGTCATACCCACTTCGGCAAGGGCTTTTTCCTTGCCGCTGACATAGGATACCGATGCGGGATCTTCTCCGACCAGCACTACTGCCAGGCACGGGGAAATTCCCCGCTGAACAAGGGTGGCCACCTCGGCAGCGACACGAGACCGCACAGAAGCAGCAACGGCAAAGCCGTCAATTACTACAGCGCTCATATTTGAACCTCCACTACATATGATTATTTGGGTGCCGACAAAAGCTCCATAGCGCCTGTCGGCAAGTTCCTGCTTGCGGAACGGGAATACACAGGCCGGTCAGTAACTCGTGAACCGTTACATTGTTGTAACATGTACCGGCTTTAATAGACAATAGCGAAATAAATGAGGTATAGTGTTCACATGAAACGATTGATCATCACCATGTTGTGTGCCCTTGCGGCTCCCGCCTTTTTCTTTGCACAAACCGAACCGGAACCCATCCAGCCCGAAACGGTGTTCGATTATGAACCTATCCGTTCAGGAGATCAGTACATACACGTCAGTCTGGGACCAAATTTCCCCCTCTTCTCCGTTAGTGCGGATGGAGTGAGCCGAATGGATAAACTGAATCTCGGGGGACTGGGAAATCTTGCCTACTCCCGCTTTATCAGCTCCCGCATGTCGCTTGGCGGTGAAATCAGCTTTGCCTACAACTCGACATTGGGGAAAAACACTTTTTTTTATCTTCCACTGACTTTCAAGGCAAGCTATGAGCTGGTATACAACCGAATTCATGTGCCCCTCTCCCTGGCAGGCGGTTTTGCCTTTCAGACCTACTTGAACAGAAACTATTTTGGCCTTGTCCTGAAACCCGAGGCCGCGGCATATTTTCAGTACAACCCGGAATGGTCTTTCGGGGGTTCAGTGGGGTGGCACCTCTTGCCGCAGTTTTATGAAGAAAGTTCATATAACCGTCTGGGAAACTTTGCCAGTGTAACCCTCGGCTTCCGCTATCACTTCTAAGAAACGGAGAATACTATACATGAGAACCGGACATATATCTGCAATTCTGCTTCTGGGCGCGCTGACATCCATGTTTCTTGCATCCTGCAGTCAGGATCCCATTTTTGCTGCCATTGAAAACGAAGAAAAAATTCGGGAAGCAAGCATTGTCGGTGCAATACATTCCATTTTTGCCCTGGACAGCGATATCTACGTATCAAACGGCTATGTTTTTCGGCGTAGCAGCGGCACCGGAGACTGGGATAAACTGGATACACCCACCGATTTCGGGTATGGTCTTGCAACGGATGGAACCGATGTTTTCGGTCTCTTCCTTTCAGGAACCGAATCAACAACGGGTTCGGTGTATGTTCTGGAAAACGATGACTCCTGGACATCGGTACCCGGCTCAAGCGGAGTCGAAAAAATAGTGAACGGTTCGGGCCAGATACTGGCCTTCCGCGTGGATAACGCCAGCAGAAACGCGTACTCTCTGACTTCAGCGGGAATGACCGCCATTCCGGGAGCAACCGGTCTTGCGTCAATTATTGACGGCGTTTCCTTCGGGGGCGTTTCCTACTTTGCGACAACAGCCGGAGTGTATGATGTAACCGGTACTGCGGTTGCCGGAGCCCCCAATGCAAATATTTCTGCCCTGACCGCAACAGCAGAGGCTCTGTATGTCGCGGCTGGAAGTACCATTTACCAGTGGACAAGCGGCGTATGGACAAGCCGTGCAGCAAGCTCCAGCCCGATTACCGGCCTTTCATATCTTCCCCTGACAGACCCGGTTACGGGCGGAAATCGACAGGGGATCCTCCTGTACTCAGGCGGCTCCAAGGATGGATACCGGGAAGTGATTATAGACCGCCCGGCGGGAATCCCGGTTCTTGCCTCAACCCAGCTGCCCGGTACCGCAGACTACTCATCCATTAAAACGCAAGAGCGCGACCAGTACACCGGTACCGTCGGCATGTGGAATACCGGAACTATTTTCGCCGCTCCCGCAGCCGGAGCAAATGACTACGTTTTATATGCGGCGGTCATCTATCCCTTACAGTTCGGATTATGGTCGTATCATCCGGTATCGCAGCCAAACTGGAACCGGGAATAACCGGAAGGAACACCAAAAAAGGCCAGACCGTACACAGGGTGTCGACCGGCCGGAAGGCTCGCTCGGTACCCTGGCAAAGGACGCTGAATGGAATTATTTGCGGAAACCGAAAACGGCAGGCACGAACCTCTTGCCGCGCGAATGCGTCCCCGAAAGCTTGATGAATACATTGGACAAGACCACATCATCGGCCCGGGAAGGCTGTTACGCCGGGCAATCCAGGCGGACCAGCTGAGCTCGGTCATATTCTACGGTCCACCCGGTACCGGCAAAACGACGCTTGCCCGCGTCATAGCGAATCACACAAAAAGCAATTTTGTCACCCTGAACGCAGTACTTGCGGGCGTTCAGCAAATCCGCGAGTCAATTGCTGTCGCGGACGAACAGCGAAAACTGTACAACCGCCGCACCATCCTTTTCGTTGACGAGGTTCACCGCTGGAACCGCGCGCAACAGGACGCCCTCCTTCCCTGGGTGGAAAACGGGACCATCATCCTGATCGGGGCGACGACCGAGAATCCCTTTTTCGAGGTTAACAAGGCCCTGGTCAGCAGAAGCCGCGTATTCCAGCTCAAAGCGCTTACCAAGGACGACCTTGCCCGGGCGGCTCGCGCGGCCCTTTCCGACAGCGAGCGCGGATACGGCGCCTGGCAGGTGACCATCGACGATGATGCCCTGGCCCATCTGGTCGACACTGCTTCCGGAGACGCCCGAAGCCTCCTTAATGCTCTCGAACTTGCCGTTGAAACCTCGGCTCCCTCATGGCCGGCGACACCCGGAACGGCAATCCACATTGACCGGAATACTGCCGAAGAAAGCATACAGAAAAAGGCCATTTTATATGACCGCGACGGCGACTACCATTACGATGTTATCAGCGCGTTTATCAAGTCACTGCGGGGGCGCGATCCCGATGCCGCATTATACTGGATGGCCCGCATGATCGCGGCCGGTGAAGACCCGCACTTTATTTTCCGGCGTATGCTCATCTCGGCCTGCGAGGATACCGGTCTTGCTGACCCGGCCGCGATCGGCATTGTTGAAGCCTGCGCCGCCGCCTTTGACCGCGTCGGCATGCCCGAAGGCCAGTATCACCTGGCACAGGCCGCGACCTACCTCGCAACCTGTCCGAAGTCGAACAGTCTTCTTGCCTACTTCGACGCCCTCGCGGCAGTCGAGGCAGAAGAAGCCGAGGTGCCGAACCATTTGCGCGACGCGAACCGCGATGCGAAAGAATTCGGACACGGGAAGGGATACATCTATCCGCATAGTTACCGCGAACACTGGGCAGCCCAGCAATACCTTCCCGACGCGCTGGTTGGTCGGGTTTTCTTTAACCCCTCCGTACAGGGTCACGAGGGCCGCATACGGGACGAAGTGCTTGCACGCCGGGAATTACAGGTGGCAGCCATTCTGGCCGGAGAGGCGGGCGATGACCAGATAGCCGAGATTCTGACCTTCAGCCCTGCCTCAAGCCGACGGGAGCAGTGGGCGCGCCGGCTTGATTCCGGGAAATCCGCAACGCTGCTGGATATCCGCAATACCGTCCTGACTGCCGCCTCCCTTGCGCGCCACCATCGGGTACTGGTCTTCCAGGCAGATGACGGCCTCCTTGTCTGGGAAGCGGGACGCCTGGTTCCCGAAGGCTTCAGCGCCGGACTGTGCCGCTCGGCCGAAGCGAGAGATATTTTGCTCCAGTACGCCGAGAACCTTGAAGAACTTGACCGCCCGGCGCTTGAAAGCATGCAGGCCATCTGCGACAACCGGAACCCCTTTGAAGCCCCCTTCGACCGAATAATCTCGAAAGACCCCGCCTACACGGTTGACGGCATTCTTTCCTTTATCGATACCGTAACTCCTTTCGGGGCACCCGGAGCGCGAGTGGTCTTTTCCGTCCGGGTGCCCTCTCTCGGGATGCGTCTGTCACGCTTACTCGAGCGCACGGGAATGACCGTTTCCGCCGACATACAGGCCGCGGAGCACGCCGTCTTTACCGACTCGGCCGATGCGCGCTATGCGTGGACGCCCGCAACCCTTTCCGCCGTTCTTGAACAAAAAGGCTTTACCGCAGAAATAACGGAAAAAACCTTTACCGAGTATCGATCGCCCGATCCGGCCGACATCGAGCGGTGGCTGGATGCGAAGCAGTCTCCGCTTGGCAAGGCCCTTGAGGAGCGGGTATCCGCCGCTGAACGATCGAGCTTTCGGCAGCATCTGGAAGCGGCAATTACGGGCAACAGCGTTGCATGGGAATACCGCGTCCTTTTTTGCGCACTGGACTTGTGATACACTTAGTGAAACAAAGACATAACCGGCTAAGGAGGTCTATGTGAAAATTTCTTCGATCGCCCTTGTGGCGACACTTGCCCTGCTCGCGTCCTGCACGAGCGCGCCCCATGTTCAAAAGGAACGGGACGTTATGCGCCTGGTGGATCTGATTAACGCCGGCGGCGTCCAGGGTATCCAGTCTCTCGCGGCCGTGCCCTTCGCCTTCGACAGTGAAATTCTCTACCTCGAGTCCGACGTTGAGCGTTTGTGGGTCAATTTGTCGGAATCTTCTTTTTTGATGGAGAACGCGCGAATGGTGTCGAGCGAGCCTGTCAATCCTGAAAGCTGGACGAGTTTTGCGCGTTCCTTCGACATGCAAAACTTTTTTTCCAAATATACCGGACGGGACACGTCCCTGGTCACGGTGGAAAGCGATGACGGCCGCTATCTTTTGTTGCTTGAACGCAAAATCAAGGGATACCCCCGGGTGCGCGGCATGAGGGGGCCTCTATGAACAAAAAAATAATACTTGCCGGGACGCTGGTTCTCTCTTGTCTTGCCGTTCTTGCCGCACAACCGGCGAAGGTGGTGTACACCGAGGGAAGCACGCGCATAAAGTCTGCCGCCGGCAGTTTGCGCGAAGCCGATTTCGGCAGTACGGTCAGTTACGGGGAGTCGGTTTTGACCGGCCGCGACGGTTATACGGAGCTTTCCCTTCCCGACGGCAGCAGTATCCGGGTTATGAAGGATTCGGTGTTCAATTATTCGTCTACCGGAACCGGGCAGAATACGCGGCCGGTGCTGGCAACCACCGCGGGCCAGGTGGGCTACAAGATTAACCGCGTCACCGGGCGCTCCCCGGTGATTCAGACGAACAGTATGGTCGCCGCCGTCCGCGGAACCGAGTTTACGGTGTTTGCCGGCCGCGAGGGCTCGGTGCTGATCGCGGTCGACGAGGGTATTGTCGACGTCAGCGCGCAGGGCGAAACCATAGAGCTTCTGGCCGACGAGATAGTGGAGGTGGAGCCCGGAAAGGCGCCCGGCGTCAAGTATACCCGCCTTGGCCGCGAACTGGATTTCAGCGGCTGGAACCAAAACCGGAACGACGACTTCCTTGCGGACCCGCTCGCGGCCCTTGACCGCCTTGAGGCACAGTTGACCGTGTACCGCGACGCCCTCTTCGAGCTGAAGGCTCCCTACGCCGAGGCCACCGCCGTCTGGGAAAAGGCATCCCGCGAGTTCAAGGCTCTGGCCGCGAAAGGGGACACCGGAGCGCTCAACACGTATGAGAAAGAAGTGCTTGCACCGGCGATCGACAACCGCTCGGCCCTCATTTTGAACATCCGGTATCACGCATTGAATTATCTGGGTGTCAGACGCTATGTCCTTGCCAATATGTACATGGAAGTGCGAAGCCGGGATCCCCTGTCGCATAAAACGGCGACCCGGGGCTTTCTTGCCCGGCATGCGGAAATTCTGGACAGATACGAAGAAGAAATAGTTCCCGAACTGAACGAAAATGATTATTAAGGAGGACAGGGTATGAAAAAGACGAGAATCCTAACCGCGCTGATTGCAAGCGCACTTGTGGTACTGACGGTACTTTCCGGCTGCGACATGCTGCAGGAAGAGACAATGACTCCCGGAGAGCGAATGAAAGAATTTGTCAGCGATGCAAATGCCGGAAACTGGGGGTCACTGAAAGAACACACGCATCCGGACGCTGATGACTACGACACCGCGAATGCGAGCTTTTGGGAAAGCGAATTTGACCCTTACGGGACATTGGGAAATCCATCAACAATAGGCACCACATCAACGGTCGTCGCAACTGGAGCAACCTTTGTCTTTACACTGGAAGAGGACGGTAAAAACTTTTATAAGATTCGACGGATAGTACGAAACGGTTCAACACGATTTGAATAAAACCCGACCTGGCCCTGTCAGCGTGAAGCGAGTTCGCGCCGGCAGGGACAAATTGGGAGCAAAAGGCGGGAAACAACGGCCCGCGCTCCCCCCTCATTCTTTCAAATGCAATTCTTCAAACTCGTCCCCGTCAATCGGACGGCCGAAATAATACCCCTGAATTTCGTCGCAGCCCAGTTTCTCGAGCGCCCGGTACTGATCCTCGTTCTCGACACCCTCGGCAATGGTGCGCAGGGAAAGCACGGTTGCCATGGAAATGATAGCCTGCACCAGCTGGAAATCGGTATCGTTCGTTGAAACCCCGTCAATAAGCTGCTTTGCGATTTTCAGGTAATCGATCGAGTAGCGCTTGAGGTAACTGAGCGAGGAATAGCCCGTGCCAAAATCGTCGATCGAGGTTTTGACACCCATCTCGCCCAGGCGGTCAAAAAGCGTCACGATGTAGGCATCCTCGGTCATGGCAAACCGCTCGGTAATTTCAAGGTTAAGCCAGGACGGGTCGACGCGGTATTCGGCAAGCATCGCGTTAAAGGTTGACAGGAAATTGCCGTCCTCAAGATGGATGGGAGAGACATTGATGCCCATGACAAGATTTTTTCCATAGGTTGTATTCCACACCGCAATTTTCTGCATGGCGTTCCGGAAAATCCATTCGCTGAGCGGCAGAATAAAGCCGTTCTCCTCGGCGATAGGAATAAACTCGTCCGGCGGAACGATCCCCATCTCCGGGCTGTCCCACCGCACCAGCGCCTCCATGCCGACCAGGCGGTTGCTGCCGGCGGAAAACTGGGGCTGAAACACAAGACAGAATTCCGTAGCGATGACGGCCTTTTTGAGCCCTAAATCTATCTGGTTTTTACGTGCGATAATGATGTTGGTTGCCCGGTCGAAAAACGCGGTACTGGAAAAATGGTTTTTCTTTGCCACAAAGAGGGCGATATCGGCATGGCGCATCAGGTCTGAGCGCGTGCTCGCGTCATCCGGCCACACGGACACGCCGATACTGACCGATACATGAATGGAAAAGGCCCCGATCCGGACCGGTTCATCATACTGCTTGAGCACATTCTGGATCAGGCGGGATATGCTTTCTTCCTTGGGACGAAAGGCGACGACGCCGAACTCGTCACCGCCGAGTCGGGCGACAACGGTTTGCTCGCCCGAAAGCCCGTCCAGACGGCGGCCGATAACCCGCAAAATCTGGTCGCCCACATCATGGCCATAGAGGTCGTTGATGGACTTGAACCGGTCAAAGTCAAGAAGAAGCATCCAGACACGGTCATCGTCGCCGGCGGTCTCAATGGCTTCCTCGGTATATTCCATGAAATATTTGCGGTTAAAGAGGCTGGTAATTGCGTCCCGCTTGATAAGGTTTTCAAGTGTCTGGTTCATGACCCGCAGTTCGCGGGTACGCTCCTGGATGACCGCCTCGAGAAGGGTCTTTTGCCGCTCATGCTGGGAAATTTCCATGTCGCGCACAATGAGGCCGCGAAAAAAATGGGTAAGCAGCTGATGGAGCAAAATGATGATGGCAAAATAACCCACCTGCTCGATGCGGCCGGGCTTCAGGGCGATGGCAATGAGCGGAATGGCAATAAGGATAATGCTTCGGTTGATAACGGCGCGAAAGGAGACGGTATCCCTGTCGGTCGAGAAAAAGGGAACGGGACGGACGGTATACAGAATACCGCCCGAGGCAATAGCCGTCAGGCCCGCCAGGGACAGTATGTCCGAAAGGGAATTGGGAACATACTGACCGCCAAGGAATATATAAATGTACAAAAGATCCCCGCCGGTAAAGAGAATGAGACCCAGAAAACTGGCGAGCACGTAGCGGGGAATGGCAAAGGGCTTGAGGGACAAATACACGGTCAACGCGAGGGTAATAATGAGAAGATCGGTTACCAGATACACAAACGTAGAAATTTGCAGGGGATCAAAGGATATAAGCAGGAGAAAATGATCGGGGAAAAAGAAAAAATAGGCGAAACCAAGGACGGACATAAATATGGCCAATATATCCGCAAGGAACTGTAGACGGGCCCATTGCCGTCTTCCCCGGACGGACAGATACACCAGAGCCGACAGAATGCACAAACCGGGAAGAATATACACATAATAAAGGGCGATTACGTTCTGTGGATCGGACGACGCACACCCGACAATTGTCCACACCAGGTCGCCAATGAACCAGGCAAACAGGGCGGCAGAAAGGGAATACCAGATAAATGAAAAGGAACTTGCCCGTCGGGCAGTTTGAAACAAAAAGACAGAACCGCTCAACGTTACCAGCGCAGCGGTGGCGTTGGCACAATTATGAAGGCCCGCAAGGGAGAATGAAACATACAGAGCATAGAGAAACATCAGGGCGAACATTTTATGCCGGTAAGTCTGTACCATCCACTTCTCCCTTTCTACCATATTAAAACATCTTGATGCATACTTCCAGTGATTCCTCGCCTCCTACTTGCAAGAGGCATTTTTTACCGGTATCATGGTATAATTCCATACGAGGAGCCCTTGATGAAACTTATATTTTTAGGACCGCCCGGAGCAGGAAAAGGCACATTGGCCGCCATGGTTGCCGGGACATACGCGATTCCCCATATATCGACCGGCGAGATTTTTCGTGCAGCAATTCGGGAGAAAACGCCGCTCGGTCTGAAAGTACAAGCCATTATCGATGCCGGTCAGCTGGTAAGCGACGATATTACCATTGAACTGGTCAAGGAACGGCTTGATAAAAGCGACGCAAAAGACGGTTTTATTCTTGACGGTTTCCCCCGAACCATTCCCCAGGCGGAAGCCCTTGCCGGCATTGTCACGGTGGATTCCGCCGTCAATTTTGACATAGCCGACAAGGACGTGGTCGCCCGTCTTTCCGGCCGCCGCGTATGCAGAAATTGCAGCCAGAATTATCATGTGGAATTTATGCCCCCCGCCAAAGAGGGTGTCTGCGATAAATGCGGCGGCGAGCTCTTTATTCGGGAAGACGATAAAATCGAGGCAATTACCAAGCGCCTGGAAGTCTACCGCTCCCAAACCGCGCCGCTCATCGCGTTTTACCGGACCGCGAAAAAACTGGTTGACATTGATGCCCGTCCGTCAAGCGGAGCGGTGCTTGAAGCCTTCAAGAAGGTGTTTCCCCAGTCCGGGAATTGAGTACGTACCGGTCTTCCGGAACCTCGACAAAATACTGATCCAGCAAAGCCCCGATGGCCTCGGGGCTTTGTGCTTTTTGTATCTTCATTTTAATATGGTGGGCAAAGGTAAAATTGTCGCAATAATAAAAGAAAAAACGACGTGCACGCGAAAGTTGAAATTCCGGCGGCTGGCATACTGCAAGGGCCTCCAGAAAATACTCGGCGACTTCACGGTGATCGATGCGTTCGGCCGATCCTGCAGCCGCGAGGTCCCGGAATATCCAGGGATGGGTGACAGCGCCACGGCCGATCATAAGTCCCGAACAACCGCGTGTTTCCCGGTACGTGCGGGCTTCTTCGGCTGTCGAGATGTCTCCGTTGCCGAAAACCGGAACCCCGAGGTCCGCGGCAAGACGGCTTACCTGTGCATGCCGGGCCGGTCTGCTATAGGAGTCGCTTTTGACACGGGGATGCAGGGTGATCGATTCAACCCCGGCGTTCACCAATTCCCGGCAAAATGAGTACAGATTTTCATAGTCCTCGGCTAGTCCAAGACGAAGTTTTACGCTCAGTCGGTGCCGTCCGCCCCGGGAAGACAAGGCGTCCTCAGCGTCAATTGCCGCACGGACACGGGAAACCATATCCAGGGTTATTGACCGGTCCTTCGTCATCCAGGAAATTCCGGCGCCGAAACGGGCTATATCGGGAGCGGAACAGCCCATGTTAAGGTCAATTCCCATACCCCCAAGCCGTACCAGGCGACGGGCGGCCTCGGCAAGCGGCTCGGCGTCGCCGCCGGTAAGTTGCCACACAAGTCGGTCGGGGCTCGGGCCGGTACGGACATACCAGCTTTCGAATTTACCCCCGCGGATGAACGAGGGAGCGTGAATCATTTCGGTAAAGTATTCATCAGGATCGCCGTACCGGTGGATCAGGCGTCGAAGGGCTTCGTGGGAAAGGGTTGCCATGGGAGCAAAGGTATAGGAAAAGGATGTACGCGGTGCCGTCATTTTTTTGATGGTACCATGTAAACGGGTCTCTTGCCAGCGGTGAATTGCCCGTGACTTGACATTTTTCCGGGACAGGTCGAGACTTTGCTGATATGAATTATCACACCATGTCCAATGAAGAACTGGTATCCCGGATTGAGGAACTGTCCCGGCTCAATGAACAGCTCCTTCGGGAGCGGGAACAGGAATCCCGGCTTGAATATGACTGGACGGGAAACCTGGGACACTGGTACTGGAATATCAAAACGAACAGCGTCACCTTCAATCCGCTGAAAATTACCACCCTGGGGTATGAGCTCCCAGCGGACCTGTCGTCCGTGCCCTACCAGTTCTTTACCGACAAATTGCATCCCGACGATTACGAGCGGGCAATGAATGCCATGCGCGACCATCTGCGGGGCAAGGCCCATGTCTACGAGATCGAGTATCGCATTCTGGCGCAGGACGGAAGCTATCACTGGTTTTATGACCGGGGAAAAATTACCCAGTACGATGAGGCAGGCCATCCGGTATTTCTTGCCGGAATCGTGTTTGACATTACCGAGAAAAAGCGTAACGAAGAACTCCTGGAAAGAGAAAACAAACTGCTCGCGGTCAAGTCGTCTACCGACGGTTTGACTAACCTGAAAAACCACCGGGCAATAATCGAAGAATTGCGGGCAGCGGTTCTTGCCGCACGAAACACCGGTCAAAATCTTTCGGTTGCCATGTTCGATCTTGATTTTTTCAAGGCCATCAATGATACCCATGGACACCATTTCGGGGATATTGTTCTTTCAAAAATAGCAGCCATTATAAAGAAAAATATCCGGGAGACAGACATAGCCGGCAGATACGGCGGCGAGGAGTTTTTACTCGTTTTCCCGAATACTCCGCTCTCTATTGCACGGAGTATTTGCGAGCGGATACGACTTGAGATCGAGGCTGCGGTCTTTGAAAAAGGCGTCCGGATAACTATCAGCGGCGGGGTTCAGGATTACCACGGTGAAACCACCACCGCATTGATCGATGCTGCCGATGAAAACCTGTACGAGGCCAAGCGATCCGGGCGGAACAGGATTGTCTGAGGGGCTCGCGGCGGTTGTAAAGACAGTCATTCATCCGGTATAATCCGGGTCATGAAAGCACATTCAATATGCGAAAACGTCTTCGCGATACACGCGGATATTACCACGGATACCCGGTTTGAGGGTATTTGGCCCATTCCTCATGGAGTCACTCTCAATTCGTATGTCGTCAAGGGAGCGAAAACCGCACTGATCGATCTTGCCAAGGACTGGGAAGGCTCGATAGCGAGTTTTGCGGAACAGCTTGCCTCCTGCGGGTCGTCCTTTGAAAAGATTGACTATCTGATATTGAATCATCTTGAGCCCGACCATACCGCCTATATCATCGAAATGAAACGGAGAAACCCCGGCATGGAGATTATCTCCACTCCGAAGGGTATCGCTATGGTCAGAAATTTTTTCAAAATCACCGAAGGACTCCGTGAAGTCAAAAACGGAGACACCCTGGATCTTGGCGCGGGAAGGATTCTTACCTTCTTCGAGACGCCCAACATTCACTGGCCGGAAACCATGATGACCTGGGATGCAACCTGCGGCATTCTTTTTTCCTGCGACGGGTTCGGTTCCTATGGAATTGTGGGAGACCGGGTGTTTGACGACGAGTTCAGTGCAGACGAGCACCGCTTCTACGAGGCCGAGTCCTTGCGGTACTATTCCAACATTGTCGCCAGTTTCAGCTCCTTTGTACTGAAAGCGCTTGAAAAACTGGGCAGTCTTCCGGTGCGGGTTGTCGCACCAAGCCACGGGATCATCTGGCGCACGAATCCGACCGAGATTATTACCCGGTACGCGAAATATGCCGGGTACAATACCGGCGCTCCCTGCGAAAAGGAAATCTGCGTCATTTGGGGATCGATGTACGGCTATACCAAACAGGGTGTGGATGCGGTGATCGAGGGGATCAAGGCCGAAGGAGTACCGTACACCATACACCAGATTCCTGATACCGACGCTTCCTTCGTCCTGGCAGATGCCTACAAGGCTGCGGCGCTTGTGCTGGCAATGCCAACCTACGAGTATAAAATGTTTCCGCCAATGGCCCATATCCTGGACCTTTTCGAGAGAAAGCATTTCACCGGCAAAAAGGCATTCCGCCTGGGAAGCTGGGGTTGGGTTGGCGGCGCAAAGAAAGAATATGATGCGCGCATTGAGGGCTTCAAGTGGGAGAACCTCGAGTCAGTTGAATGGCAGGGAGTTCCGTCCGCCGCAGACCTGGACCTATTGAAGGCGCGCGGAGCAGAACTGGCCCGTCAGGTAAAAGAGCTTTGAAACACAGGCCTCCACGCACCCATTGCGCGGAGGCCCTTTTTTTCAGAAAAAGTATGACATATGAGCGGACACCCAGGTATTGTCCCGGTACTGACCGAGCGCGCCCAAACGGGATCCGCCGAAAAAGCCTGCACGAAGACCTATTTCGGTGTCGGCGCGTGACCACCGAAGCTCCGGAAGGGCATACCAGTCCGCATCCTCTACACCCCAAATCCAGGTAAATGAAAGTTCAAGCTCGTCGCGAAAAAAGGCGCGGGAAAGACGTGATATTAGGCGGCTTTCTGTCCGCGACGAATCGGCCTCCGCATCGAGGGGCGCCGAACCGAGTTTGTCGTGCATGAGGCGAACCGAACCGGAGCCCTGCATGTTCAGTGAAAGGTTCGCAGGAAGGGAACGGTCAAAACCGAGCGCCCAAAGCACGGCAGGATTCGCAACCTTCGGGTCATCTCCTGAAAGGTCGTCGGTTAGGTTAAGCGCGAGCTCGGAGCGAAGGTTAAAGCCCGCAAGGACAGTAGCCCAGTCAATGCCAACCTGATGGTAGCGGTCGTACGAAAGCGAGATGGCAGAGGGATTGAAGGCGATGGTGCTTGACTCAGGATCAAGCGGATTAATCTGTGCATGGAACAGTGAGGCCTGATCTACCGAGACCGCGGGGTTCCGCCGGTTTCCGTAAAAATACTGGAAGCCCAGATCATGGGAGCCTGCCGTCGTGGTAAGCCTGAGCCCGTATTGGGCATAGGCGAGCCGTTCGGTGTCGGGGAAAAAGACGGCAGCTCCGGATTCACCGATGGCGGCAAGCGAGGTACCAACCGAGTTTGCAAGGCTTTCCTGCGTTGCGTAAAATGCGGCTACTTGTTCAGGAGACCCCGCAGGATTCAGTAGACCGCCCGCTACCATTGCGGCAAGGGTCGCCTCTATCGCTGCAGACGCGCCCGTTTGAAGTTGAGCGGACAAATCGGCAAGGCCGGCTTGCGCCCAGCGCCCGTCAAGGGCAAGGCGGTTTGCCTCGAAACCGGGGAGAAACACCGCTTCCAGTCTGGTAAAGGAGGCAAGCGGCCAGGAAGCCTTGACCACTGGCCGCGCGATTTTCCGGGCCATCTGGTCGGTTACGGAAAGATCCGAATAGTCGAGCGGATTCAGCACATCGAGAGGACCCTCGCTGTCGACGCGGCCCCAGGTCAGGGTGCGGAGTCCCGCCTCGAGGTTCAGTTTGCCGAAATAAGAGCGGACAAAACCCTCGTCAATGGATACCGCCTGGTCCGCGGCTGGGTCGATTGCAAGAACGATCGAGGCTTCGGCATGGTCCGAAACCGCGTCGAATGTAAGCGAACCCGAAAAAAGCTGTCCCGCGTTGTACGAAAGAGCTTTATTGAAACGATCCACCTCGTCGGCATACACCGTAACCGCGGCCTCAGCCTGACCAGACAGTCGCAGCGCAAGCGGCAGTGCCGCCGGGGCAAGAGCCGGTACATCGTCTGCCCCGTCACCGAAACCGAAGGCAGGAAGCTCTTGGGCGCCGGCGGAAGCGACACAGATCAGGCATAGCAAAAGCGCACCCGGGCGCAGTATGTCACGGACCTTCATCAGCGCACCCTCCCGGTTGAAAGATACTCCGGTGTAAAGACCGCGTCCGGAATGGGGTCGTCGTATTTGATAATTTCAATGCGTATTTCAGTGGAGGTCCCGTCCGCAAGCGTGCTCATCCGGGTAGCGGTCGGGGTCAGTCTACCCTGCACGTCTTTCTTCTCAAGAATCTCGACCGTTTTGACATGTACGCCCTTTCGGTCAAAGAGCTCGATTCGTTCGGCAATCTGGCTGTCCTTTGCTATCCAGGAAATCATTTTCGAATATTGCCAGCCGCTGTCCTTGGGAACCGATTCAATGACGTGACAGACTATTCCATTCAGGGTTTCCTCCCGGACCAGGCGATGCGTGTCGGCTCCGGCGTCGCGACTTGCCGAGGATATGTCGTCGTAGGAAAAGTCGGTCCCCACAAAGCGGCCGGAACCTTCGGAGGCGGCAACCCGACGGACACGCGCCAGAGAGGGAAGGAAAATCCAGCGGTCATCGGTGCCGGAAGCGGTTTCTATTGTCAGAAAACGCGTTCCCGCAACACTGGCCGGACGCTGGAAGACTATCATGGAGCGGGTTTTCCCGTCCGTGTCGCTCGAATACTGATCCAGCAACCGTTCGGTGGTACTCCCGTCCCTGGCGGTAATTATCATGCGGGCGCGGCTGGAGACAGTCCTGGCGGTAATACGGTTTCGGGATGCCTCGATGATTGACTGTGCGTCCTGCGCGGCCGCCAGCGATAGGGTGATCAGGAAAAGCAAGGTACAGGGTACAAGTTTTTTCATATTACAACTCCTTGTTCAAGAATGCAGGTTTGAACCAGTTCAAAAGAACCGGCAGGATGGTCAGGGAGGAAAGCGAGGCGGTTGCCATGGTGAACGCGATTAACAGCCCGAATTGAGAGAGAATATTGAAACCGGAAAAGGCGAGAACGCCGAAGCCCGCTCCGACAGAAACGGCGTTGATCAGGATAGCCTTGCCCGAGGAAGCGAAGGTACGTGAAAGAAACTGCCCCGTTCCGCCGGTTTTTCGCCATTCGCGGTAATAGGACTCCAGATAATGAATGATATAGTCGACGCCGATACCTATGGCGACGCTGGCAACCAGGGCGGTGCCAATATTGAGCTTGATGCCAAGGTATGCCATAACCGCGAAGTTGAGGAGAATGGACAGCGCAAGCGGGATGATGCCGATGGCACCGGCTGCAAGCGAGCGATAACTGACCGAAATAATCAGGAATACGATTGCCAGGGAAATGAACACGGAAACCAGCTGCGACTTGACAACGAGCGTGTTCAGCGCCCCTTCGACAAGCGCGAAACCACCAATGGTAGTGCGTACATCTTTCGGGAAACGGGCATCGACAAAAGCCTGTATTTCAGCGATAGCCCGATCAGTATCCAGCTGGCCGACGGTTCTGAGCTGGATATTCATGCGTATTGCACGGGGTTCCAGGGGATCGTCGGCAAAGGCACTGACATCGCCGGAAAGGAGCATCATGTAATTGCCTATTACGTTTCGAAGTCCTTCCTCGTCAGCCTGTCCGTACCGCGCAGGCTCGAGCGGTATTTCATACCAGGCTGCGCCGTCCAGGTTGACCGCCCGGGCGAGGGAACGAACAAGCTCGTCGGATCGGGGGGTACGGACAGGGGATGCAAGCAACGCGGCAGAAAGAGCGGAGGCTGCGTCAGGGGAACCGATGTCGTTCGACAGGGCCGCGAGCGGAGACGACGGGATGGGTTCTGTCGCTGATTGACTTTGAAGGTCATCCCCGAAGCCGAAATCTGCAAAGCCGAAGGTATCAAGATCCTCATCGGAAGCAGTAATTCCCACCGGCTCCGCGATTGCCGAAAAGACGGCGGCGTCTTCTCCGGCGTTATATACCTGATTTATCCGCTTTACCAGATGAGTGAAGGAAGTGACCTTGCCGACCTCCGGAACCCGCGTTTCAAGGTGCGTTACGAGGTCATCCATCGCGGAAAGGATCGATGGAGAAAGAACACCGCCAGCTTCGTCGGACTCGACCACCAGGGAAACCAGTTTGGAACCACCGAAATGAGTGCGGATAAAAGAATCGGAGCGAGCCATGCCGGTATGTTCCCGGAAGTATTCTACAAGAACGTTGTCCACAATAATGCGGGGAATAAGGGCACTGCACAGAATGATGAGGACGGCGGTGCATACAAGGATCAAGCGCTTACCCCGTACAAGTGCGGAAAAACTGGAGGCAATTGCCTGCGCAAGCGGATCACCGGCAGCTTCACTGCCGCGTTCAACGGGCAAGAACCGGCCCTTCTTCCTTTTCAGGGGTACCGGTCCCCGTACCAAAAAGAGGGCCGGAATAAGGGTCATGGAAACCGCAAAGGCGACGAGAACGCCGAAACTGGCGAAATAGCCGAATTCACGTATCGGGACGACATCGGTAAAACAAAAGGAGACAAAGCCCGCAAAGGTGGTAAGAGCCGCCAGAAAGACCGGTTTCCCGACCAGTTTTATCAGGGAGAAAACCAGTTTACGGTGAGACGCGGCATCGATGTTCCCAAGGGCTTCACGTTCATCAATATAGTGCGAAACCACATGAATGCCGTACGCACTTCCCACGGCAACCAGTATGACCGGTAAAACCGTGGTTAATATCGACATGGAAATGCCGAACAGGGGCATGGCGCCCACCGACCAGATCGTGGCGACCAACACGGTCATGATGGGAACAATAACGGCAAAGCCCCTGCGGAAAGAAAAGAAAAGTACCGCAAGGACGACAAGAACAACCAGAGGAACCAGAAAGCCGAGGTCGTTCAGAACGGCATCGTTTATGCTGGAACTGAATACCGGCAAACCGGTTATGTGAACAATCGTGCCGTCCGTACCAAAAGTACGATCCGCCAGGGTTCGTATGTCCTTGAAGGTATTTATTGTTTCCGGACTTCCGGCGTTTTCTCCTGTCACATCGAGGGCGACAATGACCTGGGTTGAAGAGAAATCGTCGGATACCAGCATGCGGTCATACATATCCCAGGACAGAATCCGTTTTTTAACCTCCCGGACCTCCTCGGCAGAGCCGGTAAAACCTTCCGGGATGAGGGGCTCGACAATGATAGCTCCATCCTGACCGGTGATGTAGTCGGTCGACACAAGGGATACGGCGGTATCTACAAGAGGCAGGGAGGAAAGACCGGTATCGAAGTCCCGCAGTGCATGCAGAAAGTCGCTTTCGAAGACAGTCCCGAACCGGCGTTCAAGACCGACAAGAATGGTTATTTGGCTGCCGAAAATGTCATCGATGCGTTCAGCGGTCACCCGGGCAGGGTTGTCGGCCGGAATGAAGCGGTAATTATTGTTGTCAATGCGAACCCGGGTAAGCTGCCAGGAAAAAAAGAGCGTGATAAGCGCAATAATCGCAATGATCAGACGGGGTTTGGAGAAAAAACGTTCCATAATGAAAAACTCCTTTTATACCGGCCATTTTGAGCCGGTCAGAACTGTCCGCTTCCGAGCGGCAAGATCAATAACGAACGGTCACAGCCGGGCGCGACAATTGCCCGCAAAATTAATTCAAATGTCGATTTCATCTCCTGCAGTATGAGTCTGTTTGTCCGCATTCCGGGAGGAAGACGGGCTATGTTTTCAATAATGCCGTCCGTGATAACAATGACTGTCCGCGCTATTTGGGCGGGATCGAGAGCCGGGTCAAAGCTGCCGTCGGCAATGCCGCGCGAAATCAAATTCTGTATCAAACCAAGCAGGAGGTAGGGTTCCTGAATATCACCGGCATTCGGCGTTCCCGGCAATAGGGGAAACGAGGGGGTAAGCACATTCCGGATACTGAACAGGACGATGATGTCATTCGATTCCCCGAAGAGATCGAAATAGGACATCCACAGCAAACGTATCGCTTCAAGCCCTGATCGGGCTGTATCAAGCCTTGCGGAGACATACTCAAGAAAATAGGAACCTGCTTCACGAAAGAGGGCAGCCAGAATCGCTTCCTTGTTGTCGAAATAGAGGTAGAGCGTTCCCTTGCTTAATTCCGCACTGGTAGCGATATCCTGCATGGTAACCGAGTCAACACCCCGCTCGAGAATCAATTCACGTGCCCGGTCAAGAATCATGGCCCTCCGTTCATTCTTTTCGCGTTCCTTGCGTTCTGTTATTCCCATTGCACCGCCTCTTTAGCAAATTGGTATCAAGAAAATACCTACGTTCATTTACTGACCGCCGGTCAGTAATTTGAATATAGGTATACAACATGCGTCATGTCAAGAGATACCGATGGGATCGAAGCAAAAATCGTCCTGGTCACGAGTTCGCGCCGGCAAGATCGCTCATACCGCCCGGCTGGCGGCAACGAGAAGCCGCTCCATCTCGCCCGTTCTGCCTCAGCTCTCCACATGCGATGACTCCCCGTCCGTTCTTGCCCAAAAGCCTGTAAAAAGGGTACATTACAGGTAACACAGGCACTATTCGAAACGAAGGAGAATATATGGTTAAGGCACTGGCTAAAAATATACAATTCAAGGGACGTACCGGTCCGGTCGTTCTGGTTATTATGGACGGAGTTGGCTACGGAAAATACCGTGAAGGCGATGCGGTCGCCGAGGCGCACATGGAAGCGCTTGCCGCGTTTCAGAAAGACTGGCCGACCACCAAACTGAAGGCACACGGAACAGCGGTCGGGCTTCCCTCCGACGAAGATATGGGCAACAGCGAGGTTGGTCACAACGCAATTGGCTGCGGTCGGGTCTTTGCACAAGGCGCAAAGCTGGTATCCAACTCGCTGGAAACCGGTGCGATGTTCGAAGGCGCGACCTGGAAAAAGCTGGTTTCCAACGTCCAGACAACCGGCGGTGCCCTTCATTTTATTGGCCTTTTTTCTGACGGAAACGTACACTCGCACATTGACCACCTCAAAGCGATGATTATGCAGGCGAAAAAGGAAGGCGTGAAAAAAATCCGCATCCATGCCCTGCTTGACGGCCGTGATGTCGGCGAGACAAGCGCCCTTGATTACATCGATCCCTTTGAGGCCTGGCTTGCAGAACTGAACGCCTCCGGCGCTGATTACCGCATTGCCTCCGGTGGAGGCCGAATGTTCATTACCATGGACCGATACGGAGCCGACTGGTCAATGGTTGAACGAGGATGGAATGTTCACGTTTTGGGCAAGGGCCGCCTCTTTGCAAGTGCCCATGAAGCGATTGAAACCTGGCGAAAGGAAATTCCCGGCATAATTGACCAGGACCTGAAGGAATTCGTCATCGCGGAAAACGGAAAACCGATCGGCACGATTAACGACGGAGATTCTGTCGTGTATTTCAATTTCCGCGGAGACCGTGCCCTGGAAATGACCGCTGCCTTCGAGGACGGAGCGAGTTTCGACAAGTTTGACCGCGTGCGCGTCCCTGCAGTCGAATACGCCGGAATGATGGAATACGACGGCGACCTCCACATTCCCTCGCAGTATCTGGTGACCCCTCCGGCTATTGATCGCACTATGGGTGAATTCCTTGCCGCGACGGGTGTGAGAACCCTTGCGATCAGCGAAACACAAAAATACGGCCACGTTACCTATTTCTTCAATGGAAACAAGCTGGGCAAATTCGACGAGAAGCTTGAGGACTATGTAGAAATCAAGAGCGATGTCCTCCCCTTCGAGCAGCGGCCCTGGATGAAGTGCGCGGAAATTACCGACAAGATTCTGGAAGCCATTCCCTCGGGAAAGTATGACTTTATCCGCGTTAATTTCCCAAACGGAGATATGGTCGGCCATACCGGCAATTACGAAGCGGTCATCTGCTCGATGGAGGCGATGGACCTGCAGCTTGCCCGTTTGAAGAAGGCGGTACAGGCAGCCGGCGGCATCATGATACTGAGCGCGGATCACGGCAATGCGGACGATATGTTCGAGCACGAGAAGAAGACAGGAGCAGTATCTATAAAGGCAGACGGCACGCCCAAGGCCAAGACAAGCCATTCTCTGAACCCCGTTCCCTGCATCATTTTTGATCCGGCAGGAAAGGGCGAATACAAGAAGAGCCTGAAAGAAGGTCTGGGCATTTCAAGTCTTGCCGCGACCTGTATCGAGCTTCTGGGCTATAAAGCTCCGGAAGATTACGACATGTCCGTGCTGGACTGGAACTGACCGGCCTCCATGATCGAGGTCGAGCTGAAGGCGCACGCGGAAGACCCGGCGGTTTACCGCGACCGCCTTGCCCAATTGTGCACGGGATTGAACAATGCCTGCCCGGCCGGGGAGACAGATTCCCGTGCCGGGGAGAACGCTCCCCGCACCGACTTACAGCTGACCGGCTTTTCCTATGCCGGCCAGCTTTTCAAACAAGATACATACTGGACAGACGGCACAATAAAGTTCCGCATCCGCGAAGAAACAGACGGGAACGCGAATACGAAAATCCTTGTCACATACAAACAAAAGGAAGTCCGGGGCGACACGGAAGTCAATGAGGAAAAGGAATTTTCGGTTGATAACCGGCTTGCCCTTGAAAGCCTGATGAGCGACTCCGGATTCGCCCCCTGCATGACAAAAAATAAAAAAACCGAAGTCTGGCAGTGCAGGGCAGAGTTTGACAGTGAAAGCACCATTCCCGTAACCATTGAATTGTCAAAGGTCGGTCCCCTGGGCTGGTTTCTGGAAATAGAAGCGCTCTGCGCTGACGGCAGTGCGGAGGCAGACATTGAACAAGCCCGGAATGCTGTCAAGGAAACCGTCAGGTGCCTGGGCATTCCGGAAAGTGCCATAGAAAAAAGATACTACAGCGAAATGCTCGCCGAATGCTGACTGCCTTTTGACGGTGCATTCGGCAAAGCCTTTCTTGTCAGCGTATACCGTAGGTATCCACTACAAAGTCAATATCCTTGTCGCCTCGTCCGGAGAGATTCACCAGAATCGACTTCCGGGGATTTTCGCTCGCATACTTCATTGCGTAAGCAACAGCGTGTGAACTTTCAAGAGCGGGAATGATTCCTTCAACCTTCGAGAGAGTATAGAAGGCATTCAGACAGTCATCGTCACTTGCAGTGGTGTACTCTACCCGACCCTTGTCCTTGAGCATGCAGTGCTCGGGACCCGAACCCGGATAATCGAGCCCGCTTGCGATTGAATACACGGGAGCCGGTTCACCTTTTTCATCCTGCAGGAGATAGCTTCTGAAACCGTGCAGTACGCCGGGCTTTCCGTAACTCATGCTCGCGGCATGGTCGCCCATCTTGAGAGAGCGACCGGACGGCTCGACACCGACCAGCCGGACCTGGGGATCATCGATAAAGCCGGAGAATATACCCATGGCATTTGATCCGCCGCCGACGCATGCACTCACCGTGTCGGGAAGTTCTCCGGTCATTTCCAGGAACTGCTCGCGGGCTTCCACGCCGACCACGTGCTGAAAGTCGCGGACCATCATGGGGAAGGGGTGCGGGCCGACTACCGAGCCGATACAATAAATGGCTGTAATCGGGTCTTTGAGGTAAGCCTGGAAGGCCGAATCGACCGCTTCCTTGAGGGTTTTCAAACCATGGGAAACCGGAACGACGGTAGCTCCCAGAAGTTTCATGCGTACGACGTTCGGATGTTCCTTCTTGATGTCGACCTCGCCCATGTGGATCTCACATTCAAGACCAAAATAGGCCGCAGCGGTCGCGAGTGCGACTCCGTGCTGGCCGGCCCCGGTTTCCGCAATCAGCTTTTTCTTGCCCAAATATTTCGCAAGCAGACCCTCGCCCATGCAGTGATTCAATTTGTGGGCTCCGGTATGGTTCAAATCCTCGCGCTTGAGATAGATGCGGCCATTGATGTTTCGGCTCATATTGCGACAAAAATACGTTGGCGTCGGACGGCCCTGAAAATGCTTGCGAATGCTGCGCAGCTCGGAAATAAAGTCATGCGACTTGCTGATCGAATAATAGGCATCGGTAATTTTATCCATTTCCGCCTGCAACTCGGGCGGTATGAATGAACCGCCGTACTCACCGAAAAAGCCCTTTTCGTCGGGTTGTGTTTTCAAATACGTTGACACTTGATCTTCCTCCATCAGTCTTGCGTTTGTTTCTTGAAGAGAAGTGTCTCACGGCTTTATGTTTCTGTCAATAGAAACATTGAAAAGATACTGTTCCCGGTTGCGTTTTGAAAGCGCGACCGCTAAGATAGAACACAAGGGGGAACCCATGGCAGCATTTGACCGCATTGCGTCCGGTATGGGCGGTCTTGATACCGTACTTGATTCATTCAGGCTCGGTGACAACATTGTGTGGCAGGTATCCGATATTGACGACTACCGGACGGTTGCCGTGTCTTTCGCGCGCCGCGCTCTTGACGATGGCCGAGTGCTCGCATACATCCGTTTTGCCCGACATGCCGAAATTCTTCCTGCTCAAGAAGGCCTCAACGTGTTTCAGCTTGACCCGGCAGAGGGTTTCGAGGCATTCAGCGGAGCGATTCATGACATCGTTTCGCAGTTGGGAAAGGATGCCTGCTACGTGTTCGACAGCCTTTCCGAACTGGAAGAAAGCTGGAATACCGACTTAATGATGGGAAATTTTTTTTCCGTTACTTGCCCCTACCTCTTCGAACTGGATACCGTGGCACACTTTGCCCTCCTGCGAAACCGCCACAGTTTTGAAACCATTGCACGCATCAGGGATACCACACAGCTCCTCCTCGATTTATACCGGGATGCGGATGACTGGTATGTACACCCCCTTAAAGTATGGAAGCGGTATTCGCCGAGCATGTTCTTTCCCCACCGTTTTTCACCGAAGCCGGATGGAGAGTGCCTGCCGCTAACCGATGGAGTTGAACTTGCACGTTTCTACGGAGCTCTCCGGGAGCATGATCTCGAGGAAGGAAACCGCAATCTGGATAGCTGGGAACGGTTTTTTCTGGAATGCCGGTTAGCAACCGAAAGCGCACGTGACGAAGTATATTATGACGGCATGCTCAATCGCCTCATTTCACCCGATCCTGCAATGGAAAAACTTTTACGCTCTTTCATATCATCTTCACATCTTCTGTCAATAAAAGACCGCCTTATCGGGTCCGGGCGCATCGGGGGAAAGGCAGTCGGGATGCTCGCTGCCCGACATATTGTGCGGAGCACGCTTGAAAACGCAGAAACAGTCATGGAACCCCACGATTCCTTTTATATCGGAACCGATGTTTTTTACACTTTTTTGGTTCATAACAACCTGTGGAAACTTCGGATGAGCCAGCGTAAAGAGGATGGCTACTTCAACAGATCCCGGGAGTTGCGTGATGGCATAGAGCGGGGACGCTTCCCCGATAATCTGAAGGATCAATTTGTCCGCATGCTCGAATATTTCGGGCAGAGCCCCATCATTGTACGCTCTTCAAGTCTGTTGGAGGACAGCTTTGGCCATGCCTTTGCCGGAAAGTATGAATCCGTTTTTTGTCCGAACGCGGGCAGCCCCGAGGACCGTCTCACGGCACTTGAAAATGCCATCCGTACCGTATTTGCCTCGACGATGGATGAATCGGCCCTGGCATATCGACTTGACCGGGGCCTTGCAGAGCGTGATGAACAGATGGCCCTGCTGGTACAGCGGGTTTCGGGAACCCTGTATGGCGACTTTTATATGCCTGCTTTTGCTGGTGTCGGATACTCGAGCAATGAATGGAGATGGTCGGCGGATCTTGAACCGGGGGGCAGTATGCTCCGCATTGTATTGGGTTTGGGAACCAGGGCCGTGGACCGCACCGGCGGGGACTATCCCCGTCTGATGAGCCCTAAAAAACCTGCCCTTGTCCCGCATGCCGATGCGGACAATGGACGGTATGCACAGCGTCAGGTCGATGGAATTGACTTTACGGACGGGATTTTCTGCACACGGGAACTTTCCGGAATTGTACAATATCTTCCGCAATCCATCCGGGACCTTGCCCTTGAACACGACCGTAAGGCAGAAGAACATCTGAGGGAACGCGGAGAATACGGACACATATGGATAGCCAATTGCAGCGGTCTGGAGCGGCGACAGGACATACTTGGTACACTGGATGCTATGCTCGCCTGTTTGCAGCGGGAATATGGCTGCCCGGTAGATGTCGAATTTACGGTCAATATACAGGATGATGGCGAAATCGGGAATAATGCCTACCGTGTGAACATTCTGCAATGCCGCCCGTTGCAAACAATCGGGGAAGGATTACAGCAGGAAGTACCACACGTAAAACCCGAGCACGTACTCTTCTCCATAGAAAACGACATACTGGGTCCGGTGCAATCCCGGACGCTTGATGTACTGGTGCATGTCGATCCGATAGCCTATTACACCATGCCCTGGAAGGATAAAAGCCGCGTGGCACGGGCGGTCGGCAGTATTGGAAGGCAGCTTGAGGAAAGCGGACTTGCTGGAGCACTTATCAGTCCCGGCCGTATCGGCACTACATCGCCCGAGTTGGGGTTGCCGGTCACCTTTGCAGACATCAAGGGCTTTGTAGCCCTCTTCGAGGAAGAATGTGCCGAGGCGGGATATCAGCCGGAACTGTCGTATGGTAGCCATTTCTTCCAGGATCTGGTGGAGGTTGGCATTCTGTACGGGGCCCTCAGCGACGATCCTTCTCGCAGGGAACGGGAAGAAGCCCTGATGTCGTGCGGACAGGACCGGGATAATCCCGTTTTTGCTCAATATCCGGATCTTTCACCGATCATTCGTCTGTACCGTCCCCGTAATCTGTCACTGTTCGCCGATGCGATACGCGGAAAGTGCCTGTGCTATGTGACAGAGGAAAGCCCTGTGAAATAGGGATCACATCCGGGCCTGGTCGTCCTTTTCTCCACCCGTAACAAAGCTCATGGTAATGTGAGCCGCCACAGAAAACAGGGCACAAAAGGCAAACATTGACCGGAAACCGGCCAGATCGATGATTGCACCCGAAATGGATGGTGCCACTATGGCCGCAAGCTGCGAGAAGGTATAATAGAGGCCGGTATATAAACCGATTTTACCGAAACTGGCCATTTGCCAGAGCATGGGAAATGAATTGGCGATAACGCAAATCCAGAATATACCAAACAGGAACATAAGACCCCAGAAGGGATACTTGAGCGCAACCTGATCAATCCCGAGAGAGAGTCCCGCAGGAACAAGAATATAAATCATCAGCACAATGACCGTGATAGCTGAAAGGGCAATCCGGATCATTTTTCGTCTACCCCAGCGACTGGCCGCGTAGCCCATCGGTATGGCAGACAGGGCAGACGCGATACCGACCATTCCCATTGCAAGCGGACCTTCCCCGGTAGTCAGGGAAAAGGTTTTAATGCTGTACTCGGTCAAATAGGGAACCACGCCCTGATAGCCGGTAAACCACAGAAAAATACTGCACAAAACAAGAAAGCTGCTTTTATCCTTCGCGGTAAACACCAAAGAAAGGCTTTTCAGCACCGGGAGCCGTTCCTCCCCGTCAGCGGCGGTTACACTCCCCTGTGAATACTTTTTTTCTTTGACAAATACAAACAGTGCAATACAGGCAACGAGCACAAAACCGGCCGCGGCAGGAAATGACAACCTGTCCTTCGTTCTTCCCAGTATTGGCAGTACCATATCAACATCCATCAACCGGGCAAGAAAGAGGGTTCCCACGATTGCCGCAATATTGCCCATAGTATTGATAACCCCGTTCGCCTGGGAACGAAACTTTCCCGGAACAATATCAGGCATAAGGGCAACAACAGGACCGCGTACCGCTTGCTTGAAGACATTTAAAAAAAGCAGGAGCACTATAAGTGCCCATAGTGCATATTCGGCAGTATAAGGAATTGCCGCGAAACAGATAGCGGATAAAGGAAGAAGCACTACAATCCAGGGCATACGCCGACCGATCGGGCTGACGGTGTGATCTGACCATACGGAAACCAGGGGAATAAGAAAGAGCGCGAGCATGTTATCTAGCGCCATAATGACGCCGATAACCGATTTGTACGGAATATAGCGCGCTAGAAATATCTGCACATAACTGTCATAGAGAGGATCCATCATCCCCATGGTGAAGAAGCCGAAACCGATCAGGAAAGTAATGGGCAGCCATGCCCGAAACGTTTTTGTATCGCCGCTCATGTGTACCTCGTGAAGGCAGTATACACGTCATCCGGAGAACAGGCGAGAAAAAAAAGTGGAGAGCTGTACATGAATGGATGCTCATAGCCCGGTTATGTTTTAGGCAGCATAAATACCGCACTTTTTTTTCCATTGACCAGAACATCCGTTTGGAAACCGGACAGGGCAACGCTTCCGGCGAAGGCAGAAGCCGCTGCGCAGCGGGAGAAAATCTCCTTGGCCGCAGAGAGAACTACCAGCCGACCACCGGGAACAAGAACCGCTTCCGCCCGCTGCAAAAAGGCACTATAGAAAAGGGACAGAGCCGGTTCACCCCTGAGGGAGCCTTCTTCCCATTCACCCCAGGGGGGATCGGTCACAATCGCATCGACGGAATCGTCCGGCACCGAACCCGGAATCGTTGCATCCTCGTTTATCACCCGGACGGACGGTTCCCGGGCAAACCGTTCTGCAAGGAAGGATATTACATCCTGATCGATGTCTCCCGCAATGACTGTCACTGAATCACCCGTTCCCCTGGCGCCATATACCCGACAGACAGCAGCCGGAATACTGCCGTATCCCGCGCAGGGATCATAAAACACCCGGGCGGACAGGTCCGGGGAAGCAAGAAAGACCAGAAGGGTGGCCAGTTCCGGTTTCAGTTCCCCGCGTCGGGGCTTTGCAGAGCCGGAATTGGCAAGCGGAATTCGAAGCGCAAAGAAGGTAACCCCCTCGCTGCGGGTAAAAAGCCAGAATTCACTTTCAGGATTCAAACGGTCAAGAGCCATGCCGGTATCGGCTTGAATCTGGTTCTCAAGCTTTTTACTGACCTCTTTATCAACCGGTACAAAAAGATTTTCCCGTGAAAAACGGAGCCGGAACGTCGCCGGCAATGGATTTACGCATTCTTTTGCCTGTGCGGCCATACGCATCCGGGTCACCTCTTTTGCAAGCCCGGAAAAATCGCGGGTATTACTGTTCCACGAACCGAGAATTCGAAATACATTGGTAAAACAGCTTACCGTATCAGCGTCACCAATCTTCCGGTCAAGCGTAAAAAGCACTGCACCGCCAAACCGCTTTTCACAGCGGGCTCCTGGTATCAGTGCGGGGAGTACACCCTCAACAAGACATTCAAACCCGGCCGGAAAGGTTGCAAAATACTGTAATTCCATGATGGAACAAAGTATAGCAGAAACGGGTCATAGCAAGAAGTCTGGCAATTATTGGTACTGCTATCAATATTGTTGATAGCGCTTGTTCGCTTTCCACGAGGCCTTCTGTGCAGGAACACTTTATATCAATGTGAGCCAATTTCAAAAGTCGGTTACTTTCAAAATTGGCTTTGCGATTGCTTGCGTTTGCCTTGCAACCGCTGCGCCCAATCGCATTTTTCAAGGTAACTCTTTCAAAACTCACTGAGTTTTGAAAGAACCTCATGTTATTACTGAATTCCGTTTTCGTACGTTACAATTACTACTAACAATATCTTTCAACAATATTGATAGCAGTATATAAGGCTTTTTGTTTGTTGACTCAACCAACTAACACAGCGTATACTACTACCATATTGCTTTGTTAGGAGGCCTTTATGAAAATATCAGAACGCCCGAACCGGTTAACCGCTCTCTGGCGCGTAGCCGCATGTGCCCTTCTCCTGTGCTCGTTTGCAACCATGCTGACAGCTCAGGACAAGGGAACCATCGCGCCTGATCAAATACCGGGCGCGGTCGTGTACATCCCCTACCCGGTCAGTATTAAACCGGACGGAAATCTTGACGACTGGAAGGGAATACCGGTACAACGGGTTTCTCTCGGTCAGAAACTGAGCCCGGACGTCAAACAAAACCAGTGGTTCGACTTCGCCCTCGCATCCGACGGGAAGGAACTGTACGTGTACATGCGTTCGCAGGACACCAATATCATTGCCGGCAAACATGGCACCGACTTCTGGAATGAAGATTCTCTGGAATTTTATCTGAATCTTACCGACCAGCTGACCGCTCGCTCGTATAAAAACGGTATCATGCAGATCAACATCAATGCGACCAATATCGGTAAAACAGTGAAGGACACACTGTCTGTCACCGGAACAAATGCCTCTGGCGTAAAGGTTCGCGCCCATGTATACAAAACCGCTGACGGCTGGGCCTTCGAGGCAGCCCTCCCCCTCCCCTCGAATTTCAAGGTCGAGCACGGTACAAATATCGGTTTCCAGGCCCATGCCAACGGGGCAACGGTGAAGGACCGCGATTCGAAGCTGATATGGGGAAGTCTCGATACGGACGATCTTTCCTACCAGGACCCGTCACTGTTCGGACGGGCAGTATTTTTCAAGATCGGAAGCACAAACGTACCTGAAGCAAAAAATATGGGGTTATCTATGCGCGATTTGTTTATTAAAGAGGGAGCCCGCGGTAAGGAAGGCAGAAAAATCGCCTGGGCAGACGAGTTTACCACCGACGGGGCACCCGATCCTGCAAAGTGGGCATATGATGCAGCCGACTCCGGAAAATGGAACGAAGAGCTGCAGTTGTATACCGAAAAACGCGACAATTCCTTCGTGTCAGGCGGAAACCTGACTATTCGGGCGCTCAAGGACAAAGCCGGAAAATGGACCAGCGCGCGCCTTTTTACCAAGGGTAAAGCCTCATGGACCTATGGGTACATCGAAGTTCGCGCCAAAATCCCGCAGGGCAAGGGAACCTGGCCCGCAATCTGGATGATGCCCGCGCTCGACAATTACGGCTCATGGCCGGCCTCCGGTGAAATCGACATTATGGAACACGTCGGTTTCGATCAGGATAAAATACACACGTCCATCCACACCGAAGCGTATAATCACCGCAAGGGCACCCAGAAAACCCGCGCGGCAACGGTGAAGGGCGTCTCGAACGATTTTCACACCTATGCCGTCGAGTGGACCGACAAGGCCATTTTCTGGTATGTCGATAATGAACCCTTCTACTTTTTCACCCGGGAACCGGGCGGATTCGCGGTATGGCCCTTCGACAAACCCTTCTATATTATTCTCAATGTTGCCATGGGCGGCACCTGGGGCGGTATGCAGGGCATGGATGCCACACTCGACAAGGCAGACATGACCGTAGACTATGTCCGGGTCTATCAATGAGGCAGAACGGGCATTGATTGTCGGACGCTGAACGCGCGGAGCCCCCGCGTGTGACGCGTCTGGCGGTTTGAACGAGGCAGCCTGATCCGGCTGACCTCGTTCGCAAAGCATGATATACTGGCAGCAAAAGGAGTTCTGCCGTGCGTCATATTCGTTCGCTCATCATTCTCTGTGCTGTATTGTTTATCTTCACTGCCTGTCAAAAGTCCCCCCAATCCATTCCATTCACCGTTTCCCCGAACGGCCGTATTCTCGTTGAAGCCGAGATCAACGGTACAACGGGAACCTATATGTTCGATACCGGTTCCTATTTCACTATTTCGCGTGTCCCGCTCGACTCGCTTTCTTCAGAGGGCCCGATAACCGTCAATATTCTGGGCGGACAGGTCACGTCGGCGAAATACCGCCTCCGCGAGCTAACGGTCGCGGATAGGAAAATCAGGACGAATGCCTTCGTACTGGCTTCGGGAGAGGCGACTGACAGTATGTTTGAACGGGAAAGCCTTGACGGAATTCTTGGACTGTCCGTGTTTGAGGGATACTGGCTCGAGGTTCACTATTCGGACAATACGCTTCGCTATGGGAAGAGAAAGCCATCCGGGTATGCGAGCAGCATCCCGGCCTTCAATAACGGCGAGGGCATCCAGATTGACACCCTGGTTGACGGCCTGAAAACCAATATGCTCATCGACACCGGCAGTCCGGCCTCGATTTCCCTGCCGGACGCCATAAAATACAGCGTACAGGCAGACAAAAAAACCGATATTCTGCGGTTCAAACAAAAGGACATTGCGCTGGTTAAAATAGATTCATTCACGGTCGCCGACACGGAATTGAAGGATTTGTACGCGATGACCGACTCTCCCTACACGCAGGTTTCACTGACCGGAGGGAAAGGGGTGCTCGGAACCTCATTCCTCTGCGGTTTTGACTTTGCCATCGATATAACCGAAAGCAGCACAAAATCCCAAACCTCCGTCCTTTTTACGCACAACAGCGAATCCGGAGGCCCCTACTTCATACAGCAGGAACACATCGATAACATAGCGTCAGGAGTCTTCAGCATGAGGCCGGTCGACACGGGACTGCTCATTGACAGCCTGCTTGCCGGCAGCCCCTTTCATACGCTGGGAATTATGCCCGGCACCATCATTACCCACATAAACGGCCGCAAATTTATGGACAACCAGGCACTCATACATCCCATGCAGGTTCTTTCCCCCGATGCGGGAACAACCTTCACCGTGACCGACGGAACCACCAGCCGGAACATAGTCTACAAATTCTGAGAAAATAAAAACGCCCCTTCCGGGGAAGGGGCGTTACCATTCACTGACAACTATCAGAGTTTGAAACCCAGACTAATTGACAAATCCAGACGCAATGGAAGGATTGACATTTCAAAGCCTGCATCCTCAACATCAGAAATCATGTCTTTTTCGTCAGAGGTTAGGAAGCGATATCCGATCAAGGCTGCAGGACGAAGATACATTTTCGAGCCAAGATTGAAATCGGCAAGTACTCCACCCTTGATCCAGAGTTCATTCTCTAAACTATCAGACACATCTTCTCCATCAAGTTCTGCTGAACCGATCATGGTATATTCAAGACCAACAACTGGTGCAAGGGTATTTGATCCTAAAGCTATCGGATATTTTCCCAAAAGCGAGAATGTATACTGCATAAGAGCAAGATCCTCAATTTTCTCATCATCCATTTCACCGTTAATAAATGATTTTATACCCGCTTCGACCAGAATATACTGGGCATCAAAAAATCCCTTGGCTACAATGAAATTCATTGTTTGGGTACTATCGCTTGAGAAGATTCCTGCATCAACCTCAGTGCTGGTTCCCTGAGCTTCAACCCCTGCAGTAAGCCCGGCACTCAAATCAAGTGCCGATACAGCACTCATCATGACCATAGACGCAATAACACTGGCAATAATTCTCTTCATACAACATCCTTTTTTCCCAAATAAGGGTTAATAAATATTCTGCAACACATGCAGCAAGAATTATTTTATTACACTCCAAGTAATTATTCAATATTCTTAAATTATCTGCAGATTATTTCGACCCTGCATGGGCAGGCCGGTCCCCTGAAAGGGGATC
>LVBK01000045.1 GCA_001604385.1 Spirochaetales bacterium Spiro_09 | reverse complement strand
TTTTATAGCTCTATCATCGGAAAAATCAACAGCTTTATTTATTATATGGCTAAGAAAAGTCTTTGTCAAACCGTAATTTCTTTGTATTGACCAAAAGTATTGTTCTCTCTAATATAAAAATATCTTTTTATCGGAAAAGGAGTCCAAGATGACCAGCTATAAAGAACTTGGTCTTGTGAACACCAAAGAGATGTTCGCAAAAGCCGTGAAAGGCGGATACGCCATACCGGCATACAATTTTAACAACCTGGAACAGCTTCAGGCAATTATCCAGGCCTGTGTAGAAACAAAATCACCTGTTATCCTTCAGGTATCTTCCGGAGCCCGCAAATACGCAAACTCTAATCTTCTGCGCAATATGGCACGTGGAGCTGTCGAATACGCTCACGAACTGGGTTATGACATCCCGGTGGTGCTTCATCTTGATCATGGTGACAGTTTCGAGCTGTGCAAAGACTGTATTGAAAGCGGTTTTTCTTCGGTCATGATTGACGGTTCACACCTCAGCTACGATGAAAACGTTGCCCTGACCAAAAAGGTTTGCGACTTTGCCCATGCTCACGGAGTATCGGTTGAAGGCGAACTGGGAGTGCTTGCCGGTGTCGAAGATGACGTTTCATCAGAGCACAGCCATTATACCATGCCGGAAGAAGTCGAAGACTTTGTCAAGAAAACCGGAGTAGATTCCCTGGCAATCTCCATCGGAACCAGCCATGGCCGCACAAAGTTCAAACCGGAACAGTGCACAAAGAACGCCGAGGGTGTTCTTATCCCGCCCCCGCTCCGTTTCGACATCCTTGCCGAGATTGAAAAACGGATTCCCGGATTCCCCATTGTTTTGCACGGGTCTTCTTCCGTTCCGGTGGAATATGTCAAAATGATCGAGGAATTTGGCGGACACCTTCCCGATTCTGTCGGTATTCCCGAAGATCAGCTCCGGCAAGCTGCCAAGAGTGCTGTTTGCAAGATCAATATCGACTCTGACGGCCGGCTTGCAATGACTGCCGCCATCCGCAAGGTTCTTGCACAGAAACCGGAAGAATTTGATCCCCGCAAATATCTGGGTCCGGCTCGCGACGAGCTGAAGAAGCTTTACATGCACAAAAACATCAATGTCCTCGGGAGTGCCAACCAGGCATAACTAATCCCAAGGTACATATACGTATTACTGAAGGCTGTTCACGGCGAGAATCCGTAAACAGCCTTTTTTATTTCAGAGGACAAACCATACAGGAGAGAAGAGTTTTCTCTTTGTAACAATTAAAAGAAATACTTGTACACCCTTGAAGCAATAGCAGTACCCACACATATCATGGCAGGAACAGTCCAATACCACCACGGAAATGAATAAAACCACAATGTCCTAGTGAGGGTAAATAGCGCAAAAAGGGATAATGGCATCATGACGAAACGAACTATCTCATCAAAAAGAATGCTGTTCGATGGGGGCAATCGTTCAAGCAGAAAGTCAGCAAGGAAAAGAACTGAAACCAGCAAGAGGGGAATAAGCACCGATGCCCAATAACTGCCTGTAATAGGAAAGAAACTGCTATCAACATAAAAGTAAACCGACCAAAAACCAAAGAGCAAGGGGACAAAGGAGTGTTGCCACCGATGCGTCTGGTAACGAAAGAGAACGAAAAGAACACCAAGAACAGTAATAAGAGGCAGTACACCGGTGAAAATCAGTAACGTACTGAAATGTAGCGAAAAAGAGTCCTGATATAACCAATCTACGAGGGGAAACAGCTGTATCAACAGTCCAAAAAGGAGGGCTATCGCCATACCGATTCCAAACAGGAAACCATTTGTTCTGATATTTTCACCAATCCGACCGGACTCAAGATACATAAACGCCGCAGGAAGCAACAGTAATTGAAGTAACATCATACGCATACAGTACAAAACAAGTACATGTTTTTCAAGAGAGCCACTCTTATTGACAGAGAAGCGTATACTTTGATAAGATATTCATTGTAACTTTATTTGAGAACGTACAGTATAACTGTGTACAAAGGGGGATCGTTGGCGGACAATAAAGGTTTACGGATTAATGAACAAATCCGTGTTCGGGAGGTCAGGCTCATCGATGAGAACGGCGAACAAAAGGGTATTGTCCCTACTCTTGAAGCGCTGAAACTAGCACATGAACAAGGCCTTGACCTGGTCGAAGTTGCACCGCAGGCGGTTCCACCGGCTTACAAGATACTTGATTACGGCAAATACCGTTTCGAAATGGAAAAGAAGCTCCGTGATTCCAAAAAGAAACAAAAAATGCAGGTACTCAAGGAAATCCGCATGCAGCCAAAAATCGATGATCACGATCTTGATTTTAAGTCAAAGCATGTTCGGGAATTTCTTGCAGGAGGAGACAAAGTGAAGGTAACGATCAGATTTCGCGGTCGCGAACTGGCGCATACCGAACTTGGTCTCGTTGTTCTTAAAGATGTGTTAAGCAAGCTTGGTGATGACTATGTAATGGAAAAACAGCCTTCAATGGAAGGACGGTTTATGTCCATGACACTTGCTCCCAAAGCAAAAAAATGATGAGGTAGTGGTACTATGCCAAAGATGAAAAGCAAAAGATGCGCGGCAAAGCGTTTTTCCTTAACCGCAACCGGTAAGGTCAAGTACAAGAAGATGAATCTTCGTCATATTCTTACCAAGAAGAGCGCCAAGCGCAAGAGAAATCTTCGTCATGGCGGAATTCTGTCAGAAGCAGACTCGGCAAAGATTCGCAAGCAGCTTCTTCCCTACGGTTAATATTTATTCAGGAGAGACACAATGCCAAGAGCAATTGATGGTAGCAAAAGAAAAGATCACCGCAAGAAAATTCTGAAGCTTGCAAAAGGTTTCCGCGGACGCCGTGGAACAGCCTTTAAGGCGGCAAAGGATGCGGTTGTTAAGGCACTTGTTCACGGATATGTATCGCGCCGTGACAGAAAAGGCGATATGCGAACTTTGTGGATTTCGCGTATCAATGCCGCCGTTCGCAATGAGGGCATGACATATTCGCGCTTTATCGAAGGCCTTACAAAAGCCGGCATTGCGATTAACCGCAAAGCCCTTTCCAATATGGCTATTGAAGATCCTGCCGCTTTCAAGGCAGTAATCAGCGCAGCCAAGGGCGCACTGGGAGCATAATATGTTAAGTCTCGATCAGGTCAGACTCCTTGAAGATAGAGTTGAGAAAGCGGTCAACCGCATCCGTTTGCTTTCAGAAGAGAACACACGGCTCAAACTTGACCTGCAGCAGAAGGGATTACGAGTTAGTGAACTTGAAAACCTTGTGCGTGCATTCAAGGACGATCAAGGCCGGATCGAGGAAGGAATTCTCAATGCGCTTGAGCAATTAAGCGCATTTGAGGATACCGTAATTCAGACAGTGATTGACGCCCCCGTCGATACGAAAAACACTATTGATACGGCTGCTGAAGATTCTTCGGCCCAAACCATGGCTGAAGATGAATCCATATTATCCGACATACCTGACGAAAATCAGACGGGAGATCTTTTTGATACCCCCCCAACAGGTCAGATGGATATTTTTTAATAAAGGTACATCATGGCAAAGTCCAGCCTTCAAATAGATTTACTGGGAACTTCCTTTGCCATTCAATCAGATGAACGACCGGAACATCTTCAGAATTTATATAGTTACCTGAAAAAAACAGTATCTCAGATTGAATCTACCTCAGGTGTAAAAGATCCAGTAAAGATTGCATTAATTGCCGGATTATTGATAAGTGACGAGCTATATAAAGAAAAAATGAAGCGGACAGATACCGGCACACTTGATCTCTCGGTAGCAGAAAGAAAGACGCTCGAGATGATATCACGTATTGACCAGGTTATTTCATAAACAATGAAACATTTTTATCAGCTTGAAAATCCGGTTATGTACTATGACTGGGGTTCGGAACAGGACATTCCTCTGTTCACCGGCATTAAGAATGAATGCAATCTTCCGTTTGCCGAATTATGGATGGGCGCACATCCTTCAGCTCCAAGTTCGATTATCCTCGATTCCGGAAAACATATTACACTCGATGCTTTTATAGGCAATAAAAGAAATTCATTAACCGGAGAGGCACAGGAGGGGTCACTTCCCTTTTTATTCAAGATCTTGTCTGCTAAAAAACCATTATCGCTACAAATACATCCATCAAAGTATCATGCACAGCTTGGATTTGAAGATGAGCAATCACGTAATATAAGAGTCCATTCCAGAAAGCGTATGTACAAAGATACAAACCATAAACCGGAAATTATATATGCACTGACAGATTTTATTGCGCTTTGCGGTTTTCGGCCCTATAATGAGGCGGCTAATTACCTTGAAGCAACAGATATCAGGTTTTTACAGGAAGCAGGCATAGTTCTTGAATCCACCCATGACTACTCATTTTTGATGTCGCGCGTACTTGCATTGACCAAGATTCAACGGAAAAAGATCATCCATGAACTGATACATGAACATAAAGCGTTGCCTGAACCAGTAACTGAAGTAATGCGAATGATTGCCCAATATTATCCGGATGATGTCGGCGTGCTTGCACCGCTGTTTATTAACTGTATCTTTCTGTCTCCCGGTCAATCTATTTATATACCCTCAGGTTTTATTCATGCTTATATCAAAGGCACAGGACTTGAACTTATGGCATGTTCAGACAATGTTCTTCGGGCAGCCATGACGAGTAAGCATATCGACAAGATTAAATTCCTTGAAGCCATGAGAATCAGTCCCTATAAACCGTACATAAAGGAATTGCCACGAATAAACGGAATTCAATCGATACACACCGAGGCAGAAGAGTTTGAGCTTGTTGTTGTGCGACTTGATTCAGGAACTGAAATAGTACGAACCTCTTCGCCAATGATCGCACTGGGAGAATCCGGCAGCCTCCATCTGAAAACAGAGAGCGATACATACATTCTCCAACCGGGTAAGGCTGTGTTTATTGACTGTGACAGTCAGGATGTTCTTGTATCAGGCTCCGGCAGTTGCTATATCGCGAAAACACCGGAACGAGAAAATGCATAGCCCGGTTATATGGGTTGATGCAGATTCCTGTCCGATTCCGGCCCGATCACTGATCTGCAAAACAGGATTGCGGTTGCAGTTATACGTTATGTATGTTGCAAACAGGGACATCCCCATGCCCTCCTCTCCCCTCTTTTCAATGATAATTGCCGATACAGCACCAGATGCAGCAGACGATTACATTGTCTGTCATGCGTCCACAAGGGACCTTGTCATAACCCGGGATATTCCATTGGCAAAACGGCTCGTGGATAATAATATCCTGGTTATTAATGACCGGGGTATTATTTACACAGAACATAATATTAACGAACGATTATCCATGCGCAACTTTATGATGGATCTATATTCAAACGGACTTACCCCTGACAAAACGGGAACATACGGAAAGAAAGAGATTCAGGATTTTGCAAATGCCCTCGACAGGGCGATAACGCGACTTTTAAAGCAACAGCCTCATATATACTAACTATCAGGTTTCAACATCGGGAAAACGCTCCCGAATAGACTGTATTGAAGGCAATATTTCAAAAAATGCATCCACAACTTCCGGATCAAATTTCGTTCCCTTCATTTTTTCAATTTCTTCAAGTACTTTATCTTCGCTCCAGGGTTCCTTATAGACCCGTTTGCAGGAAAGCGCATCATATACATCCGCCAGGGCTACAATCCTTCCCGAAATGGGTATCTCCTCACCCCGTAAACCCCGCGCTTTGCCGGTTTGTGGATCAGCCTCAATAATTGCCCCTGTGTCAACGTCAACCCGACCAGGATAACCAGTACCATCCCAGTTTTCATGATGGGTAAGTGCTACTTCTCTCGCTATTTTGTCTACCCGTGACTCGATTTCATTAAACAGCTTTGCCCCGAGCCAGGTATGACCTTGCATAATAATATACTCATCCGGGGTGAAGCGTGCGGGCTTTTTCAGTATGAGATCCGATATGGCTACCTTTCCGACATCATGCAGCATTGAAGCAATTTTAAGAGTATCACGGTATTTTCGTGATTCCTCGGGATCCACCGAATGATTAAAGGCCCATCGGTCATACACTTCAACGGCATAGCTTGAAACACGGTTTACGTGCGGTCCGGTTTCTTTTGGATCCCGCAACTCGGACATACGAATCATGCGCAGAACCATGGAACGGGTCAAATGAGCATGTTCAAGTGCGACTGTCGCGTTCGAGGCAAAATGACTGATATATAGTTCATGGTCCTTGCTAAATGCCGTGACATTTCCTTCTTCGTCGAGTGCATTCAATATTTGTAGTACACCCAGTATATTACCAGCAGATGTTCGCAAGGGGATTGTCAGATTGGATACAGTTCGGTATCCGGAAACTGCATCAGTTTGTCTGCCGAATTTATAGGGCTTTTCAGGAGATATTTCATATACATCGCTTTCATTTACCAATTGATTCGTCAAGGCACTGTAGCCCGCTATGGTTTTTTCATTAATAGGGAATGAAAAATACGAATACAGCATTTTCTGTCCCGGGGGCAGCTTTTTCTGGAGAGTGTCATTCTGTGCATAATGAATTGCAAGCCGGTCACCGTCATGAACGTAAATTGAACCTGCGTCAGCATGAACAACCTTGCGAGCTTCTGTTAGTATCTGCTCCATCAAAACATCAACGTCTTGTATTTTATTCAGGTAGGATTCGGTTTCAATAATGCCCGCAAGAATTTCTTCTCGCGTTTGCTTTACATATTTCATCTATATATACTCTCCAGTAAAGAGCTTTTTGTGTTTTACCAACAGCTATGTTATAGTAATATACATCATGATACAAAATGTTTCACCCATAGAAAAGGAATTTCTTTTAAAAACCGTGGCCAATACAGAGCAAACCGTCCGCTTTCACGGCTCATCAGGAACCGCAACCGGATTGATCAAGAATATTACCAAAAATGATGTATCCATT
>LVBK01000044.1 GCA_001604385.1 Spirochaetales bacterium Spiro_09 | reverse complement strand
TCGACAATGCGTAAAGAGAATCATTAACATAAAACTATTGATTTTCGTGCAATTATAGTTTAGTGTGGCTTTATGGACTTTCATGAAATTGAAGCTTTTTTATCTTTGGCTGAAACTCTTCATTTTGCCCGCGCTGCGGCGCAAATACACCTGAGCCCATCAGCTTTAAGCCGACTGTTGGGTCGCCTTGAAGAAGAAGTCGGCGTTACGCTTTTTGAACGCGATACGCGACGGGTTTCCCTTACGGAAGATGGAGAAACCTTTTTACAGTTCGCGCGTGACCTGAATCATAAAAAAGCCGATCTTTTCATGCAAATTGGAAAAAAAGATGACTCCCTCCGGGGAATCTACCGGATATACGCCTCGGTTACTGCCTGCTACTCCATTCTACCGCCCTTCGCTGAAGCACTCACAACGGCACATCCGGGTTTACGAATTTCAGTAGAAACAGGCGACCCCGCGTATGCAGCAGATGCGGTACGAGAAGGCAGAGCGGATCTAGCGCTGGGAGCACTTCCCGATGGGGGATTCAAGGATTTGTCCTGTTTTTCAGTCCGAAAGACACCCCTTGTTTTCGTATCATCTGCAAAGGGTGCCTACGGGTCACTCTCTTTACCGCTCGTTGGTTCTCAGAATTTGGAGGCACAATGGCTTGCTACAAACAAGCAATGTATAGACATATTAAAGCGAACACCCTTGGTTCTTCCCAAACATGGCCTTGCCAGAGAACGGTTTGATCGCTGGACGCGTATGCATAACATCAAGCCGGAGATTGCTGCTGAAACTGCAGGAAATGAAGCCCTTCTTGCGTTTGCTCGCCTGGGACTCGGCCTGGCGCTAGTTCCCTTACTCGTACTGGAAAACGGACCTTTTGCGGAGGGACTTGTACTGTATCAGGCAGGAAGCGAATTTGGTGAGTATAATATCGGTTTTATGCAAAAATCGGAACAATCGGGAAGTACCTCTACGAAAAAATTACGTGTTGCAATTGCAGATATTATCGAGCGGACATATCCTGTTCAAAAACTTTCACAAACAGAAATATAATGAATACACCCATTATTTCTTTTAATTCCTGCTCAATAACAATGCATGACAAAACTGTATTACACAGCATTTCCTTTTCAATTTTAAGGGGAGATATTTGCCTGATTACCGGTATAAATGGTGCCGGAAAAACCACTCTTGCGTCAGGTATCGCACAACATAAAAATGTTACGATTACTCCTGACAAATCATTCCTGCTGCCCGATCCAGGAAAGGTCCGTCTGGTTTCGTTCGAGAGTGCAAATGACTTGATAGAAGAAGAAAGAAAAAACGATGATTCCGATTTTACAGAGGGGGGAATTCATCCCGGCCGCACAGTTCGAAAACTACTCGGAGAGACAACATCAGATTCTCGACACTGGATAGAACATTGCGGGATCGAATCAATTCTTGACAGGGGTCTAAAATATCTTTCTACAGGAGAAATACGCCGAAGCCTTCTTTGTCAGGCACTATTGCAAGATCCAGACGTTATTATTCTGGATGAACCCTTTGAAGGACTGGACACAGAATCACGCTTACGACTGGAGACTATTATCAAATTATTACGTAAAAAAGGTCACACCATCTGCCTTGTCATGGATCGCCCTGAAGTGTTACAGATATCAGTTGACCACGTACTTGTTCTACAAAACGGAACGGTGATCTTCAATGGAGCTGAAACTGAATATCATCAAAGAAAAGATTCTTTCAAACCACGTATTCCTGAAAATACTGACAAAGTGATAACCGGACAACTCCTTGCCCTTGATGACTGGTCAATTTTGCAGGCACATAATCCGGATAACCTTGAATCTGAAACGGAACCGGAAACACTTGTTTCTATGAACAAGGTGTGTGTCGAATGGTCCGGCAACCGAATTATTGATAATTTGTCATGGACAATACGGAGCGGAGAACATTGGCTGTTACGGGGTCCAAATGGTTCAGGAAAAACCAGCCTGCTTGAACTGATTACCGGAGACAATCCCCAGGTTTTTCGAAATGATGTCTTTCTGTTTGGAAATAAAAGAGGCTCGGGCGAAACCGTCTGGGAAATAAAAGCCCGTTTGGGAATAGTTTCATACCGGTTACATCAGGAGTATCGTCTTCTGGGAAGTATTCCGGTAGAGGAAGTTCTTTTATCAGGTTTTTATGATTCAATCGGTCTGTATGACAGCGTAAAACAAACTGAGCGCGATGTGGTCAAAACCTGGCTCTCTCTGGCCCGAATGGATCATCTCTATCATGCCAATTTTATGGACTTATCCTACGGAGAACAGCGGGCCATTGTTATACTCCGAGCTGTCCTGAAGGGACCCTTATTACTTATTTTAGATGAACCATGCCACAGTCTGGATTCATTACACCGGACTTTCATCCTGAACCTGCTGCAATCCATCGCCCAGACAGGAAAAACAACCCTTCTTCATGTTACTCATGATCCTACAGAAGTTCTTCCCTGTGAACATAATATTCTGGAGCTTCGACCCGGAGAACAGCCGATGTATCGTATCATGAACAGGTAATCAGTTTTGCAGAAAAACCCCGATATGTTCCAGTAATTCACCATAGGATTCATAGGCGGGAATTTCCGGGTGTGCCGTTTTGATTGATGACGGAGCATGAAAAAGAGCCCCTGTGTTCGCTGTGTGAATCATGGTCAGATCATTATAAGAATCACCTGCAGCCATTACTTTCATATTCAAGGATTGCAGGGCCTCAACAGCCTTTTTCTTGCCGTCCTTTTGTCGAAGAGTATAACCTGCGACCCGGCCAGATGGCTCTATTACAAGAGAATTACAAAACAAGGTCGGGTACCCGAGCTTCTCCATAAGAGGTTTGGCAAATTCGCTGAAGGTATCGGAGAGAATAATGACCTGACAAAGGCTTTTCGTTGTGTTTATAAATGACCGAGCTCCTTCCAGTGGTTCCATGCGACCAATCACACGCTGAATATCAGCCAACTTCAAGTTGTTTTTGTCCAATATATCAAGCCGATATTTCATTAACTTGTCATAATCAGGTTCATCTCGGGTTGTAATCATCAATTCAGAAAGTCCGGTTGCCTTTGAAAATTCAATCCAGATCTCGGGAACCAAAACCCCTTCAAGGTCAAGACAAACAACGTGCATTATCTACTCCTGGTTCCCAAGATACCGGAAATACAGTTTTTTGAAAATACCCGATCATCAACACAACTTTTTTACGGCTTCCTCGATAAACTGTCTTGAATACAGCCGGTAATAACTTCCTTTTAGTGACATTAATTGTTCATGCGAACCATCTTCTATTACTCGTCCTTTATCCAAAACAATAATTCTGTCAGCACTTCTGATAGTTGAAAGCCGATGTGCAATTACAATGCTTGTGCATCCGGTTAATAGGCGTTCAATAGCGTATTGAATCAACACTTCCGTTTCTGTATCGATAGAACTGGTAGCCTCATCAAGAACCATGATTGCAGGTTTGGCTAGAAGCGCCCGAGCGAGTGATATCAATTGCTTTTGACCGGTAGAAAGCAACACCCCTCCCTCACCGACTGAGGCATCATAGCCACCTTCCAGCTCTACTATAAAATCATGCGCACGAACCTCACGAGCGGCCCTCTCAACTTCAAGATCTGTTGCGTCCAAACGCCCATAGCGGATATTTTCGCGAATTGTACCGGTAAACAGCAAAGGTGTTTGCAAAACATAGCCCAGCTTGCTGTGAAGCCAATGTTGGGTATACTCCCGATAATCCCTACTGTCAATGAGTATGGATCCATTAACTGGCTCATAAAAACGGCATAATAAATTTACCAGAGTTGATTTTCCGCTACCGGTTTCTCCTACAATGGCCAAAAGCTGTCCAGCGGGAATCTTCAAGGAAAAACCATCAAAAATTCTACTCCCGTCACCATAATGAAATGTTACATTGTCAAACTCCACGGACCCGGTCAAAGGTTCATCATCCAGAGCACTCTCCCTGTCCACAATGTCAGGTTGTGTAGTAACTAGAGAAAGAAGCCGTTCTGCACTTGCCTGCGCTGCCTGAAACTCTGACAACACACGGGCAACTTCTCGGGCCGGATCAAAGAGCATCATCGTGTAATTAATGAATGCTATAAGTGTTCCGATACTGACGAGACCCTGTATGACAAAATGTCCACCAAAACCCAAAGCCAAAGCAGCGCCCGAAGACGACAAAAGAATAACACAGGGAATATACAGGGCAGAAAGCTTCGCTGCACGTACAGCATGGGTCCGAAGGTCACTGGACCGAAGGCAGAACTCGCGATTTGTTTCAATTTCTGTCACAAGAGTTTTGGTTGTACGCGAACCCTGCAAGCCTTCATTGAATAAACCCGATAGGGCTGAATTCGCTTTTCTGGTTTTTCGGTGTGCAATCAGTATTTTCTTTTGAAAATAAAAGGTCAAAACGAGTAAACCCGGAGTAAATGACAAGCATATAAGCGCAAGGCGCATATTCATCCACAACATAAAACCGGTTATCGCGCACATCATTGCACAACCCCAAACCAGGTCAACGATACCCCAGGCAATAGTATCACCCAGTTTTTGCGCATCAGAGGTCATCCGGGACAAAATCCAGCCAGCAGGAGTCTTGTCATAATATGAAAAACTAAGCTTTTGCAAACGAGCAAAGGCTTGTTCCCGTAAAATATGAACAACACGAACCTCAATAATACCGGCAATAACAATCATGAACCAGACATTAAAACCCTGTACAAAGGCAAGTAGGCAAAAACGCACGATAAACGGAAGTACGCTGGCAGAGGAACCCTTCTCCATAATTTCCGGAACAATACTGTCTATGGCCTGTCTTGTCATTAACGGGAAAAGACCGTCAACAATCGCAACAGCTGTCATTATAGTCGCCAATAATACACCAAATGGCCACAGTGCTTTTGTGTGCCCAAAAATTTCTTTCCACAAACCCGGATTAAAACCGGTTGCATATTCTTTCTCTTCAAATCGAGTCGTTTCAGCCATTCACGCCACATCCTTCTTCTGCCATCTCGATTGCACTCTGCAATTCGGACAACCGTCGGTATAAACCTTCCTGTAAAACAAGGTCAGAATGGGAACCTTCCTGTGTGATTACCCCTTTTTCCAGGACCAAAATATGATCAGCTACGGCAACCGTGGACAAACGATGTGAAATGAGCAGGATACTACGTTGCTGCCCTTCAATATTTTCCCGTAATGCACTGCGTATTTCATGCTCGGTTTCCGTATCAACAGCACTCAGGCTGTCATCAAGAATCAACAAGGGTGTGTTTCTGGCCAACGCCCGGGCCAAAGCTAATCGTTGTTTTTGACCGCCGGACAAGGTAACACCACGTTCACCGACCATTGTCGAATATCCATCCTTAAATTTCTCTGCAACATCATGAAACGCGACTTTTCGCGCAGCATCCTTTACCTCTTCCTCGGAAATATCATCTCTTCCCATCCGGATATTATCTTGCACAGTCTTTCCATATAGAAAACTTTCCTGCAATACCAGTGCAATGGTACGACGCAGGGTTCTTTTTGAAATATCACGGATATCCCGACCATTAAGCAAAATACGTCCGCTATCGGGCTCATAGAGCCTGAGCAGTAAATGAACCAAACTTGATTTTCCGCTGCCGGTAGGACCTATAATCGCGAGAATTTCTCCCCGTTTCATGGTAAACGATACGTCATGCAGAACAGCTGTTCCGTCTGGATAGGTGAAGCTGACATGCTCAAATTCAATATCACCAGGCAACAGAGTCCCGGATGAAATGTCGGTATTCTGTTCGTCATCAAGCTCTGTCTCTGCTGGAAGATACAATATCTCGGCAATTCTCCCCAAGGCAACTTTGGTCTTTCCCATATCGGCCAAAATTCGTCCAAACTGCCTCAAAGGCCACAGAATATGATGTTCATATGAAATGAATAGCACCAGTAAGCCCAAAGTTAATGATGACAGAGACATCAGGTGTAATCCCGCACCTAAAACTATTGCAATTTGAATAATACCCAGGAAACTGCTTACTCCCCAAAAAATACCCAACCAGAAAATAAGCTTGAATACCTGATCCCGAAACGAATTGTTTGCTTTATCAAATCTCGCTGTTTCATACTCTTGTCGGGCAAACGCACGAACGACGCGTACGCCGGTAATATTTTCCTGCACTATCCCGGCAAGAATGCCCTCTCGTTCATCTACACCAAGAAAAACACGTTCAACGACTCGGTGAAAAAACAACGAAAACGCAACTATCACCGGCAAAACCACCGAACCCCAAAGTGTCATCGATGGACTAAGATACCACATGACCGGATAGGCAAAGAGTACTAGAAAAATAGTACGGATCATTTCAAAAAGTTCCGAAGCAATAAATCTTCTGCTTGTGTCAACATCGGAAGTACATCGCTGAAGCCAGTCACCAGTCTGTATACGTAACAAGGTCTCATACGGCAAATTGTGTATATGAGAAAAAAGCCTGTCCCGAAGACTTTTTGCACCTTTTTCAGCGACAGTGTTCGCACAATAATTCGCAATAAACCCACAAAACGATTGGAGAAGAATGATAAAAACAAAAACCAGACCGACAAGCCATAAGCGATCCCGAAACCAGGAACGCCAGAGCCACTCCCCGGAGAGGCCCTGAGGTGCACGTAACAAACCACCACCTGACAATTGAGAACCCAAAAAAACCTCCGCAATCCATTTCATGGGAGGAGGAATCATGGGATAATGAGTTCCAAGAATACTGTCAATTGTCAGTTTAATAATTACCGGTGAAGTAAAAATACAGGCGGCCTCGAAGAAAAGGGCTAAAATGCCAACAAAATAAACGATCCCTTTGCCAGACAGGGAATTGAGAATGACATTCAACCGACCATTCGGACCCCATCGATTTTTTTGTATTGAATACATGTTTTCGTCCTGTGACACAATCTTCCTCCCGGAAGAACGGAAATAATTCCTAACGTTCACTCATGGACCGAATTCCAATTTTTTTGATTGTAAAAAAGAAAAAAAAAGGATCAGTCCACCAATCGGTGCTGATCCTTTGTACAGACTGTTATTACAGATTATACGGACAGACACCGGCCACACACATAGCTCGCGGCTGCATTCTTGTAAAATGTATATGCTCTATGTTTCATTTGACCGATCTCCTTTATTCAGATAACTAACACGTACGTGCCTTTATTACGATATATCTGTAAAAATAAAAAGTCAAGAGAATATTCTCAACCTTTCTTCAAGAGGTAGAAAGGTTTTTTCACCGGCAGGGACTTCTACAGAACCAAAGGGCATTTGGGCAAGAAGCTTCCAGTTACTATCAACCTTCCATTCCCTTTGAACATCACCTTCAACAAGCGGAGCATAATGTTGAAGGGAAGCACCCAAGCCTTCTGATTCAAGACCTGTCCATATTGCATATTGCAGCATTCCATTTGATTGATTCGACCACACCGGAAAATTATCAGCATACAGGCTGTAATCGCTCATCAATTTTGAGATAACAGCAGAATCTTCAAAAAACAGTATGGTTCCCCAACCAGAATTAAAACTATCAATTTTTTCCGCTGTTTTATCAAACTGACCTGCTGGTACTATTTTTTCAAGAGCATTCTTTACCATAGTCCAAAATTTATCACTTTCTTTTTCAAACAAAACAATCACCCGTGCTGATTGAGAGTTAAATGGTGAAGGAACATGCTTGATCGCGTGCCGTACAATTTCTGTAACACGCTCTGCAGGAATACTTTTTCTTTTTCCAATCCCGTATATGCTTCGGCGATTTACCATTGCCTCAAATAAAGACATTTTGCTCATCTTGAGCCTCCTTGAATTCATGTAGTAAGAAAAGAATTTCTTTCTCCTGTTACATGTTTTAATGTAATATCAGGTTTACTTTTAGACAACAATATTACGTACCCTTCAATTTAGGTTATTCATGATATACTCGCGTAGTGAAAAGAATTTACCTGTTATTATTCGGCATCCTGTATAGTGTGTGCACTTCAGCACAGGAATCACTTGAATTACCGGTCTGTACCGATACCGCCTTTCTGCGAATATATACCGGGTTCACCCTTGAATATAGTCCAGGTTACAAGAACCCTCGATGGGTTGCCTATGAACTGACTGCAGAAGAAGTTCTCTCGACAATGAACAAGCGAATAAATACCTTTCGCGAAGACCGGTCAATTCCAGGAGGAACAGCATCAAACGGTGACTATTACAAATCAGGGTTTGATAAAGGGCATCTTGCCCCTGCAGCTGATATGCGTTTTTCTGCAGAAGCAATGAGAGAATCCTTTTTATTTTCGAATATTTGTCCACAAACCCCAGAATTGAACCGTCGTATCTGGGCAGATTTGGAAGCAATTATTAGGTATTGGGCTATAGTCCATTCGAAGGTATTTATTGTAACCGGTCCGATATATGACCATACAAAAAGTGTAACAATTGGTAGTAATACAGTTCATGTTCCAGCTTTTTTCTTCAAGGCTATTCTTGTTTTCAACCAGCAAGAGCAAAAAGTAATAGCGTTTATTATTCCAAACACTCAATCACATGGATCATTAACAAGCTACTGCATGTCCGTTGATGAGGCAGAAACTCGGATCGGTTTCGATTTATTTTGCGCGCTGGAAGATGATATTGAAAATATGATTGAATCCTCAGTTGATAGGTCACGATGGGAATTTATAAGGTATCATAAATGATTACTATTTACATATGAATAATAGTATAAAAAGTGTTAAGTATTTAGTTGAACTCTAAAATCTCAGTTTTTTAAAGGTCGACAAAATGAAAATGCAAATCCTGTAAGGATTTGCGGAGGCACCTGTAGTAACCAAGAACAACGATACTTTCATACACCAGAGGAATAATAATATGAATCTTGAATTAATACGACAATCAATTTATTCACAAGCAATCCTCCGCTATGCTCGATCTTCCGGTCCAGGAGGACAAAATGTTAATAAAGTTAACACCAAGGTTTTCATCAAGATACCATTAAGCCAAATTGAAGGTCTTAACGAACAGGAAAGGCAACAAATTACCCACAAGCTTTCATCACGAATTGATAACGATGGCTATATCTATTTATCAGTTGAGGACGAAAGATCTCGAATCCGTAATGAAGAGTTGGCCATTCAACGATTAATTTCACTTGTTTCTACAGCAGCCATTCTACCCAAAAAGCGCATTCCCACGAAGCCAACAAAATCTGCACGGCTTAAACGCTTACAAGCAAAACAACATATAAAAGCAATAAAAAACAATCGAACCTGGAAACAGGACTCACATGAGGGTTAACTTGCTTTTCTTCATAAAATCTAGCTTTTTTGTTTCACGTGAAACAAAAAAAAGCGGTCGGATTATGATAATCCGACCGCTACCTGATGGAAACCGTTTCCCCCAACGGTATATGTTTCACGTGAAACAATATCTCTTGGCATGTGTCGTTATGAGCTTATATCCATATATTCGTGAGAAGGCATACAACGTTAAGTCGGTAATAGAACACTTTTTCCCTTTTTTTTTGAATGAAGTTCGCATGTCTGAAACAAACTGCATAACAGCATGATCAGGATAAAGTAGGCGTATAGTTAACAAAAATTTCTCTACAGCTATTTTATTTTCAACGGGATGAGAAGATTCACAAGCAGCAATATATAACTCCTGTACGCAATTAGATACTATTGCAATTTCTTCTGTAGTTTCTCCACACATATCTATCAATTGGGAACTTCCGAATAAAAGGCCTATACATACATCAGTATCTACAAGAATCATTTACTTACCTCTTCTTTATCCCGGGACAGGTATACTGCGGATACAAGGTCGGTAAGACAACGCTCTTCTTTCCATTCTCCACATAAATCCTTCCAAATTTTATATCTGCCGGCAGAAGATAAAGAGGAATGTACATCAGCTGAATTTTCAGAAACAAGCTGTGACATACCTTTTTCCAATACAATCAACAACTCACTGTTTAAGCTTCTCCGCTCTCGTGCGGCAATAATGCGAATTCGCTTCAGTAATTCTTCCGGAATATTTCGTAGAGTTATACTAACCATTATGCCACCATTATAATTATATTATAGTTCACCCGTAAATACGTCAATGCATAAAAAAACCGTCCGGCAGGATTCGGGGTAGCCCGAACCTGCCAAACGGTCCTCCTTTTATATAAACGGTCCTTTCTACCGTTTAAAGCTATTATTCTTCTGTGTGCTCAGAATCTTCCTCACCATCTTGTGTACTATCAACATCTTCCTCTTGCACAGATTCAACAACCGTATCTGAGCCATCAAGATCGAGTTCTCCAGAAATGAAAATTTCGGCATTTGAATCATCAGCCATTTTTTCTGAATCTTCACAGGCAACAGAATCAATACCTATCAACATGTCCGGTTTATCAATATTCAATATACGGACACCCTGAGCAGCACGACCCATCAAAGAAATAGTATTTGCAGCCACTCGAAGTGTTTTACCCTGACTGGTGATACATACTACTTCGTCTGCATCTGTCACCGTAATCAATCCAACAATCTCTCCGGTTTTATCACTAATTGTGTAAATTCGTTGTCCGCCTGTTGCTCGCCCATGTGGGGTGAATTCTGAAAAATTAACTCGTTTTCCATAGCCCCATTCTGTCATGATCAGCATTCGGGATTGATCATCAATTCTTAAAGCGCCAGCAAGTTCATCGCCACTGGAAAGACGGATGCCGGTTACACCGCGGGAAGCGCGCCCGAGGGGACGGATATCCTTTTCCTGCATTCTAAGAGCTTGCCCTTGCCGGGTAATAAGCATAATTTCATCAGAGCCTCCGGTTAATATACTGCTGATAAGTTTGTCACCTTCATCTAACTTTATCGCAATAATTCCACGCGTCTTGGCATTTTGGAAGTCACTAGTTGTTACTTTCTTGACAACACCACATGCGGTTGCCATCAAAAGATACTGAGTATCAGAAAATTCTTTAAGTGTAACAACAGTAGTTATTTCCTCATCGGAATTAACCGTAAGTAAAGACTTAATATGCGATCCGCGACTGTTTCTGGATGATTCTGGAATTTCATGCACACGAAGCCAATACGCCTTGCCGGCACTGGTTATGAACACAACATAGTCATGGGTGGAAGCAGTGAAAAGTTGACTTAAAAAGTCATCCTCAACCAATTTTGCACTATTTGAGCCCTTCCCTCCACGGTTCTGACTCTTGTACGCCGAGGTAGGAATTCGCTTGATATACCCAAGATTGGAAATCAATATCACCATTTCCTCTTCGTGGATTAAATCTTCAATATTGATTTCCTCAACCTCATCGCTCACTATATCCGTTCGTCGTTTATCGCCGAACTTCTCGGAAAGGTTTTGTGTCTCGGTCTTGATCAGAGCTAAAATCTTGGGAGGATTTTCAAGCAGGTCTTTCAGGTAAGCAATCTGCGCTTCAATTTCGGCCAACTCCTGAAGGATTTTATCCGTTTCAAGACTGGTCAATTTACCAAGCCGCATATCGACAATTGCCTGGGATTGAGGATCAGAAAAATCAAAACGCTCCATCAAGGCATTTTTGGCGGCTTCTACATTCCGTGATTTTTTGATAATCGCAATAACTTCATCAATGTTTTCAAGAGCTTTGACCAGCCCACACAATATGTGAGCCCGTTCTTCTGCTTTTCGCAGGTCAAAGCGGGTTCTGCGTGTTACCACCTCAACTCGATGCTCCACAAAATATTGAATGAGCTGTTTAAGCGTCAAGGTCTCTGGACGTCCTTTGACAAGGGCGAGATTGATAACGCCAAACGATGATTGCAGAGAAGTGTGCGAGAAAAGTTGATTCAGGACAATTTTAGCGATGGCGGTTTTCTTCAACTCTATGACAATGCGCATTCCATCGCGGTCTGATTCATCGCGTACTTCTGATATACCGTCGATAATCTTGTCACGAACCAGCTCTGCGATACGCGTAATTAATGTTGCCTTATTAACCGCATAGGGTATCTCGGAAAAAATAATTGTTTCTTTACCCTTTTTATCAACTTCAAGAGCAAAACGGCCACGGACGATTATTTTTCCCCGTCCAGTTTTATACGCTTGACGAATACCTTTCTTCCCGAAAATTAAACCACCTGTCGGAAAGTCTGGACCCTTTATGTATTTCATCAAATCTTCAATTGTGCAGTCCGGATTATCAATATACGCTCCAACGGCTTGGGCAATTTCATTCAGGTTATGGGGCGGCATATTAGTGGCCATCCCAACAGCTATACCACTGGCTCCATTTGCAAGAAGGAATGGAAAGGCTCCGGGAAGAACCGTTGGTTCTTTCATCGAGTCATCATAATTGGGGCCAAAGTCAACGGTTTCTTTCTTTATGTCTTCAATAATAGCTTCTGCAATTTTTGTAAGACGACTTTCGGTATAACGCATTGCAGCAGGGGGATCCCCATCAACAGAACCGAAGTTTCCCTGTCCCTGAATAACCGGATACCGAAGCGAGAAGTCCTGGGCCAGACGAACTAAAGCATCATAAATTGATTGATCTCCGTGCGGGTGATACTTACCAAGAACATCTCCAACGATACGTCCGCACTTTTTAAACGGAGTTGTCGAGCGTATACCCATTTCTTCCATTGAATACAGTATTCGACGATGAACCGGTTTGAGACCATCACGAACATCGGGAAGTGCCCGGCTAACAATAACCGACATGGCATAATTCAAATAAGCAGTCTTAACTTCTTTTTCTATGGAAATGGGGATTAATTTTCCACCCCCAGTGTTTACAGTCTGTTCACTCATTGAACACTAACTCCGTTTATACATCGAGATTTGATACGTACACCGCATTATCTTCAATAAATTTTCGTCTGGGCTCTACATGTTCACCCATCAAGGTTGTAAAAGTCCGATCTGCTTCAACTGCATCATCGAGTGTTACCTGCATCATCATGCGGCTGTCAGGATTCATGGTTGTTTCCCATAATTGATCCGGATTCATCTCGCCCAGACCTTTATACCGCTGGATATTTACCTTTTCCGGATCCCGATCTATTGTTTTCATCAAACGCTCTTTTTCAGCGTCGTCGTAGGCATACAGGATATTTCTTTCCCAACTGATTTTATACAACGGAGGCATTGCGAGATAAATAAAGCCTCCCTTAACCAGATCGGTCATATATCTGAAGAAAAAGGTTAAAAGAAGCGTCCGGATATGTGATCCATCGACGTCAGCATCAGCCATAATGATAATTTTATGATATCTCAACTTGCTTACATCAAAACTTTCGCCAATACCTGCCCCAAGACTTGAGATGACCGGTTGTAACTTGTCATTACCAATTACCTTGTCTATTCTTGTCTTCTCAACGTTCAGCATTTTACCCCAGAGGGGCAATATTGCCTGAAAACGTCGGTTTCTCCCCATTTTTGCAGAACCGCCAGCAGAATCACCCTCAACAATATAAATTTCACATTGAGCGGGATCCTTTTCGGAACAATCAGCTAACTTTCCGGGCAAACCTGAAGAATCCATCGCGCTTTTTCTGCGCGTTGCATCGCGGGCTTGACGTGCTGCTATACGAGCCTTCGCAGCAAGCACACTCTTTTCAATTATTTGGTTGATAACATCGGGATTCTGTTCAAAATAAAGAGTAAGCTGATCGTTAACCAAACCGTCAACAATACCACGAACTTCGGAATTTCCTAGCTTTGTCTTTGTCTGACCTTCAAATTGAGGTTCTGGAACCTTAATCGAAAGAACTGCTGTCAACCCCTCCCGGACATCATCACCGGACAGGCTATCTTCCATTTTTTTAGCATGCTTTGACGATTTAAGAAATTCATTCAGTACGCGTGTCAATGCGCTTTTAAAACCCACAAGATGGGTTCCACCTTCACGGGTATTGATATCATTCACAAAGCTGAGCATTACCTCGCTGTATGTATCATTATATTGCAGGGCAACTTCGACAATAATCTCATCCCGTTCACCGGAAATATATATAGGTTCTTTGTGTAAAACAGTTTTATTTTCATTCAAGTACGTAACAAAATGACTTATTCCACCCTCAAAAGAAAAAACAAGCTCTTTGGGTACGCTTAGACGTTCATCCCTGAGAATGATTGATATACCGCTGTTCAAGAAGGCCAACTCTCGAAGTCTGGTCGACAGCACATCAAAATTATACGTTGTTGTTTCAGTAAAGATAGAAGAATCGGCCAACCAGCGTATGGTTGTTCCTCTTTTTTCGGTTTCTCCCATACGTTTAACCGGATCAACCGGAAGGCCTGTCTCATATTTTTGAAAGTGATCGTATCCATCGCGTGAAACCCAGGCTTCCATCCAGGATGACAGGGCGTTTACAACGGAAACACCGACGCCATGCAAACCGCCAGAAACCTTATAGGTGCCCTTATCAAATTTACCGCCAGCATGAAGACGGGTTAAAACAAGTTCAAGGGCACTTACTCCTTCTCCAGGATGAATATCGACGGGAATGCCGCGTCCATTATCCTCAACACGGACAATATCATTTTTTTCCAGAACAACCAGAATTTTGTCACAAAATCCTGCCATTGCCTCGTCTATACAGTTATCAACAACCTCGTAAACCAGATGATGCAAACCATCGGGGCCTGTTGATCCTATATACATACCGGGTCTTTTACGAACTGCTTCAAGCCCTTTAAGGACTGTAATGTTATTTGCGGAATAGGAAGGCGAAGTCATTATGATTCCTTTTATGGTAGAAACACGTTGGATTCCATAATACTGTCATTGTCAAAAAAAGTAAAGAAGGAGTATAATGACCCTCTATGGGTACTTGGGATTACAGTATTTTTTGGAAAGAAACATTACATCAATTGCAAAACGAACTCTCTGAACAGGAATTTACCATGTGGTTCAACATGGAATATGAAACATCTCGTGAATCTGCTATCATCGTTTCAGTACCGTCATCGTTCTACAGAGATCAGGTAAAACAACGCTATCAAAATTTGATAGAAAATCGTTTGTTTGATTTATCAGGAAAAACCCTTTCTCTGGAAATGGAAATAAAACAACGAACAAAGGATGAGAAACCGGCAGTTTCAATACTTCCTGAAAAAAAAGCAACCGTTCAGGAAGGTAAAATTCATTCAGCTGTATCTTTGCAAAATCAAAAACACACACAGCCGGAAGAAAAAAAGACACATCCCCAATTACGGAATGATTACACGTTTGACAATTTTGTAATAGGAGAGAACAATTCCTTTGCGGCTAATGCAGCTATCGCAATAGCAAAAAACCCGGGAATATCGTACAACCCCTGTCTTATATATGGGGGTGTAGGTCTGGGAAAAACACACCTTATGCAAGCTATCGGAAATTTATCC
>LVBK01000009.1 GCA_001604385.1 Spirochaetales bacterium Spiro_09 | reverse complement strand
CTGAAATTCAATCGAGAAATCTTTAAAGACAACCCTGCTTCCGAATGATATATTCAGGTTATTGATTTTCAATTTTTTTGTTCTCCGGTTCCATACTTTTGCTTTGTTAAAACTATTAAATAATGAAAAACAATATCGGTAAGTATACTTAAAAATATTGCGGCAATCGTTAAGGCAAAAACTTGAGGAGTCTCCAGATGAACCTTGGCCGTTTGCATGGCTGTGCCTATGCCGTTCCTGGGCAAACCCAGGATCTCGCCTGCGACGACTACTTTCCATGTCAACCCGAGAGAAGCTCCAGCCCCGGCAAATAAAAACGGTAAACTTGACGGAAGTCGAATATGTAACAGGATATCACGTTTCTTCATTCTGAAAATTGATGCCATTTCCAATAATTCCGGGGGCGTTGACCTGATGCCACTAGTAATGGCCTCGGTCATTACAGGTAATGTCATGAGTACTGAAACAAAAATTGGAACCAGTGAAGAACCAAACCAAAGTAATGCAATCAGTATGATTGAAACGACCGGCGTTGCCTTAATTACGGTCATCCAGGGTTTAACAGCAATGGCGATCGTATCGGATAATCCTGATGTTACTCCAATAATGCAGGATAACAGAAAGGATATCATGAAGGCCGCAAGCCCTCTGCTACATGTGGCACCCAAATTTGTAAAAAATTTTGCTTGGAGACTCACTTGTACCAGTTCATGGAAAACCTCCCCGGGTGACGGGAAAATAAACGAAGAACCAATCAATACTGAACCGGCTGTCCACACAGATAGTAGAATTCCAATTGAGATGACGGTAACAATAATTGATCGTAGTATCACTTGCCGGTATAAGGTTTCAGATAAAATGATTCAGAAGGTAATCTACCACCAACTGATTGAGGCGCGTACTCCAGAAATACATCGATTAAAGCTTCTATTTCCGGACGCGCAGCTATGGCATCCACAAAGTCGAAGTTTATTGCAGGAATTGCTTTTTCTGCTATCGGAGCTTTTAGTCCCAGGTTGTGTTGTTCAATCAGCTTTGCTGCGGATGCAGGATGCTCGATTGTCCATGTGATTGAATCACGGTAAGCGTCGAGAAATTTCTGTACTGCTTCCGGATAACGGTGAGCATAGTCAGCACGAACTACACACAGTGTCATGGGAAAATCATCGCCCAGACGAGCAGCCTTCCATATATCACGTGCAACAAGTATGCGTTGAATCGGTCGTTCTCCGGTTGCTCCGTTCATTACTGCAACTGTTGCAAATGGCTCGGGAAGAAAAGCCCATTCAATCTTTCCTGAAACAAGCGCTGCTGCCAATTCTGTATTGGGGATAGAAAAATCAAGGGTGATTTCAGGATCAATAATTCCGGCACTTTTTATCAATGTTCGAAGGACAAATTCCGGGGTGGAACCCTGCCCCGCTACGTGAACTGTTTTCCCGGCAAGTTGGGAAATGTTTGTTACATAGGTATCCCTCCCGACAAGTGAAAGCATAGCATTCCCAACAACAGCTGCCGCGACTATTGATTTCGGATTCGCGTTGTGCAATTTTACCGCGACATTTGGCGGCAGAATACCTATATCGATATCTCCGTTTATCAGTTTTGGAAGTAAAAAATCTACTGCCGGGGCAGCTTCAAAACTGACCAGAGTATCATTCGAAATATACGGTTTATCGGTAAAGAGTTTCGCCATACCCAACCCCGAGGGACCGATTAAGGCAGAAACGCGCATGACTGGAGGATTCATGGTCTCGGGGGTTACTTCGATATCTTTTTTCCCTTCTGCATAAAGGCTTATCCCGAGAATGGCAAGTATTACTATAGTCGCTTTTTTGAACATGATATAATGCTCCCTCTTGATCGTCTCCAAGGATTATAACATTGTACCGGTAATTTATTCCAGAGGAAGACAAACTGTGCAAAGTGTAAAAAAATCCCCGAATACGTAATATACGCATTCGGGGTAATCTGTTGTGATTACAGGAACAGAAAGAGCCTTATTTCTTTACTGCTTTCTTGGCAGGCGCCTTCTTCTTTTGTACAGGCGTGGCCAGTGCACGTTTTTTTGCCTCGATTGATGCCTGTGCTGCGGCAAGTCTGGCTACCGGTACACGGAAAGGAGAAGCAGATACATAGTCCATACCGCTTCGGCAGCAAAACTTGACAGAGGCTGAATCGCCTCCATGTTCGCCGCAAATTCCTATTTTCAGTTTTGCTTTGACCGATCGGGCTTTGTCGATACCATTAGTTACCAGCAGGCCCACACCTTCCTGGTCAAGACTCTGGAAGGGATCATAGCGGAAAATTCCAGCCTTGTTTTCATCGACATAATCCGGAAGGAATTTACCTGCATCGTCACGGCTCATGCCAAGTGTCATTTGTGTCAGATCGTTTGTACCAAAGGAAAAGAAATCGGCTTCAAGCGCAATTTTGTCCGCCAAAAGCGCTGCCCGGGGAGTTTCTATCATGGTACCTACCAGATACTTGACCGGGATTTTCTTCTTCTCGATGACGGCATCAGCTGTTTTGCGGGCAATGTCTGCAAGCATCTTGAGTTCTTTTCCATCAATTACAAGCGGAATCATTATTTCCGGAAGAACTGTAATACCTTTTTTTGTCATGTTGCAGGCTGCAGTCATGATTGCAGTAACCTGCATTTCAAGAATTTCCGGATAGGTTACCGCAAGTCTGCATCCTCTGTGACCCAACATCGGATTGGCTTCGTGAAGCTTTTCAACGCGTTGCCGAACAATTTCAAATGTTGTCCCCGTTGCTTTTGCAAGAGCTTTCTGTCCGTTCTCGTCATGGGGAACAAATTCATGTAAGGGTGGATCTATCAGCCTGATTGTAACCCCGAGCCCGTCCATGGCCTTAAAAATGCCCTCAAAGTCTTTAGTTTGAAAAGGTAGCAACTTGGACAACGCCTTTTTACGGCCTTCAATCGTGTCGGCTATGATCATCTCCCGAATCGCAAGAATTCGCTCTTCGGTATCAAAGAACATATGTTCGGTTCTGCACAAACCAATACCTTCTGCTCCCAGCTTTCGGGCATGAACCGCATCGTAGGGAGTATCAACATTCGTACGTACCTTAATTGTACGCAGATCGTCGGCCCATTTCATGAGTGTGTCATAAGCTGGAGGAAGTTTTGGGGCTACCAGTTTGAGTTCGCCTTTGTACACATTACCGCTTGAGCCATCAAGTGTAATGTACTCCCCTTCTTTAATTGTTTTACCGCCTGCTTCGAAGAATTTCTTCTCGTAATTGATATCCATCTTTTCGCAGCCGACTATGCAACACTTGCCCCAGCCTCGTGCAACAACAGCTGCATGGCTTGTTTTTCCGCCAGTTGCGGTCAATATTCCCTGAGCAGCATGCATCCCGCCAACATCTTCAGGACTTGTTTCTTTGCGGACGAGTATTGCCTTTTCTCCGGAAGCTGCAATCTCCTCGGCTTTTTTTGCCGAGAAGCACACTTTACCACACGCAGCTCCGGGAACAGCATCAATGCCCTGTACGAGAAAGGCAGATTTCAGGTCGGCGGTTTGACTTTTGTCGATCGCAGGGTAGAATATGCCTTCGATATCGCTTGTTTTGATCCGGCTTACCGCAGTTTCACGTGTGATGAGCTTTTCGGTAACCAGATCAACGGCTATTTTAAAGGCTGCTGCAGGGGATCGTTTACCAGTGCGGCATTGAAGCATATAGAGCTTGCCTTCTTCTACGGTAAATTCAAGATCCTGCATATCGGTATAGTGCTTTTCGAGTGTTTTTCTTACAGCAAGAAGTTGTTTGTATGCCTTGGGATCTTTTTTTTCAAAGTCTGAAAGTTTAATTGGCGTTCGAATGCCGGCAACTACATCTTCCCCCTGCGCGTTGAACAGGTAGTCTCCATAGAACGTATTTTCCCCGGTGTTCGGGTCCCGGGTAAAACATACGCCAGTACCGGATGTTTCTCCCATGTTGCCGAAAACCATCTGAACGATATTGACTGCAGTTCCCTTGACGCCAACCAGGTTCTCTACTTTTCTGTAGGTAATGGCTTTGTCTGCCATCCAGGAATTAAAGACTGCACCTATGGCGCCCCATAATTGCTCGACGGGGTCCTGGGGAAAATCCTTTTTAATTTCCTTCTTGTAGAGGGCTTTATAGTTTTTCAAAAGGATATCAAGCTCTTCTTCATTGACGTCTGTATCAGCGACCTTGACCGTGTTGGCAATCTTTAATCGTTTGCGGGTATATGATTCTTTGATCTCGGCAAACGCATGGTCAAACTTTTCCCGATCGATTCCCATTGCCGTTGAACCGTACATCATGATAAACCGTCTGTAAGCATCAAGCGCAAAACGACGATTTCCGGTTTTCTTTGCAAGACCTTCAACTGAAATATCGCTGAGCCCAAGATTCAGAATTGTTTCCATCATTCCGGGCATCGAGACAGCCGCACCGGAGCGCACTGATACCAGCAAGGGGTCGGATGAGTCTCCCAATTTTTTGCCGGTTACCTTTTCAAGTTTCTTGATATTCAAGGCAACTTCTTCAATAAGCCCTTGAGGATATTTTCTCCCGTTTTTGTAATACAGGTCACATACTTCCGTAGTAATAGTGAAACCGGCTGGAACCGGTAGACCAATGGAGGTCATTTCTGCCAAACCGGCTCCTTTTCCGCCAAGAAGCTCTTTCATGGTGCCATCACCTTCAGCTTGCTTGGCGCCGAAGAAATATACATTCTTCATTTTTGCCATTTTCGATTGTTCTCCTTAAAAATAAATCATCTATGTCCGGCTTCAAGTTTATATTGTGAAGTATGAGCTGTCAATGTTATACTGACGGGACCGTGATACGTTCATTAACTGCCCGGGTCATTATTCTTGTGTTGCTTCTCTGTCTGTCCCTGATTTTTTCATGTTCTTCCAGCCCGGAAGATGTTTTCGACACGTTACAGTCTGACGATAGTGCTGAACAAGATATTTCCCGACGTGAACAGCTGGTGCTTACCTTCGCGGGGGACATAATGGCCCACACACCCAATTTTAAGATGAGGGACTATTCACGCATCTATGATGACATTCGAACTTATTTAAAGGGTGATGATTTTACCTTCGGCAATCTGGAAATGCCTGTGGCAGACACCCTGCCAATGTCTACGTATCCCCGTTTCAATGTGCATTCATCCTATTTACAGGCAGCAATTGATGGTGGATTTGATGTTTTTTCGCTTGCAAACAACCATTCAAATGATCAGTACTATGCGGGTATTGACGGAACCCTCTCTGCCTTCAGTTCGCGTCCATTGAGTCATTATTCCGGTTTGCGCCGTTCGGAAAACGAGGAGTTGCAGCCTCGACTGATACTGCATAATGGCTGGAGGATTCTCTTCCTGTCGGTAACCGAGATTCTTAATTCGCATGACAAAACGATGGACCGAGTGTACTACTCTTCTCCGGGTGATAAGGGAAGAGCGTTGCTGTTATCGTCTTTGAAACAGATGACCCTGGATATTCCACATGATGTTTTTATCCTGTCTTTACATGTAAACCAACCCGAATACGAACGTACTGTCAGACAATCAACACGAGACTGGTTTGCAGAACTTGCCGATGCAGGTGTTGATGTTGTATGGGCGCATCATCCGCACGTCATGCATGAATGGGAACAAACCGGCTTGCATTTCTTTATGTATTCAATGGGTAACTTTATTTCCGGACAGCGATATACTCCCAATACCAATGATCCGGGTGCAGACCGGGAGTATACTGGCGATGCAGTCCTTTTAAGACTGTCGCTTTCCCGTTATGCGGGTGAAAGAGGATTCGATAAAATAGAACATGTCCCGGTCTTGATTACAAATCAAACCCTGAATAATGGTGATGTCGTTGTCCGGCGATTAACGAACGAATTCATACAATCACTGCCCCAAACATGGAAAACTTATTATGCGAAGCGAAAGGAATTGATGGAGTCGTATCTCCCGGCATTGCTCGCCGACGCCCAAAAGGCTATACTTGAACAATGAATCCTCATGAACTTCCTGTCTATCAACAAAAACAACGTATTCTCGATATGTTTTCGCTTAACCAGGTTATTGTCATTGAAAGTCCCACCGGATCGGGAAAAACAACACAGTTGCCGATTATTTTGCATGAAGCCGGTTATTCAGTTTCCGGGATTATTGGGGTTACTCAGCCACGCCGAATCGCTGCTCTTTCGGTCAGCGAGTATATTGCCAAACAGCTACACACGCCTATGCCCGGTCTTGTCGGGTATAAAATGCGGTTTGAGGATAAAACCGATCATACGACCCGTATAAAGATAATGACCGATGGTATTCTATTGCAGGAAATGAAGCTTGATCCCTGGCTCAGCAAGTATTCGCTTATTATGATTGATGAGGCCCATGAACGGAGCCTCAATATAGATTTTATTTTGGGTCTCCTCAAGCGTATTCTTGCCCAGCGATCAGATTTCAAGATCATAGTATCATCAGCAACTATCAATACTGAAATGTTTTCCGCGTATTTTGACGATTGTCCTGTCGTAAAAATCGATGCAATCACCTATCCGGTTACCCTGGTTTATGATCCCCCTGCTCTTCCGGTCACCGGAGGAAGTCTTGCTGCCGAAGATGCGCTTCTTGGGAAGATAACTGAAATAACCGGAAGGATTCTGACCGATGGTCGTGCAGGAGATATTCTGGTATTTCTTCCGGGCGAGCGTGCTATCAAGAACTGTATCGAGCGTTTATCCGCGCAGCCCTGGTACCGGAAACTTCATATCCTTCCGTTATATGGCAGACTGGGAAAGGAAGAGCAGGAACGGGTCTTTGATCCACCTCCATTCGGTAAAAAGAAAATCGTTATATCAACCAATATCGCCGAGACATCGATAACGATCAATGGAATTACTGCTGTCATCGATTCCGGGCTTGCAAAACTTAATTTTTATAATCCCTATTCTTTTACCTCTTCATTGATCGAGGTACCCGTTTCACGATCTTCCTGTAACCAACGACGTGGGCGTGCCGGGCGAACCCGGGAAGGAACCTGTTATCGCCTGTTTGAACGAAAGGATTTTGAATCGCGACCTTTATATACAACAGAAGAAATTTATCGTACCGATCTATCCGAAGTTGTGTTACGAATGGCGGAACTTGGTATTACAGACTTCGAGGAATTTGATTTTATCTCTTCGCCAGGACGTGAAGGAATTATTGGAGCTATTGAGACCCTCAATCTCCTTGACGCGTTGTCACCTGACAACAGTTTGTCAAAAACAGGTAGCATGATGTGCCTGTTCCCGCTTCCTCCCCGACAATCCCGGATAATCGTTGAAGCTATTCAGAGGTATCCCTCGGTTATAGAGGAGGTCCTGATCGCTACTGCCTTTCTATCCGCAAAAAGTCCTTTTATGCTTCCTCCGGGACAAGAAATGGACGCTCGGAGAGCTCACCACGCTTTTCGCGATTCCAATGGTGACTTCGTTACTTTCTTACGCATTTACCGCATGTATATGATGGCCAAAAATCGGGTTTCATTTTGTGATATCAATTTTCTGGATGAACGGATTATGGCAGAAATCGCAAATATTAAAGAACAACTTGAAATGATTGTCTCGGATATGGGTATTCCGGTTACTTCAGGCGGCACAATCGAATCCTATCTGGCCTGTATTGCAACAGGGATGATTCAATTCGTATGCATCCGTGATGGACGGGAGAGTTATCGAAGTTTGACCGCCGAGCGTATACAAATCCATCCCGGTTCCTGTATGTACAGAGAGAACCCCCAGTTCATTGTTGCCGGTGAAATTGTCCATACCTCACGGATGTACGCAATGTCGGTCTCACCCTTGTCGAAAGATGTTCTTGAACGAATCAAGCCCGGTTTGATGAATGAGCTCGCTCCCTCACGGTTGCCTCATAAAGGGATCGCCAGAAAGGAACGTGGTTCAGATAAAGCAGCAATGCATGCCAAGACAGACAAAAAGCCAGATACAGAACACGTTTCATTTGGCGGACAGCAATTCGAGATTGAAAAAGTCAAAGGAAAGAAACATTTGGTCTTGCCTTTGGCCACACTCCAAACATCCCTTGCATCAGTAGATCTGGAAGGTTCTCAAATGCGGCAAATCTCCGGTTTGCGGGGGAAAATCGTGTATAAGTCATATCAACTTCTTGTGGGCGAAAAAATGGAGCTTATACTCAGAATTGCGGAAACCTTTGACCTTAATCCGGTTGATTCAGCAAGCTGGCCACGGAATGTTAATTACTCGCTGGAAAGCGATTTGTCATCACTCTTGTCAAGTCTTCACTGGCTATTCAAGGTTACCATCGCCAAGGATAAGAGCAAGGAACTTGGGTTTATAACCCTCTATACTGATGGGGGTGGCCGGTATTGGTATAAATGTTCACGAGGCTTTCATACTGCCTTGAATGAATCGATTGCAAGTCTTGAAAGTTTGATCGATGAATGCAGTGACAGGATAGACGGCGCACAAAAAGATATGATTAATTCAATATATCGGACATTAAACAGTTTTTTTTCATGACCCCGGTTCGTCATCACTTAATTCCGCGATGACATCTGAAAGAAAACGGTTCAGGTATAAAATTCCATCGGATGTGAGAAATAATCGATCTTCGGAGTGGACAAGATATCCTTTTGCCCGCCATGTCGCGATTGTCCTCGGAATGAGGTCCATGATTTCGCTGGAAAAGCGTTCCGAAAAGGCGGGTATTGAAATTCCCCGTAACAGGCGCATACCCATCATAATATATTCCTGGATATGTTGTATTCCGGTAATTTCTTCTGTCTCATGAGCCTGGCCAGGTTTTTCCAGCCAGAGCTGGATATCCTGTGTATTTGTTTCCCGGACAGCTTCTGCCCCGCGTCTCAGTGTGCCGGATGCTGCTGGTCCTGCACCAATCCAGTTTCCAGATTCCCAGTAATTCAGATTGTGAACGCTTTCAAAACCGGGAAGAGCGAAGTTCGAAACTTCATATTGGCAGAAACCGGATGCTATAAGTTGATCTCGTGCTGATATCCATAAGGAATCTGCCGTGTTTTCATCAGGCAGGTTTATTTTTCCGGTATGAATAGTACGAGCCAGGGGTGTACCCTCTTCAACCGTCAGTGAATACACTGAGAAATGGGAAATTCCCTGTTTTACCAATACGTCAATATCATGGGACAGTCTTTGTACTGTTTGTCCGGGCAAGCCGGTCATGAGGTCAACAGAAATTCTGCCGTTCCAATACTGTTGTAACAGTTCAAGAGACTTCAAGGTTCGTAGTTTTGATCCTCTTCTTCCAATTTGTGAAAGAGATGTATCATCAAGTGTTTGAATACCTATAGATATCCTGTTAAAACCATTTGCTGTGCATGCGTGGAGCCATTCTGCGGTAATATCTTCGGGATTTGCTTCAATGGTGTTTTCTTCTGTTTTCGGTAATATTTTTCCCAAATAGTCCAGATGAGCAGGCTGTAATAAACTTGGCGTACCACCACCTACATAGACTGTGCCCCACCGGGAAATGCGTAAACGAGTTTTTTTGTCCTGTATTTCTGCCTTCAACGCCTCAAGATAAACCGGGAACTGGTCGGTTTCTTTTGTTGTAACAGAGAAAAAATCGCAGTAGTCACATTTTTTTAGACAAAAAGGCACATGAACATACAATGAGGCAATCACCGGTGATTATAAACCCCGTATAGTGTCGAATGGCCAATATCTGAATACAACACGCCGTTCTATCCGATCGCTTTCAATGGGGCCCATAACCCGTGAATCACTTGCTGCGTTCCGCTCATCACACATGATAAAAAATTCGTTGTCTGAAAGTGTTATTTCGGGGAAATTGTCCCCGAATGGCAATATTCCAGTCCATCCTTCGGGAAGTGTTTTTTGATTGATATTGTAATCATGTGAGGCAACTTCAAATTCTGTCAAAAAATGAGCAGAGTCTTTTGGTTTTATATAAAGTATGTATCCATCCATATAGATGCTGTCGCCTGGCATGCCGACGATACGACGTATTAATGGTTTTTCACCTAAAGAAAATGGTGAGTCAAAGGGTTTTACCTTTTGAAGGGTGAGAAAGCCTGCACAGAAATTGACTGCTTTTTTGAACAGATTTGTGCTTTCGGAATGTATTGACGATATCACGACCAGATCGCCCCGGCGGGGTTGGGAAAATGGAGCAAGTATCCCAGTTTCGGCCGACAGGGACTGTATCAGTGGCACGGTAGCTACAAAATTTCCTTCACTGAGGGTGGGTTCCATTACGGGACTGTCTATCCGGTATACGGTAAAGACAAATGTGTGTATCAGTGAGACTAAAACAGCCAGAAAGAAAACAAAAAGAATTATTACTGTTAGTAAATGTCGTTCTTCACGCTGGGCTGAATAGGAATATTTGTGCCATTTTGCCGGCATGCATTACCTCGTTGGTGCTGATTGCAGAAAATGGTAGCATGAAGGACTGTCGTTGACAAGTATCAAGGTTAAAACCTATAATCCGTGCAACATGAGTGGTCCCGGCGTTAAAATCATCGCACAAAACAGGAAAGCGCGGTTTAATTATTCAGTTGAAGACTCGATCGAATGCGGTTTGGTTCTTGAGGGAACGGAGGTAAAATCCGTACGTGCCGGGAATATTTCCTTTCCGGATGCTTTTGCTGAAATTCGTAAGGGTGAAATTTGGCTCATGGGTTGTCATATCACGCCATATGTGTATTCTTCCATATTTAACCATGATCCTGATCGGCCCAAGAAATTACTGTTACACAAGGACGAGATAAAGCGTCTTATCAGAAAGGTTGATGAAAAGGGATATACTCTTATACCGCTCGATTTTTACCTGAAAAATGGTATAATCAAGGTACAACTGGGTATCTGTAAGGGTAAAAAGTTGTTTGATAAGCGATCTGATATTCGTGAAAGGGATATGAAACGCGAAATTCAACGGGAGTTTCGCAAAAAAAACGACGGATAGGGATAATTACCGGAGAATGACAAAGAAATGGAGAGTTCTACCCTCTATACTCCTGTTGCTTATCATGCACAGCGTGGTGTTTTCACAAACAATCCCTGCGGTTGCATCATATTCCCTGGTCCCGGATCAAGTACCTGATCATATCGCCATTGGTGTAAACGATCTTGTGTTTTCATTTATCAGGGAGCTTCGTACCTATCGTATGCTGGATATGCGGAAAGAACCCTTGCCTCATGATATTGGAGTTCCTGACGGTTCTGATTACATATTTTATGGAACTATTTCAGGTCGCTCTGATGGCATCAAGCTTGAGCTAGTACTGAAAGGCGGACCTCAGATGATCACCCGGATTATATCCCGGGTGTATGACAATTCAAGCAAAATATTGCTCGAGTCCAGAATGCTTGTACGGGATCTTTTTGATCTGTCAATCAGCCTTCCAGACCCCGAGTTTTCTTTACAAGAAATTGTGAAGGAAGAACCTGTTGAATCAGAGACGTATACCGTAATTGAAAGCCTTGACACCCTTGCAGGAACCTGGATAGGTGAACCTGGCATTGAAAAAATCATGATTCTGCGTGGAGGTCGTGGGGTCGTTGTATTGTCAAGTGGCATCTCTTTGTCTGTTGAATTATCGATCGACGGAAACAGTTTGTATGTTAAACAAAAAAGCGCGCTTCATATGCGCCAATTTTTGGATTTGCCCGATACTGTTGCCCGAAAAGCGGTAAATGTTGCACCACCTCTTGAGTGGATCATGAAATTGACCAGCGATCAAAAGACATTATCGGGAATAAAAAAAACTGTTAGTATAGTAAATGACGGAACCGATATACTTTCGGTCAAACCTGATTCTCTTTCGGTCGTCTGGCAACGGAATTAACTGGTGTTTACTGGCTGATTTGCCAGGCCTCACTCGTCCGGATCAAATGGTTGTCATTTCTCGTTTGTATCCGTTTTCCCTGCTTGAGAATCAGGGAAAGTAGAAGAACAATCAGGCCACTTACCATTCCGGCCAATCTGCAGATCCACTCGGGAATATACGAAGGTTTTGAGGGTATAATTATATCTCCGGTATAAAGATTTTTGCTGATATCACCTGAAAACCCTGCTAGACGGATTAAACCTTCTCCATCACTGATATAACCCAGTTCATGAGCGTAAATTTCTATCGTTTTCGGATCTGCAGATATATTATTCAATTCAATTTCAAGTTCTTCCTGAATTTCTGACAAATTCATGATGTTCGTTTTGAGAATTTTGGTGTTTTCCTGAATGTGGTACATTGGTATAACCCCTTTCGGTCCAAGAAAAACGACTAGTAGACAGTATATAGCGGTACCAACAGCGAGTGAAAAAATAAGTGACAGTGTCTTCATATACAGAATAACGGCTAACCTCTTGAAAAGCTTGAATTTAATTGACACCGGATTGGCCGTACTTTAAAGTAAATATTAAGCTAAAAAAAGCCGATACACATACAGAGACTATATTCGGGAGAAAGAGATGACTTCAGATTTTGATCATGACGAGATTCAGGACTCTGCATTCCCAGTTGAGTTCAACGATGAAAATAACTCTTTGGACATGTATGGCGTATGGGTAAAAAGTGGGCCTCGTGATGCTCTTTCTGTGACAGAGACCAGAGCTGATTCTGATGAAATTGAAGCTTCTTCGCTTGCAGACCTTCCTGATTTTTCAGATTTTGATACGGATTTACCGTCTTTTGATACAACTGAGCCTGAGACGCTCCCGGACGATACCATTACAGATGAATTTACCCTCCCCGATTTCGATGACACACCTTCCGGGAACGAAGAACCTGTTTCCGTTACCGATACATACACTGATGAGATTGATCATGAAATCTCTGTTGAAGAGGATTTCACTTCGATGGAATTCGATGACATCCCGCTACAGGAAACCTTGTCTGACGAGCAAATTGTAGATGTCGAGAGCTTTCCTGCAGACTTACCGGAAGAGGTCCCCCCCGTACAGGAAATACCTGTAATTGCAGAACAAAGCATGTCCGATATCTCGTTTGAAAATTTCGGCACGGATGTATCGGAGGAGAATATCTCCTTTGAAGAGACCCCGTTTACTCTGGAACAGGAGGAGGAGCAGGAGTCATCAACTTTCTCTGATATCAGTATTGAAGATATTCCTCTTTCTGTTGAAGAGAATGAATACAGCGAAGATGTTGCTGCACCTGTAATTCCCGAATCCGGTTCAATAGACGAATCTTCAGTTTCTGAATTTGAAATTTCAGATTTTACAGGCGAAGATACTGTCACTGAAGAGATAACGCCTGATATATTTGAAAAACAAGAAAAAACTGATATACCGAGTAACACAGCACTACCATCAGATGATGATTTCAGCAGCTTTTTGGATGACCTTAATTCCGGTTCTGCTTCTATAGAACCGGTTTCAGAGGATCTGGACTCGTTTATTGACTCATTCAATGAATTGGGTGGTTTGACCGGCGAGGAAACAGAAAAATTGTTCGATGACACCGAACCAGTGGAGCTTGATCTTGAATTCGATGAAGACTTCATTGCTGATAATGACATGATTCGTGCAACCGGTGCAAATATTACAGAAAATGAATTCATGAGCTCCGAATTTGGTGTTGAGTTGATAGATGAAACCGGTTCAGTGTCTTCTTTCGATGATATGTTCGACTCCATTCCTGATATGAGTGAAAAAGTTATCGACGAGGTCGAGCCATCTTTTGAGACCCCTGTATCTGAAGGTATTGAGGAAACCAACGAATTCGATGATTTACTGCAATCATTTGAATCTACGCCGTCCATGATCACCAACACCGACAAGTCAAAGACAGAAACCGTAAAGCAAGAGAAACAATTCAGTCTATCCGTAACCGAAGAAGACAATCTTGAATCAGTATCTGCTCCCGTCACCGATGAGTCTGATGACGATAGTGATGTATCGCTTTTTGATACAGGTTCTGAAGTAATGAATGAAACATCTGTATCAGCCGATGACACGAAAGAAATTGTACCGGATATATCTGTTGCTGAACCGGAAATTTCATTTAGCGATTCACCTGATGAAAACAGTATATCAGATCTAGCTCAGGATATAGGGGTTGAATTTGAAACTATGGAATCCGAAGAAAATCTTGTCAACACTGAACAGAGAGAGTACAATAGCTCACAGACAGATGCAACCGAGTCCATAAATATCGAGGAACCTATTGTGGAATCCGGGATAAGTGATGCAACTATGGAGGATAGCGTGTCCCTTGATTTTGATGATGTGTCCGCTTTACAACATGAACTTTCCGATATGACTCCGGAAACAGGAGATGCCGAAGTGATGCAAAATGATAAATCGACCGAGTTACTTTTACAAATTGCAAATGAATTGAGCACGATTAAAGGTGAATTGGCTGATTTAAAGCAGGAATTGGCAGGTCTCAAGACAAAGCCTTCGGTATCCGTTACCGATGCATCCCTGTCGATTCAAGAAGATTCCGGTGACAGTGGCTTTTTCTCTGATGATGACCCTGATGATGCCATTGCATTGACTGGCGATGAATTGAATAACATTCTTATTACCGCAGATTTTACCGAAGAAAAAAATGAAGTTCCACAAGAAATGGATAGTCAGGATTCACCCATAGAAACTGATACCAATACGGAAGTTGATATTGAAAGTGTGGACTTACCCGTTACGGACAGCGCTGAGACTGACTTTGACATTCCGGATACCCTTCCTGATTCAGTGTTTTCGATTGAAGATGCTGTTATCTCCGAGGAGGTTGAGGTTCAACATGTGACCAAGGTCGAAGATGATTTAAGTTATCTTGAAGAGTCTGACATTTCCGATTCCGATATGGATAATCTTGCCATAGATGAACCGGAACTTGAAATAATTGATTTTGATGATGAAAATCTGCAGGAACCGGAACTTGATGAGTTCAATATTGATTTGACGGGTCTGGAATCAGATTTTCCTGAAGAACAGATATTGACGAAGACCGATGAAAGTATCGATACAGATATCGCGGTAGAACCAATAAGTGAAGAAGCGGCAATCGATATTTCACCCCAAATAGAAGTACCTCAAGAAACATCCGTAGACCCGTTTGAAACAGAGATCAGTTTCGAAGATGATGAAAGTCAAATGACCGAAATTGATACGAATAGTATTGATGTCCAGGTTGCACCGGATTCGAGTGAGGACACCACCACCAGCGTAAAGGCTTTGCCCCTTGATTTAAAGGATGAAATAAAGTCTGTGCTTACATACATGGATCAGCTGCTTGAAAGTCTTCCGGAAGAAAAGATTCAGGAATTTGCCCGATCTGAACACTTTGAAGTATATAAAAAATTGTTTGAGGAACTCGGAATCAGCTGAATATGGGTTTGATGAAAAAGGCTGAAGGGAAGATTAATACAATCAGTCTTCCTGCAGCCCAAAAAAGAGGTTTGCTTCACCGGATTACTCACTCTTCCCCGTATGATATGTTTCTGGAAGCGTTCGATTCTTTGTGCAAAGGTACAGGGATTGAACGCTGTGCTATCATTTGCAAGTCAGATGATAACCAGTCAAGGGTATTGGTTTCTTCCGGTTTTGATTTTACTACAATCTCGCGACTGACATTTGATCCAACCGTTCTTGATAGCTATTGTACCGGGTCAAAAGTTCATGAAATTTCAATACCTGCCAATGATTCGCTTCACTCATGTTTTTCTTCACGGGAATATGACAGTTTGCGTGCCGTGTACATTACCACCATAGATTTATTTCCATCACGGCCGTGCTGGTTTTTGTATGCTGACTCACTTCTTAATGTTCACCGGATAATGCCTGAGAGTCTGATTCTTCATAATGCGCTCACAATGTTATGTACCCAATTAGTAACTCATATTTCATTGCTGGAAATGTGTATTCCGACGACTGCAATCAATCAATCACAAGACGCGTATATTGAACGCATTAGAAGTTCACTTTCTTTGGATAGAACAGCTTCATATTTTTGGATAGATTTTTCGCCTCTGTTTCCTGACCTTGCCCGGATGCTCAGTTCAATAGAGCAATATAGATTGTACTCAATTATTACCCATTATCTTGCAAAAAAAATAGGCTCATCTCATTGTATACGTGTCGATGCAGAATACCGAATGAGAGTTGTTCTTTTTACCATTAATCCGATTGATCCCGACTTGTATATTCCCGGTTTACTAGTACCCCTCAAGAAGGCTTTCGGTACAGACCGTATTTCCATGCTCGGGATCTCCACTGTCAGTATCTCTAAAGACTTTCAGGATATTGCCCATTTTCTTTTCGGAGAGTCATAATGTCTGCCGTTAAGGCACCACCGATACTACACTCGAGATATGATCCGAAGAAAGAAGCACTCCGTTTTTTTTCTGCTTTCAAACCATCCTATAAACCTAAATACGTTGTGGTCGGGGAACCGGGTGATTCATGGCTGTCCGATGTAATTAGCAATCAGTATCCGCAAGCTGTCCGGATCGCAATCCGTTATCAGGACCAACATTATGTGGATACTGATGAATTGTGGCATTATGTATGGCGTCCGTCCGATTCCGTTTCTTTGGAATCCTTCCTGTTTTCTCGTATACCCGATGAGGATATTCCTCTTGTGTGTTTTATGGCCTGGAAACCGGCAGAACGCTATTGGCCGGAAGTAGCTCAATATGTGTGGAACGCAGTATCGGGTTTTGTAAATTTACAAAAGAGCATTATGCATACGAGAAGCGCATTTGGCAAGCGCTGGTTTTCCAATATGCTATTCAACTCATGCTCAGTTCCTGCCCAGGTTTTACCCTCAACTGTTACTGCAGGAGGTTGTGTGCTTGTTGCCTCCGGACCAACCCTTGAAAATATTTTATCCCGGTATCACAGCGATCTTCCGGTTATAGCGGTTTCTTCATCCCTCGAGGCTCTACATGCTCACTCTATTACTCCGGACCTATGTATAGCGGCAGATGGTGGTTATTGGGCTGGCCGATATCTGTCATGTATGAAGCCCGATACCATTTTAGCATTACCGCTTGAGGCTGCTTTCCAAAAAGACTGTTCAGCTGACAGAAAAATGATGATTCTCGATTTCGGCAGTCCTCTTGAAAAAGAATTGCAGTCACGTTGCGGGATCAGGACACTTGCAGCCAGAAGAAATGCAACTGTTACCGGTATTGCTGCGGAAATCGCTCTTGAACTTTTTTCTGGCACTATTTATACCGCAGGCCTTGATTTACAAACAGGATCCTCTATCTCTCACTGTCGCCCCCATTTACAGGACCATTTGCTGGTTGCCGCTTCCAACAGGCTTAGTCCTCTTGCATACCGGTATTACGAGAAGAACCGGGACAGCAGATCGCTCGATGCCTATGCGGCCTGGTTTGAAAGCCGCGCAACACGGTTCGGTTCACGGCTTGTAAGGCTTTCACCTGCCGGCCGATGTTTGCAGGGATATTCCGAAATTTCACCTGAAGTTGCAATGAGCAGGGAAAAGATTGCCCAAAAAAGTCAGATCAACTGGATGACAGTGAATCTTCCTCCTTCTAATGAACGTAAACAGTGCATACTTTCATTTATACATGAGATACGCCTTATTTGCCGGTCAATCTTGTTATCCGGAAGTATAGCTCATCTTTTTTCTCGTGAAATGAAAAATAACACTGTATTTCATGACATAGTTTATTATACCGTCTATCGAGACCTCCTGACCTTCAGCAGATTTGATACTGATAGCGGGTCTGTGCCTGAGGATACCGAACGTATGGCACGGCAGATAGTCGAGACGGTTGACGGTTTTTTGGAAAAAATACATATCCGGATGCACAAGTATGTCTTTTAGTTATTACGACAGTAATTTCACGGCCCTTTTAGATCGTTTCCCGTCTGTAGCCGGAGTACTTGACAATGCATGTGGAACTTCCCTTTATACCGGGCTGGTTCGTGGCAGAACGGGTAATGTTGTCCCTACACTTACCGGTGATAAACCTGTTCATTCCCTCTACAATCAGGATGCCGAAACCGCACGGCTGCTTGAAGGCACCGGTGAAGATTCGTTTGTTGTGTTTGGTGGCATAGGTTCCGGCGAGCATATCCGGAAATTTTTGGCAGTATCCGGCTCATCGTGCGTGCTTGTTGAACGCGATCCTTCTTCATTCAAGAAATTATTGGATCTTGTTCCCCTGTCGGATCTTTTTCAAAATACAGCTGTCCGGGAAATAATATTTCTTGATGCAGAGGAATTAGCTGAACGTATTGCTACTTCATGGATTCCCGTATTACACAGTAACTTTTTGGTGATAGCACTTAGACCCTGGCTTGATTCACTCGATCGCGATCGGTATGTCTTTGATCAGTCCATGAAACGGGTTGTGACTTCTGTTTCTGCTGATTATTCGGTACAAGCCCATTTTGGCAAACAATGGTTTCGTAACATTGTGGGTAATTTAGCAATTGCCTCACAGGGATGCGGTGTATTTCCTGAAGCGACACCAGGTAAGACGGCAATTATCGCTGCTGCCGGTCCTTCGCTTGAACAGTCTGTTAATCTTCTCAAGAAACGTCGTAAGGATGTATACATTTTTGCAACAGATACAGCGTATTCAAGCCTCCTTTCTTTTGGTATCAAGCCTGATGCCTTCGTTAGTATCGATGCCCAGCCCTATTCGGCGTATCATGGATATCGTGGTTTTTCGCCTGAAACAAAAGTTATTCTGGATTTGTGCGCATCAACCGCTTTGTCACATTCTGCTGTGAAATCAGGAATTCAACCGGTCTTTACCTGTGGAAATCATCCTCTTGCCCGATATGCCGCTTCCTGGGGACCGTTGCCATTAATGGACACTTCTTCGGGTACGGTAACCTTTGCTGCGTATAATGCCGCTCAAAGAGCCGGCTTTACCGACATAGAACTAACAGGCGCCGATTTTGCCTATACTGGCGGCAAGGCGTATGCACGGGGAACCTATCTTGATGCAATTTTCGGAAAAGAAGTAGATCGTTACAGCCCTTATGAAACATTATGGATTAACCTTATGTTCAGAACTCAAGTCAGAAGCATACGGAATGGATTAAAAATAGATTATCACACTGATGTACTGGATTCATATGCGCGGTTCGCAACATCGCTCCGCTTCCAGCAAAAACAGTCTGTATGGAGTAGTGGCAAGTGGCCTTTTAACCGATTCCTGGAAGAATATCGCGAATTGTTATTTCGTGACAAACAGGATCCCCTCAATTCAAGAGTGTTGGAGACAGTTTTACCGCTTGCTGCCTGGAATAAACGGAGAGCAGAAAACGCCGCAGTGGAGCATAATCTCCGTCTTTCATTTAATCTTGCGCTTGAACTCATTGAGCGATATACTGTCAATCAATGAAGAATAAGTATATTACCGCATATGGAGTGATTGCTTTACTGGTTGTAATTTTTTCTGTCGTCTGGTTTATAAGCGTAATATCGTCTGAAATCAGAAGAGGATCCAGTGAAGCCGAAAAGACCTTTTCATGGTTGTCACGCGAAGCAGAGATCGCCTCGCTTGCAGAAGGCTTTATGAGCGATGCATATATCGCCCGCCTTTCCGCGATCTGCCATCAATCCTCCTATCTTTCAGCAGTTGTTATCAATGGTCCTTCAGGAACTGTTTTTGCCTGGCCTCCTGCATCGCCACTTTTTGTCCTTGAGGATTCTGGCCGAACCGGTATAAGTGACACCGGTCTTCTCACCAGGGTGTTCAGTCGGGGTCTTGATATCGGTGATGGTCGATCGGGAAGCGTAATAATGACATCAGCACTGGCAGTAATTAAAAGTGACAGCGTTTTCGCGGCGAGCCGGAATTCCTTCATGATAATTTTGGCAGTATTATTGTTGACGGTAATTGTGCTCATAGTATCGGGATCGGACGAACGAAAAACGGTTCCTGCCAGCTATCCGGTGGCTGGAGAAGAGACACCCTTAACAGTAACGAGTTCTGCAGCGGGATATACCAGTCCACAGGATACAATAGAGCCATTCGATATGGAAGCGGATGAATCGTCGCTCAGCGTACAACCTGACACAACCATCGTTGCAGACGACATACAGGACAACGAATCTCCCCCGGAAACTGAACGTCATTGCCTCGAAGATGCCGAACCTCCGACAAATACACCTGAGGGTTTATTTTCCCCTATCACGGGGATTGGTTGGCAGCAATATCTTGAAGAACGTCTTGACGCAGAATTGGTCAGGGCCGCATCTTCTGAACAGGATTTATCGCTAGTTATTGTCCGTATTGCCGGTCTTGCCCGAACAGATTTATTGGCAAGAAAAGTATCAGCCATTTTATTACAGACATTTAAATTTCGTGACATGCTGTTTGAATTCGCCCAGGATGGTTTTGCGGGAATATTGCAAAACGTACATCTTGATCAGGCCATGAAAACGGCGGATGCCCTTTATGCAGAAATTGATACCCTTATTATGGAAATGGGCTATACCGGCAGAATTACTATTGGCATAACAACCCGAACCGCCCGTCTGCTTGGCGCGGCACGGATGATTGAAGAAGCAGTGAGTGCGGCTCGAAAGGCATGTGAAGAGCCCGACTTGCCCATTGTTGCGTTTCGGGCAAATCCGGAAAAGTACCGGAATTTTGTAGCCGAGCATATTCAGGACCTCTCCTGAATACCACGTTCTGTGTCCCTGTTAAAAGTTATCCAGGGGAAATGTGTCGATCATATCAGTGGATGCTATGTATAGTTCAGTCTTGTTTTCAATTCTGACAGCGACAAATTCCGGTGTAACGGACATCCACTCTACCATTACATCAGTATGATCCGCAAAATGGAATTGAAGGGTATGCTGACTTCTGAATGGTATATTGGTGATATCAGTTACCGCAAAAGCCGCCAGGGAAGATTTCCATTCGTCAGATGTGATTGGAATATGTAAAGGTTTCCCGATGCGCTCTGATAGATACGAGACAGAAAGAAGATTATACCGTACAAGTTCTTCCAGCGGTTTTTTGTGGATCCAGAATGCTGTTTCTGCGCGCAGGAGAGATACTATGTCCGAGTCTGTGCGATATATCGGGCCGGTCTGGTCTTCCATAAAAAAAACTTCCCGTCCGGTGGGGTCAAGCAATCCGAAGACCAGCAGTTTATCCCTTATTTTTCTTGTATGGCTTTCTGTTGCCCGGATGTGTACTCTGATGCCCGACTCAAGCCCATACACTCCTTCCTGATGTGTACTAACAAGGCTGACGGTTCTTGGTGCAGCGAGGTGATTAACCAGTACATCCCATTTCTCTTTTTGTACGGAGTATGCCGCATTACCCAGAAGCAAGCGAACTTCATTTTCATTATTTGCAAGAATAACGGGAACACTCGATGCCGGATCTATAATACTGATAACCAGATTATCTGTCGTATCAGGCCATAATGCTACAAGATTGTTAGCCGTGCAGCCGCATGTCAGCAAGCTGATACTGATTGCCAACAGGAATCGCATCAATTGTGTTTTTTCCTGCGTACATGATACACGACTGCTCCTGCCAATATACATAACGGTATAATAACAAGCTGCAGCAGCCGGATTCTGCGTATTGCGGCATTATACGACTCGTCACCGTTTATTGTATTTGGAGATATATCGGCATTCTTGTTTTTTATTTCAAGCAAGATATCATGTCCTGCAAGCCATTCGGCACAGTTTACAATAAAATCAAGATTGGTATCACTGCCGGTGTACTCGATAAGATCGCTTGCAAAAAGCTCATCTGCAAGAACTATCATTCGGTTTGGTTTATCAATAACTACACCCAAAATAGAACTTTTCTTGGCTGATTCTTTACCGAATAAAGATAATTGTGATCCAAAGGGATTTGTATCAAAGGGTGCGCTCATTGTTATCGAAGCAGGAGAACTCGTCAGAAGGTATGCCGGTTTGATACTCCGAGCCAACGATATTGAAGCAGGCCAATAGTACTGCAAACCCGGAATTCCGGCAAAAACAGGCGAATCGGAGTTCGTACCACCGGACTGTTTGGTTGGCATCCAGACCCAGAAAGGATAATTGATAAAAGCAGTATTTGAGCCATCCAGAGCGGGCATTTCCATTCGATGATTCAATACATCCATGACGAGCTGGGGCTGCAGGAATATTCCCCGTGTTTCAAGCAAATGAACAACTGGGTCCTGTTCTTTGACTGTTACCTGCCAGTCTCCTTTCGTGTTGACTGTATGCGGAGACACAAGAAATAATGCCTTTCCGCCCGAGTCAAGGAAATGCTTTATCATATCGGTTTGTTCAATTGTATTCGTCTGCGAACCGAGAACTAACAGAATGCCCCTGTTCGGGTCCGGGATGTGTGCGTCAGAGACCATGAACACGGAAAAACCTGCATAGGCTAACCATGGTTCGATATAGGAATAGTTTTGTCTGACTTCGGATGGGGATTTCATTATATACACTGTTTCAAGCTGGTTTTCATGGTGTGCAATGCCCAACTGTGCGAAACGAACGAGTATGTCATATTCAAGTTTCACAGTGTCTATGGTAAAAGGAATGACCTCATATGAACCCTTATATTCAAAAAGAAGGCCAGAATAAAATTGTTTTGAAATCAGGGTGGCCCCTTCACGAAAATCTGTTTGGCGCGGAATAATCCCCAGTGTTTCTATCGTTCCTGCCATCCCCGATGTAAACGGGTCTTCGCTTACAAAATGAATCTTGCCTTCCGAATAACCGGCTATTTCTTTGATGAAATCCTGAATATATATCAGAGATGGTGCAATTGAGAGCAGTTCGTTGTTTCTGAACCAGGTAATTTTCAATTCCGAATCAAGTTTGCCTGCAAGCAATCGTGTGTACTTCGAGGGAGTCCACTGCTTAGCCCTTGTTGTATCATACCGAACATACAGACCGGCAGAACCAGTTGTAAATAATACTACGGCAAGAATGACTGTTATGATTTGTCTGCGTGAAAGTTGAATCTTCCCGTCCCGGTACCGTACAATGAGCAATTCTGTCGCTAGCATACAAACTAATGAAATGAAAAGAAACCAGGATATATCACGTGAATCAATAACACCACGGGATGCAGCTTCCAAACGTGCCGGTAGCGACATGGACGAAAAAAACGAAGTAAGTATCGGGTTCAAGCTGAAGGACTGAAGAACCAGCGGAGTAAGTGCAGTAACCATAAAGAATATGAAAGAGAGCAGAAAACTGGATAGCGGCGAAACTGTGATCAGAGAGATAAGGGCTGAAACGGAAATAATCATGAGCGCGGCACACAGGACAGTAATTACCACGGTTATCGTTTCGAACAAGGATGCGCCGGTGAGGATAATGGTCGGTAAAGATAATATAACTAAAGCAAGAGCAATGAGAGCTCTGGCGCCAATTTTTGACATGATTATCTGGAAAACAGATACCGGGAAAGAAAGAAGGAGCGGTTCGACCGAATACCTGTGTTCATCGGAACGGATAGTCATGGATAGAACCGGGATTACAATGATAAGCGCCCAAGGAATGGTGGACATCCAGGCTCGCAGTGTAAAGGCACCTTGAACAGGATTGAGGGGAAAGAAAAAGGGGATTCCGGACAAAAGAACAAAGAATACCCCTGAAAAGAATAAAGCCGGTGATGAGGCAAGAACGAGAAGTTCCTTGTGTACTAAGCCGGTGAATTTTCGCATAGACACATTTCCCTCTCTGCTACTATGATTGTGCATATTGACTGAATGCCCGCTCAAGGGTGTCAGCACCTGATGAATCCATAATCTGCCTGATACTTCCCTCGGCTACCTTGTTTCCTTTTTCAAGGATAATCAGATAGTCTGCCAGATCAGAAACCTCCGACAAAATATGCGTTGAAAAGATAATTGTTGTAGTTCGTGATATATCACGTATTACTTCCCTGAAATGCTCGCTTTCAAGGGGATCAAGGCCGCTTGTTGGTTCATCAAGAAGAAGCACAGGTGGCTCCGTTAACAAAGCACGAGCCAGCGCAAGCCTTTGGCGGTAGCCACGGGACAAATTCCCGCAGAGCCTGTTCTTCTCGGCTTGTAATCCCCATCTTTCCAGTTCGCGTTGTATTGCTACCCTGCCCGACTGTGAAGATAAACCGTAGACAGAAGCTGACAAACCAAGAAACTCGGAAACGGTAAGTTGGGGATAGACCGGGGCGTTTTCAAATACCGTTCCGGTGTTTTCACGCCGTTTGTCATCAGCTATACCCTCAAATAGAATTGCTCCTGAAGTTGGTGGTAGAACTGACGCAAGCATAGCAAGGAGTGTCGTCTTTCCCGCTCCATTTCTTCCCAGGAGGGCGGTTAGTTTATTTTTGGGTAATGAAATTGAAAGATCGTTGCAAGCGATAAATGAACCGAAAATTTTACGTAGTACTATTGTCCTGATCATGTGTTGGGTCAATCCTCGTATTCAATGGGGAAAACCATTCTATCCCTGGTAAGTACTGTATGCGAAAAAACAGCCCGTGCCTCGGAAAGTAACAGTTTTAAATCATGATCGGTATAGCGCGGGCTATAATGAATGAGCGCCATTTTTTTTACCCGCGCATCGCGTGCAATTGTCGCTGCTTCCTGGGCTGTCATGTGTTTTTTTTCGTGAGCCGTTGTAGACAATGATTGGTCAAACATACCCTCGCAAATAAGTAAATCTGATTCCGCTACTTCTTCAGCAATAGATGGAATATAGCGAGTATCAGTAACATAGCTGAATTTTCTTCCCTTTCTCTGTGGACCTAGTACCTCGTCTGGTTGTACGATAGTTCCATTTGCCGACATAACGCTTTTACCGGACTGTAATTGAGACCACAGCGGACCGCAGGGGACATTGAGCTCCTTTGCCTTATCCGGAAAAAATGCGCCTGGGCGGGGATGTTCAACAAGGCTGTACCCAACGCATGTTTTGGTGTGTTGAAGGGGAAATGCCCGTACATCGAAATCCGGACCGCTGTATATAATGCCGGGTTCAGTTATCTCCCTTACCACTATTTGATAGTTTATATACATGTCAAGCACTTTGCGGCTACTTTCTATATACTCGGCAATTTTCGGAGGACCAAAGATATACAACGGATCGTCACGGTCAACCTGCGATGATAACATCAGAAGACCGGGAATGCCCGTGACATGGTCTGCATGTGTGTGACTGACAAATATTGCATTGATTTTTTTCCACTTCAAATTCAGTTTTCTCAGGGAAACCTGGGTGCCTTCGCCCCCATCAAACAAAAAAAGGTCCCCTTCCCTGCGCAGAAGGACCGAAGTTAAATGACGATATGGCAAGGGCATCATACCGCCACAGCCCAGGACAAAAGCTTCTAGATTCATGGTGAAACTATAGCGAAAACAAACCTCCTTGACAATGGAATACAGTATGCTACACTGATTGCTATGACAAACACGCTCCTTATAATTGATCCCCAAAATGATTTTTGCGATTCAAATGGTGCTTTACACGTTCCGGGTGCAGAGGAAGACTGTATCCGGTTAGCTTCCATGATTGATCGCATTGGCAATAATCTACAGTCCATTCATGTGACCATGGATACACATCATTTTTTTCATATTGCACATCCGGTTTTTTGGCTGGATGGTGACGGAAACCATCCCGAGCCATATACCATTATTACCCGGGAGCTGATCGATTCCGGTGCTTTTCGTGCTTCTGTACCACAATATCAGCATTATGCGGGTGAATACGTTTCCACGCTGGAAAGAACAGGCAAGTATAATTTGTGTGTGTGGCCCCCCCATTGTCTTATAGGAACCTGGGGCCATAATGTTTTTCCGGTGTTATCAGGAAAACTAATCGACTGGGAACAATCATTGCCTGGCAGGGTCGTTGACTATACCTATAAGGGCAGCAATGTACGTACAGAACATTACAGTGCCATACGCGCGGAAGTCTCGGATGCTGCCGATCCAAATTCTCGTACCAACTTTGCGCTGATTGAGCGCCTGAAAACCGCCGATGTTATTGCGGTTGCCGGCGAAGCACTTTCTCATTGTGTCGCCAACACGATACGTGACCTATTAACCTGTATTCCATCAGAAAAACTTGTTGTTCTTGATGACGTCAGTTCGAATGTGCCGGGATTTGAAAAATTGGGAAATGATTTCCTGTCAGAAATCAGAAAAATCGGTGTACGAATTATGAGCTCTGACGCTTTTCTTTCTTGAGAAGTTTAACCGCTTTTTTAAACCACCAGGCTCTGAGACTTTCTAACAGTCGATAGATTTTGTAGAGGAGCCGGCTACCCGGAACATCAATGCTTCCGATACGATGTACTATTTTTCCGCCAAAACCTGTTTTAAAACGATATAAACCATGCATTGGGTGATCCGGATCATCACAGGGAGGAATCCCGTAAAAGTCATAATGTTTGCATCCGGCAGCCCGTGCGTCCTGAATGGCGGTCCATTGAAGGAGGTAGGCCGGCATCAGATTTCTTTTAGAATTTGACGATGCACCATATAAATATATAGCTTCCTGTTTGTAAAACACCGTGATAATTGCAGCAATAGGTTCATTGTCATGCCAGGCGATATACAGGCTCAAGCAGGTAGTCGTGTCCGGTGTATGAAAAAATAAATCATGATAATACTGCTTTGTATGTGTCGCAATTCCGTCACGCTCTGCCGTTTCACAGTATAATTTCCAGAAAATATCCAGTGCTTCATACAGTTCTGTATTATCGGTACCCGGGCGTATACAGGATACATGTACCCCTTTTTTTTCTGCCAGTTTGATGTTATAGCGCCACTTGGGCTTCATATCGCACAGGATATCCTCGATGGTTGGATCAAGGTCGAGAATGACTGTATCGGGTGGTTGGACATCTGACGTAGCTCGATAGAGAGACATTTTATTGAATGAGTCTTTAACAGCAATCTGATTACTATTGATCCAGGGGGGATCGAATCGTATGCAAATAAGCGGTAATTGCAGGTGTGCAGCGATTGATTGTGCAAGGATAACAAGCAGGTCGGCGCGCGACTGTGCAGTTTGGGGATCCCATTCCGGTGCAAGCGGGATATATACAATAAATTTTCCACGAAAGATTTCACGGTAAAGAATACTGAACTGGTATCCACTCATGGCGTGATAGACACTGTCAGGTGTACATTCAACAGTGAAGGAACACTCTTTCCATCCATGAGCGGCTTTGAATGAAATCCAGAACGGGCTTTGCATAAATCTGGATGCCGGTACTGCTGCGTTACCGGTATCCGCCGGCACAAGGTGAAAATCTCCGGACATATAAATCAGGAAACTTCGCCGTTTTTTACCAGTGTGGTGCGTACCGGGCTATCGTTAATCATCAGTCGTTTTCCATCAATGGTTACCTGACCATCAACAACTACAATTTGAACCGCAAAGAAGTCGTCTGCTGAAATACTTTCCGGTTTTTGTACAGAAGAATCAGAGCCTTCAAGAATAACCGGAGTGCCTGGAGCAGCCATGGATGAATCCAGGACTTCGAGAACTTCCGTTCCATCCTCAGTCTTGGAACTGGCGGCCAGAAGCATCCCCCGTGATTCTATTCCACGCATCTTTCGTGGTTTCAGATTATCGGCAATGATTATGGATTTACCCAGTAGTTGTTCTTCGGTGAAATAGGGAACCAAGCCGGACAGAATTATGCGATTCTCTCCTGCGCCATCATCAAGTGTTTCAATGTAAAGCTTTTCAGCATCCGGATGTTTTTCAATGCCAATTATCTTTGCGGTTTTCAGTGAGATTTTGGAGTTGAAAATATCTGATTGGGAAACCGAAACCACCTGTTCCTTTTGGGTTTCCGGAAGTACAGTGTTTTCTTTCTCGCTCATTTTATTTTCCTTTTCTTTACGGTCCTTTTGTGAACCGGAATATTTTTCACGGTATTCGTCTATCAGTGCATCATCAAGAGGCTTGAATATGATCTCGGGCGAATATACCTTTGTAAGGCCTTCCCGTTTTCCGATATCGTTCCAGGAAAGAGTATCAGCTGCTGGAGCAGCAGTACGGGCAACCGGTTCTTTACCCTGTAGTACATCTGATTCATTGAAAATTGTTCCGGACCATACCTTTTTACCAAGAAATGATGATACACGATCAGAAAAAGCGGGAATAAAGGGATGCAGCATGATGGTTATATCTTTAATCAAATACACCAGATCATGCAACAATGCTTCTGCTTTCTCCGGATCCTGTGTTCTGTTTTTCCAGGGCTCTCCATCCTGGAATGCTTTATTCGCGATTGAGGAGAGTGCGAATATTTCCCTGAAGGCATCTCGCAAATCGGCCCATTCCAGTGATTGCGTTATCTTTGCACAGGAATTTTCAAGTGAACTGAATAAGGTCGAGGAAATGTCAACGATATCCTTGCGTGTTGAGGTTCTGCCGTCCTGTCCTGGTATGACACCGTCATAATACCGGTCTATAAAGGTCAGTGTCCGGTTCACCAGATTGCCCAGGTTTCCGATCAACTCGCTGTTTATCTTTTCCTGAAAGTCTTTCCAGGTGAATTGGGCATCGGATTTTTCCGGACGATTATAGAAAATGTAAAAACGCCACATATCGGCGGGAATGCCTGATTCTTTTGCATCAGAACCGAACACGCCAATTCCTTTGGATTTCGAAAATTTGCCGGATTCATAGTTGAGATATTCGGTACTGGACATATGATGCAGCTTTGTCCACGCGTTTCCGCTTCCTATCAGACTTGAGGGAAAAATTACTGTATGGAAGGGAATATTATCCTTGCCGATGAACTGAAACAATTCGACATTTTCAGGATCATGCCACCACTTTTCCCATCCGGTTTGGCCGATTCGGTCAAAATAACATTTTGTGATCGAGATATAGCCAATAGGGGCGTCAAACCAGACATAAAACACCTTGTGCTCAAAACCTTTTTTTGGCACCGGTATACCCCACGACAGGTCACGGGTAATGGCCCGCTCCTGAAGACCGTCACGTATCCATGCTTGCGTCATCTGTATTGCGTTTTTTGCCCATTGTCCTGTCTGGCTGGCCTCTTTCATCCATGTTTCATATTCCGGAAGTATGCCAGGAAGGTCGATGTACAAATGCTTTGTCGATCGCACTTCCGGAGTCGAGCTGCAGGATGAGCAGCGCGGAGTGGACAGTTCGACTGGATCAAGCAATTTTCCGCAGTGTTCACATTGATCACCCCGGGCATCCGTATAGCCGCATGCAGGGCAGGTGCCAAGAACATATCGGTCAGCAAGAAACCGGTTACACTGAGTACAGAACAATTGCTCGATGGTATGTTCTTTTATATATCCATTTTTATCAAGATCAAGAAAAATCCCCTGGGTTACTTCCGTTTGTTGGGGAGTCGACGTTCTGCCAAAATGATCAAAAGCAATTTCAAACCAGTTATAAATGTCGCTATGTATGGAATGATAATAATCGCACAACTGTCGGGGTGTTTTCCCTTCTTCCAGGGCTTTTGTTTCAGTAGCCGTTCCGTATTCGTCGGTTCCGCACACATACAGTGTCTCGTAACCCTTCAGGCGGCAAAAACGTGAAAAAACGTCTGCGGACAGAACCTGGATCAGATTTCCGAGGTGGGGAATATTGTTAACATAAGGCAGAGCTGAGGTTACAAGTTTTCTTTTCATAAAGGCCATGATAAATCGTAAGGCAGATCAGAGTCAACGGCCTGCATATGAAAGACAGGTCACGTTTCAGTTTTCAGGAAAATCGTTTTTTCGGTTTCAAAACCTGGTGTCAGGTCAACCTTCCAATAAAGAAAGATGCGTACTCCGCTTATTTTTTGCCCGGTCTCTTCTTCCGGGTCGGGATCGCAATACAGGGGAATTACCGAAACACTGGGATTTTCATTGGCTTCAAGGGTAAAACGGATCGATGTTTCTGCGTCATCAATTCGTAGCCAGGAAACATCCTGGAACATGGAACGAACTACTGGCCCTTCTTGCCGGTTCTCGCCGGAGTACGATTCCATTTGCGGGGCTTTGTTTTTGAGATCCGAGATGGCAAAATCAGCTTCTGTGACAAATATACCTGACAGGGTTAGAGGACTTTCGTTTTTTATAATATATTGTAACTGTAAGCCTTCATTTCTGAAGTTAAAGCTTTTTCGCAAACTGACCGGTTGTTGAAACGCCCCGAAAAAACCGTTCGCTTTCAAATGAATTTCATGTCGGGGCGAGTCGATATTTGTTTCCTGGTACAACTCGTCGGCGAACACCGGTTTGTTGGTATCCGGGAAGATCCCTGCTTCAAGGCGCGATAATTCTTCCTGGGTAATCAAATGATCCACAAAGAGACCTTGCCGCAAGTCAGTGAAGTGGCAATAATTTCTGTGGGATTTGAATACATCAAAAATGAATATTTTCCCCCCTCTTTGATGGACGTACATGTTGATATCGTCGAGCTGACATAAAAACTCTTTCAGTCCATCCATATCAAAATCAAAAGACACAATTGAGGGAGAAAAAACGCCCTTCAATCGCGCAAGTCGCTCCGCGGCCAGCAAGTGCCTGTATGCCGCTGTTCTCATTGATCTTACTTTTCGGGAGTTCCCGCTGGTAGCAGTTCTGTACACATCCCCACACTGTGCTTGCCATAATTCTTCACGCGCGTTTTTTTTCCTGGCCTTATCTCCGCGTAATTGGTTTACCAATACATGTACGTACATCATTTTTGCATACAGATTCATGACGGCCGGGGATTTAATGAAAGTATGTTTAATCGACGTCCGTGATAATACCGCTGCGAGATCCGTAGTTCGAATATCCTCGAGCGCAAAGGGAGACATACCCGACGAGAGGTATACTCGGGGCCACAATACCCTGTTCTTCAATACCCGGGACGGTGAGGACAGTTCGATTGTATTCTTGTTGTGCTGAAAAAGATCTATAAAACGTTCAAACCAGCTTTCCCGTCCGGAATCCGCTGAAAAGATCGAGGCCAGCGCTGCTGTTTCAAAAAGAATAACAAGTAACCGTTCCTGCCCCTCTTCCACCGAAGAAGATATATCCTCAAAATAGGATTCCGGGGAAAAATGATTCGGAAAGCGGTATCTGTTGTCAACGGGAACCGCAATAACCGTTTTCCCGCAATCCTCTATAATTGCCGGTGAATATCCGTCAACCATGGCACACCCGGAAGACTCGAGCATAATTTTATCGATTAAAACATATTCCATTCCGCAGGTGCACAGTGATGCAACCATAGATGATTCCCAGGCGCTGGCCGGCAGCCATAGTCCCCGAGGACGCTTTCCCGCAGTCTTTCTCAGGAGAGTTGTCAAGAGCTCGATTTGGCCGACTCGATCTGCTGGCGGAATTACCGGAAAAAGAGGAGTCCAATATCCCCCGCCTACAATATCAATTTGTTTGCGTCCAACCATTTCTTCCAGAATCATAATAAATTCAGGATGATGTGACTCAATCCATTCAAAAAAGTATCCCGAAAATGCAAGCGTGAACGGTACCTGCTCAAGCGTGTAGAGAGAGGAGATGAGCGGCTTGAAGATAGTTTGATATTGACGCTCATATGATGATGGCTCTGTACCCGGCAAAAAGGAACAATATGTTCCGAAACACAGTTTTAGGTTAATTTGATTATTCACTCATACCTCGGCATTTTTTTTATTCTAAACCATTTAAATAGGGTTTTAAAGAATGAATCCGGAAGATGTGCATAATCGATCAGGAAACCGTTTTTTGCGGTGGGACACCATTGAGGCGCTGTCGATTCGAACCCTGCAGCTGCACAGCGCATTGTATCGCTATCCGCGACCGGAATGATGTGAATAAGCTGTTTTGGGCAGGTTTGTACACAATACCCGCAGCCATTACACGCATCGGTAACTATAATGGTATTATTGAAGATCGAGATGGCATCCACCGGACAGGCGCGAACACAGGTACCCAAGCCCAAACAACCCCGATTGCACAGGGAATTGCCGTGAAAAACCCTGGATAGTATCCGGCAATCCGTGTAGCCTTTCTGCCGATACTTGTACGGTACTCCGGGAGGTATGTGATTGCAATGTATTATCGCCCTGGTTGCCGGTAAGGCGTCGTATGTTCGGTGTGGCTGGATGGAATCTTTCGTATCCCGCTTGTCTGTTTCTGAGCAAGACTGAGTTTTTTTTGCGTCAAGGGACAAAAAATAGAGCAGCGTAACGAAGGTAATGAGTAGGAGCACAATTGCAACAGTTGTAATGATAACCTGTACAATCAATTAAGGACCTCCTGAAACCACCAGGATGCATCTGGAGCATAGAGCGCCAAAAACAGAAGCCCCAGTGTAATGAATGTGAGGGGCGCTCCCCTCCAGTCAGTTCTGATGCCGATATCCGAGTATCTGCTGCGTACACTTAACAAGGAGCTCAATAATACATAGAAAGAGAGAATTGATGCAGTCGCAATCAGGAGGGCCGAGGGGAATGAAAATCCTTCATAAACGGACAGAAAAACCGTTCCGAGTGAAAAAACCATTTCTCCCGTTTTATGTTTTCTCTGATTAAACAGGACACCGGTAATTTGATGTGAAAGCGCTGTACACATAAGTGTAGAGGGGAAAAAAAGCATATCGAGGGCTGGATGTGCAAGTACTATTTTTATTACAAACCACGATAGACACACCCCAAAGAAAATTTCAAGAATAACAGACAAGATAGTACGTATGTCGATCGGATGATTTCGGCTTTCGAAAAAAATCTTTTCGTAGCCGATTCCATACACAATGCTTGCAGCACATGAGAAGGTATAAATGAAAAGTGTATTCAGCAATATCATCGAGAACTCCTTTTCAAATTACCCATACGCCGTGTAATATATTTAACCAGCCAGGTGATCATACCCAACAGGACAAGAGCCCCTCCTGATGTACCAAGAAACTGTACGCCATAAATATTGAAATATGGGAGTACAGGATATATTCGCAAACCGTCAGCAGCCGGAAGCGAAAGTGTGCCAAAACCGAGAAGCTCGCGAAAAACTGAAAAACCCAGCAGAAATGGTATAAATGTGACCAAAGGCAGAAAACGGTCAGTAACATTGGATTCATCTGCTCCGGGAGAAAAACGGTCGATGCTCACCAGTAAAATATAAGATAATGACGAAAATAAAATGTAGAATGACAGGGATACAGCTATAACAGGAAATAAGGATGACAGGAATATCAGAAACAAGGTTGCAGCTGCGGCTAGTGCCGTCAATTCAATCCAAAGTCCCGGCTTTCCTATTTGAGTCCAACGAACATATTCGCGGAATAGAACGCCTGCGGCAAAATAAAATACAAGCGCTATCGAAACAATAAGGGCATAGCCGGTTCTGGATGAGACAGGCAGTAACGGAAATAATGCAAAGATAAACGAAATCGTCGATCGTCTCATTTTATTTCTCCATATGAATCAGCTATTTTTTGTATGCGTAAAAGCCATGATGATAGAATCGTCGGTCGAATACCCCACAATTCAGGTTCCGGTTGTGTACCATCAATTCCGGCCAGGCCAATGAAATGCGTTCCTGTTTTCTTGTCATAGAGAATTATAGCCGGGTATGGACCCTGTGAGCCGGTTATGCATACAAGAAAAACAAGACCCGGTCCACTGCCCTTCGTCCGGGTTTCAAATACCTGTGTGTAGGAAAATCCTGTTGACGGGATATACACTTTATCACCAAGCTGGGTGTCGCCATCGCCGTATGTTTTGAGTACCTGTGTTATTGCTGTGCGAATTCCCCTTTCCCTTGAGGGTTTCGTCAGATAATTGGTCAACAGTATGATACCAACCATAAGTCCAAGCAGGAGAGCCGAAAGACCAATTTTCCTGATATGCTGCTTGATGATGATCCTCATGCGCGCGCTCCATGAAAGTCATGTATTCGGGTTTCCACCTGCTCAATTGCGGTTCCGCTAATATTTGTGAGGAGCACTGCAAAGAAAATGCCGGTATGTGATCCCCCCGGGCCACATAAAAGCCAGGCAAAGATCCCGGCGGACATGCCATACACCAATTTTCCGGTAATTGTGCGTGGAGATGAAGATGTATCAGTAAGAACATAAAAGGCAATAAACAGTATCCCGCTGGTCAGTATAGAGAAAAGCATATCGCCTTGCATGAATAGGCCGTTCAAAGGGTACATTGCAAAAATTCGAACAAGAGCTGCATATACCCCGATAAATACAGCCGGTATGTACCAGTCAACCGTTTTCATGGATATTAATACCAGTGAGCCGGCAAGGGTAAAAATATTATATCTGAAAGCCGGTATGGATGAAGGAGCGTTCCAGAAAAGGCTGACATATCCTTCGGGAAGTTTTATTCCTGCAATTGAACTGAGCATGCGATTCAACGCGGCAGTAATTTCCATATCCTGTTGACCGATCCGGAAGTTTTCAAGCTTGAAAGCTCCTAAAATTGAACCGATTGAACCGATTGTTTCCCCTCCGGCCAGGTTGTCAGGGAACCAATGTGGAGCGCTGACATACGCGATAGCTACAGCCGCAACTGAGGGGTGCAGCCAGGAATATCCGGTGCCTCCGAAAAGAACCCGACAAATCAGGACGGACAAAAATGATATGAGTGCAATTGAAATGAGAGGTATACCCACGGGAAGCAACAGTCCTGTCAGAAGACCCTGTACAAGGACAAGTCCATCACCCAGGGTGTTCCTTCTTTGGGGAATTATTATACATAGTTCAGCCAGTAATGAGCCGGTGAGCGCAACCGCAATTTGCAGAAGAGAGGTGAGATCACGGTCTACGGCAAGCATGACCAGATGAGGGATCAATGTACACGCAATAATGATAGACATCGTGGTAACTGTCTGACTATTCACAATGAACGGAGATGGGGATAAAATCCAATCGTTTTTTTTCATTTTGCGTCTCCTTGTCCTTTTATATCCTCTGCAGCTTCACGAATGATATGATGCAAGGGGATTCGTGAAGGACAAACGATGGAGCAGCAACCGCACCCCTCACAGCGAAATACTTCCGTGGTCGGATAATCCGTGGACGCTTTTTTTATCGTGTTTATCCGGGACACCAATCGTGCCGGGTCCAGAGCCGCAGGACAGACTGCCAGACATTTCCCGCAATGTATGCAATTGCGAACTGTATAGGATGGGCATGTATCCTCGTTCATGACATGCAACGATTTTGTTGCCTTGGTTACCGGTGTATCCAGGTCATAAACGGATTGCCCAAGAACAAGACCATTTATAATGATACGGGATGGTTCGGTTTTAAATCCTCCACATTCCTCAATAATGTCACCTATGGTTGTACCGCTTTTAACCCTCAAGAGACTTGTTCCATACAGCGCCGGTCCTGAAATGATGATTCTGTTATGTACGGTTGGCATATTATGTTTCACGGCATCCCGCGCTGCCAAGGCGGTTACCATGTCAATCATAACCGGCGGGTTCTTCTGCTCTGTTAAGGCAAGAAGACGGGTAAGTGTTTTTGTGTTTCCCGAGGGATACCGGTAGCGAATTGATACGTAGTTGATCGTTGAGTGTGTGAACAGTTCATTAATCTGTGGTGTGTTTGCCGAGGTCGTAACGGGTTGTGAAGAGACGAAGTACACCGTCTCGGCATTCATTGACCTGGCGATTATTGCCGCTCCTTCTGCACACTCGTGCAACTTATGTGTTGCCAACCAGGAATCAATCATACAGGTCGGGTCCTCGTCAAACATACGAACTACCAGGGTTTTCGTGGTTTTTTTTGCCGCACTTGATACAAGAGAGGAAAGCGGCAGTGGTTTGTCAAAGGTGTTGATTACACCCTTCTCCTCGAAAATTCGAAGCAATTCATGCGTCTGTATATGTCGCCAATCGAAAGAGTCCTGTTTTCTCCCTAAAATACTGAAGGAACCTTCCAATAGCATTACAGCGGCAATACCCAACGAACCATCCGGCAAAGGAACCGTGGTGAATTCCCTGATTAAACCGGGAATAGGGGCATGTATGTGGGATGAATATGGGGAGTTGCTTCTGGCAATCAGTTGGCCTTCTTTCACCCTGCTCCCTGCTTGTACAACAGGAATTGCCGGAGGTCCATAATGTTGTGTTAAAGGCACAATTGCCAGAGAAGGAATGAAAGAATTACCTTTATCCACAATTGCGGGTGCCTGAAATTCCAGGGAGGAAAAACCTTTTCGAAAGCGGATGCGTTTAATCATAAGCCGTTCCTCGATTTATGTACAAACACGAAGTTATCTTGACGGATCAATAATTGTGCAAGCGGATTCTGTAAGTCCGAGAGGGTCTCTTTCAGGAGCCGTTTGTCAAATTGGTATAGAATCTGATTATCTGCCAAAATTCGACCGGATTCATCGGCCGAGTACAGGATGTACTCTACAGAGGAGCCTTGTTGCGGTATTTCATATCTGCTATTTATTCGATTCCAGGGTATAGAGTTCATATTCCAGTGTGCACCTATAAAATCGGTTAAATCGGGCAGCATAACCAGTTCATTGCGTTTAGTGGTTATACATTCTTCATACGCTTCAATTCCGAGTCCCGGGACAGCAGTATACCCTGTTGGCCGGGGAATGGACAACACCCCAAAATCCTGACTGTTTGCGGATACCGCGACCGTATTCCGGGAGAAGGGAAAATAGACCCCTGCGAGTATCACCGAGATAGCTATTAGTTTTTTAAGCGTGGACGGTGGTATTCTGAAGGACGTATATCGCGGATGCATGGGATAAATAGTCAATTGTGGGTGGATTCGGTGCCAGTTCAGGATGACCGCGTATATTTCTCTCAGTATCTGCTGAATATATATCAACGATCCGGTGCAAAAACCAGTTATGAGGGAAGCGAGCAAAAAACGTGGACCAGCGAGACATGAGGCGGTAATCGAACCCGCCCCGAGAAGCATTGCCGGATGGAAACGGAAGATCTGCTTTCTCAGAAAACTGGACGACATGACGTGGTGAAGCGAGCTCCAGGATATGCAATAGATAAAGCTACCTGCAATGAATAATGACGACGACAGATATGCAATTATACCGCTTTTGGTACTGACGAGGATCAATTGGGGCAAAGTCATACAGAGAAACCATATCCGGTTTTTTACCAGGAACATTCCCGCGATTATGGCTATGATAAGCGCGATTGGTAAGAGTGACACGATTTTGTCTGCGGGTTCAATGAGCAAAGGAATGCCGGTTTCTTCGGCAACTGTTGCAAGTACATTGTCGCGTTTTAGTTGGTCCGGAATAAAGATGAATCTGTAGCCTCTTTCGTCATCGATAAACCATTGCTCTATGCGTTTGTTGAGTTGCAGTAGCCAGGGAGGTTCCGGAAACCAGGGGGGCTCCATGCGTATCCGCGCAGTATTTGCGGATGCTATACCGGTTATTTCATGAAAATCAAAAAAGGTCAGTAGTTCGGTCAAATTTGCTTCCGGAGGTACTGCGATTATGCGATATTGTTTCCAGATGCTTGTCGTATTGGCTTGTCCGGTATGGAGAACAAGAAAAAAGCCGGCAATACATATGATACCGGCTGCACAAAGATATACTATGTTTCGTGATAGCGCATTCTTCATTATCACGCTCAAAGGGTCGAAAAAGCCACACCAAGAAAGAAGCCCAGCAGGATTCCTGCAAAAACTTCGATGGGTCGGTGTCCCTGTATCTCCTTAACGGGTTTGAAAGGGTAACGCATGCGGGATGAAACCTTTGAACCGAGCTCATTGAGTGCTCGGGCTTGTTGTCCGGAAGAACGTCGAACGCCTACCGCATCCCGGATCACAATCAATGCGAAACAACAGGAAAAGATAAATAAATCCGAATCAATACCGTTTTTAAAACCTATTGTTGTTGAGACCGAAGACACAAGGGCAGAATGGCTTGAGGGCATTCCTCCGGTACGCCAAAACAGCATTTCGATCAAGTGCTTGAAAGATGTTATGTTGTTAGTGAACAGGGTTATCAATGTTTTCAGGAACTGGCTTAAAATCCAGCTTGAAACGGCAGCCAGAAATATTGGGTTATAGACGAGGAGATACAATTGCTGAATTACCGACCTATTCATCAGTTCATAATTCGGGTAAAAGTGGCTTTTGTCAAGTGCAAGTATACTTTCCACCATTTCATAATTCCACCATCTTTCTCGGGTAGGGGGTTCCAAATCGGTGTATACCAGCAGTATTTATTGGCTCTTTTATGTTATAATACAAAGAAATGCTTGATTTTACCAGTTTTTCCATACAACCAGATGACAGTGGCCGGCGAATTGACCGGATTGTCCGGCGGCTGATGCCTGAAACCCCTCTATCATCGATATATCGCCTGTTTCGTAAAGGTTTGATACGGTTCAACGGGCAACGGGTCACTCCCGGCTTTCTTGTTCCCTCAACCGGACAACTATTGATCGCCAGTATGTTACTCGCACATACACCCGATATTTCACTCGACAGAACACCTGAAATTATCCCCGACACGAGCGGGATCGAGCGAATTCATGAAACAGGAGATATTGTTTTTATAAATAAACCTTCCGGAATCAGTGTCCATGGGCCGGACAGCCTTGAGTCACTGATTCCCCAATCTGAAGGTGCTAGAGAATCCCTTTCTTTCAGAAGCGGACCCCTGCATCGGCTTGACAAGGATACAAGCGGACTTATTGCATTTTCCCGCAGTCTCCGGGGCGCACGATGGTTTTCACACGCCTTGCACGCAAGACAGATACAAAAATATTATGTCGGAATTGTGAGCGGTTTTCTGGACATCACTGCCCGCTGGCAGGATGTCGGGGATGGACAGAGTGAGATGGTAACGGATGTTCATACCCTCCTTGCCGGTTCCGATTCCTCCCTTCTGTGTTTTCATTTGATAACCGGGAAGAAGCATCAAATTCGCATACAATGCGCTTCGCATGGACATCCCCTGATCGGAGACAAACGATATGGAGCCACTGACAATCATAAGACCTTCTTTTTACATTCATGGAAAATGATATTCCCTGAAGAGAGTCTTCCCGGTCTTCCCCATCAGTTGACAGCGTCACTGCCCGCAAGATTTTCACGCGAGATTTTGGACAGATTTGGGGATAATGTGCTTGCGCTGCTTGATGACCGGGCAATATACTGGAGTGACAATGAAGAGCCTCAGTGATTTATACTGGTTTTTCAAGGGTGTTAAAGTCTATGCCTTTGTCGGAGAAAGTGGAACCGGCAAAAGCTTTCGGGCCAAGCTTCTTGCGCAAAAATACGGTATAGAATTGATAATCGACGATGGTTTATTGATTCGTGAAGATAAAATCCTCGCCGGTCATTCGGCTAAACGGGAGCAAACGTTTCTTGCTGCGGTTCGGGTTGCCCTGTTTGATGACAAGATTCACCGAGATGCAATTGCACGGGTTTTGCAATCCCAACATTTCAAGAAAATACTCATTCTTGGTACTTCCGAGAAGATGGTGAGCAAGATTGCCGCACGCCTTCAGTTACCCCAGCCCTTCAAGGTTATTAAAATAGAAGATATTGCCTCGCAGGAAGAAATTGATCGGGCGATCCGGTCGCGTCGAGTGGAAGGTAAACATGTTATTCCGGTTCCTTCCATCGAGATACAGCGAAATTATCCCCAAATCTTTTATGATCGGGTTCGTGTACTTCTAAAGCGCAAAGCCTCTCCGATCGGTCAACGTCCCAGTTCCCGGGTGTATGAAAAATCTGTCGTGCGCCCAGAGTTTTCGAAAAAAGGACGGGTAACAATATCTGAATCGGCTCTTACTCAAATGGTATTGCATTGTGTCAACGAATTTGACGAACAAATAAGAATCAAAAAATTGACAATCAAAACCGATACCCATGGGTATCGCCTGGTTATTACCATTGATGTTCCATTTGGATCGCAGTTGACAGGTAAAATTCATAAAATGCAGGCCTATATTGTCGAGAATATCGAACGATATACGGGTATTCTGATAGAAGATGTTCATGTGATTATCGATAGAATTACCAGAACATGATGGAGTCTCTTAATGATACAGAAATTTATTGTAAGTGTCTTTCTTTGTTTCATTTCATTCCAGATCTTTTCCGCTCAGTATGAATCGCGTCGTTTCATTATTGAGTACCCTGATGATTTTTCCAATATTCAGGATGTTGATACAGCGTTTTCGGCAATAATCGACTATTATGACTCAATATTTAAATTTGATTCTGGCTCTGTGACACAGAAATTACTTATCCGGATTACACCCGATATAGAAACATTTCAGCAATACGTGTTTGATCGAATCGGCCAAAAGCGTACCCAGTATTTGTATATAAAGTATGAAAACAAGGCCCGGTCGGAGATAGTGTTGTATCCAATGAATCCGGGACAGGGGTATCAGGCCTTTGCCGGCTCCTCTTTGAACAGACAGCTTTATTTGCTGTATCTGTATTCACATATACACGAACCGCCCGTTTGGATTCGTGACGGGTTTCAGGCGATTATTGAACACGTCTCCTGGAATTCGCTCTCCAGGCAAATAGAAAATTCTGCTTCATCTTTCTGGATTGAACAGGCACGGGCCTCAGAGCGAGATCAAGAAGTCTATATTCCCGCAGCATCGCTTTTGCTGGCTTTGACCGGTCAGTATGAAACCCGTGTATTGTACCCGCAATTGTGCGCCTTTGTCAGTTTTCTTCACGAGTCAAAAGATCCGGTTTATCAACGTTTTTTACATGAGGCCTTTCTGTTATTGAAACCCGACACCGGGTGGAATAGTCGGTCACAGACGGAAAACTCCGCACTCGTGGCAAACCGGTTTACCGTTTTGATTGAAGAGGGCAAAGCCGACAAAGATTTCCGGCTCTGGTTGGCTGACAAGAAAACCTTCGATGAAGTCTTTCAGGAAGGACTGGAAGCGTATAGTTACGGACGGTATGACGATGCCGAACGTGCTTTTTCCCATGCTGCTTCCAGAAGACAGGGCGATCCTGTTGTCACCTATTACCGTGGGCTGGTTTCCTATTCTGCAGGGAACTTTGAAACGGCGGTAAGCTTTTATCGTGATGCGCTTGTTTTTGGAGCAGACATCGCAACGGGTAATTGGGCTCTTGGTCTGGCCTTTTACGCTTTGGAAAGATATGATGAAGCCGAACAGCATATTAGGACAGCCATGGAAGTTAACCCGTCCCGGTATGGTAAACGGGGAGAACAATTACTTACTGTGATGCAGAAATAGTTGTAACTGGTTTTCTGCGGTTTCTGCGCCGTTTACGGGGTGCGCTTTGGTTTTCACCAGGCGCTTGCTTGACATCGCCTTCCTTCCTTTTATTGTCCCGTTCTCTTTGACGTGGTATTCGAATTGAAAGACCGCCTTCTTTCAGACAATAGCGAACCGCATATTCAAGTTCGATTCGCGGAGGATTCATGGGCATGATAAACCGTCTGCATTCATGATAGACATGATGATAGACATCTGCGGGATTTCCATTCCAGTCGGTAATTCTTTGTAACAAATCCTTTATTAGCGGTACCAGCTTGCGACCAAGACGTACGTCTTCACCGGTTCCTATCAAGCGGTCAAGCTCTGACAAGCTTTCAGAATAGGAGTGTGCGTAAGACGGACTGTCATCGAACAGACTGCATGCCGCAGGTTGGAGATACATATACAGGTCATACTTCAGGGCTTCTTGCACAATGTGCTGCGAACGGCCGCTGTTGAGAATTTTGATTAGCTCTTCGGTCAAACGTGATGGTGAAACAGGCAATAATAAAGCAGATGATTTTCTTATTCGGCGACCCAGCCGGAATGGAATGGTACATCCGGTCGATACCGCATATTTTATAGCCCGGATCATACGAACCGGATCATCGATGAAAATTGTTTTCAGGGGTATGACTTCTTTAAGCTTCTTTGCCCTGATATCGCGAACGCCGCCGACATAATCGACCAGCTGTTCCTTGATCGGATCATAATAGAGCGCATTCATGGTAAAGTCACGGCGCTGGACATCCTCATCCATTGTTCCGAAACTGTTTCCGGTTGTGCCCTCTTCGAGGGATCGGAAAGTTGACACTTCAAAGATATTTGAGCCGAAGAAAATATGTACCAAACGAAAGCGCTTGCCTATGATACGTGAATTCCGGAAAATTCGCTTGATTCTAGCTGGTTCCGCGTTGGTTACAATATCAAAATCTTTCGGGATTTTCCCGATCAGGAGATCCCGAACTGCACCGCCTACGAGATAACCGTCATATCCGTTATTTCGCAAATGAGCAATAATTCTGACCGCTTCAGGGTCTATCTGGTCCTTATGGATTCCATGTTCGTTTTTTGTATAAACCAGGGCTTTACGGACTGCCCTGCCCTTTGCATCCGGTCTGTATCGTGTCAGCATGAGTGTACCTATTCTCTACAGATTGGACTTTTGTGTCAACGGCAGTGCATTTATCCAGCTCATCAGATCTTGGGTGACCTGATCCCGGTCGAGGTCATTAAGCAGTTCGTGCCGACCGTCCTGATACAGTGAAAGCGAGACATTTCGTATGCCGGCATTCTGCAGACGCACACACAGTTTTCGTGAAAGAACGCCGTATCCGCCTATGGGATCATCAGTGCCGGAGATCAACAGGATTGGTAGCATTTCAGGGATGGCTTGAAGTAATTTCTTGCGATAAATAGTCGCAAAACCTGTGCCGAGGGCACCGTAAAAACCGGGTGAACAGGCGAAACCGCACCAGGGTGACGCGTTGTATGCAGCAACCTCCGCCTCGTCGCGGCTTAACCAGTCATTGGATGTGGCCGGGTGCGGAATGCGTTTATTGCAGGAGCCAAAAGCGAGTGTATTGAGAAACGGCGACGGTTTGTCCCGACCCGTCAGTACCGACATTTTAAAGGATAGTATCCTGAGAGCCTTGTCCATGATGGGGTCAGGACCGCGGGAACCCGAGAGAATGCACCCGGAAAAGCGCGTGCCCTGAATTTCGATGCAATGCAGGGCTAAAAATGAACCGAAAGAATGACCCATAAGGATCACCGGAAGGCCTGGATGGCGGAGTGATGCGTGATCGACCGTTTCGCGCAGATCTGCTGACATCCGGTCAAAAGGGCGGGGAGCGGCGACAATCCCCAGCCGGCTGAGTGAACCCGCCGTCCTGCCATGCCCCCGGTGGTCCGGGGCATAGACCGCGATCCCTTGTTCGTTCGCCTTGAGTGCGAAGCGCTCGTAACGGGCGGCGAACTCCATCATCCCGTGTGAAAGAACTATGATCTTTTGAATACCGTTTTCCGGAATCCACTGATGAACGGCAAGGTGTTCCCCGTCAGATACCGTCAGAAAATTACAGTCATAGGGCATAAATAACTCCTGCATATATGATATACTGTTGATCGTGATCAGTAAAACAGAAAAAATTGTCGCAGGAGGATCCTGCCTCGCCCGCATAGACGGGAAAGCAGTGTTTGTCCCTCTGAGTTTGCCGGGTGAAACCCTTGATCTGCGAATTGTTCTTGATAAAAAAGAGTATGCCTTTGCCGAGGTAATTGCAATACATGAAGGTTCACCTCACAGAAGACAGCCCCCCTGCCCCCTTTTTTCCCGATGCGGGGGATGCAATTTGCAAATGGCAGATGAACAGTATCAGCGCGAGCTGCGTCTGAATATTCTGGAATTCTCCATGGCACGCGCTCATGTGCCGTTTGCGGGTGGTGTCACCATTGAATCGGGGGCGGAGTTCGAATACCGTTCACGGTTCCAGTTTCACCGGACTGCGGACGGTGAACCGGCACTCAGGGAAGAGGCCTCCAACAGACTGGTAGGAATCAGGGATTGCCCGGTTGCCGTTTCGTCCATACGAAATGCCTTGACCGACGGGAGCATCCGGAAATGGATGGACCGGTCGTTTGCGGAAAAGCGGTTTCCAATTTTCGGCACCGATGACCATGTCTTTCACCAGGGGGGAGACACGGAATGTCACGTAACCGTCAACGGGGTTCCCCTGTATTTTGATATTCGCGGTTTTTTTCAGTCCAATATTCACATGTTGGGGCGTCTTGCCGATTGGCTGAAAAATGAACTTGACAGCCGCTTTGGCGGTCAGGGACAGCTGCTTGATTTTTATGCAGGAGTCGGGACTTTTTCCCGTTTATGTGCTTCAGCCTTTTCCAGCTCGGTGCTTGTAGAACATAATCGGGGGGCTCTCATCTATGCCGAAAAAAACCTGATGAATGCAAGCCTCAGGGCAACGTTCTGCTGCACCGGCGATGATGCATGGCCTGTTCGCCCTGAAGCACGGCAATCATACGATTGTATGATCATCGATCCTCCCCGGCAGGGCATCGGTGCAGGGGCGATGAATTGGATTTCCAATTCGGGCATCCCGGATATTTATTATGTTTCCTGCGATCCGGTAACTTTTTCCCGTGACGCAAAACGGCTTGTTGCCTCAGGGTATGTTCTTGAGACTGTCAGGTTATTTGATTTCTACCCGCAAACACATCATGTGGAAACCCTGGGGGTATTCAGGAGAGATCGGTGAACCCACTACGGTTCTTTTGGGGCGCTTTGTTGGTATGTTCCATGACCGTGTATGCCGGTCCGGGAGATGTTTTGTGGACACGAATATTGCCCGGTCAGATATCGGCAGGTCCCGTGCTGCACGATGGAAGAATTTTCGCCGCCGGCATTGACCGGACACTGACAGCTATCGATGAATCGGGTGAATTGAAATGGAATCGCAGAATTCCTGGCCGTACTCCTCTTTTTCTTACCGTTATGGCTTCCGGACTGGTTCTTGCGGTAAGCGAACCCGGTGTATTGAGCGCTCATAATACCGACGGTCTTTTTGTCTGGCAAATGTCGTCATCGAGCCCGACCGTGTGCGCCCCGGTACACGGCCGGGATGGTCGCATCTTTCTCTTGTTTCCCACACATATCAACGCAATCAGCCAAACGGGCATCGTGTTGTGGCGTACGAATGTTCCGGCAAGACCCACCGGTATGGTGAGCGAAACCGGTGATGGTCATCTTCTGGTATTTCTTGTAGACGGCTCGATTCTGCGTGTTTCTCCATTCGGCGAGGTCCTGGAGCGTATTGTGCTTCCTTCCCTTCCCATCGATATTCATCCAGCTCCCTCCGGATTCATTGCGGGACTGGAAAATGGACAGGTCGTATACTGCGATGTGCGTCCCCGCAGAAACAATGCAAGTGAAACCGAGATAATCTGGACATACACAAGCCGTTCAAAACCTGTGGCTCTTTCGGTAAACCGTAACGAGGTATTCATACTGAGCTCGGATGGATCTTTTTGCAGTCTGCATATCACTGACGGAACCGAATTGCAGATAATGAATCTTGGCTTTGGGGTCGCCTCCAAACCGGTTCTGTCATTTGAGTATGATAAATTGATTTGTGTATTACCTGGAAGAGCAATTGCCTTATCGGCGTCCGGCAGAAAGGAATGGGAGATTTCTCTTGTTTCGTCCCTGGTCAATCCGGTAATCAGTGACAGCGGTGTGATAGTTGCGGCTACGGTTCAGGGCGGGATAAGTGCGGTGCGGACGGAAACCAGAATCGGTCGTGAAAAAAAGATGCTGAAAGCTCAAAATTACGGTATACTTACCGGTAAGTCCCGGTTTTGGGGCGTAAGTGCATCAGAGACAAAGACGCTATTTGCTGCAATTCAACGGGACATTGATGACGGTAATGTCGGTATACGGGAAGTGCATTATGCCCGGCGGCTTTCGGAGCTTTTGACAAACAACACCGGAGATCCTTTTTTGAGTGCCCCGGTAGCTTCCGAAGACCGCTCACGTTCGGCACTATTGCTTGGCCGGCTCGGTTCAGGTGAATATCGTGCCCTACTGGTTGAACAGATGTACCGGAATCCCGATGAAACGCTGTCGGTCGGTCTTTTGCTTGCCCTTGCTGTGTCGGGTCCGGGTGCTGGTGATGAGGAAATATCGGCAGTACGTCATGTGTCGCGGTCGAGTCCCTTGCACATGATAAACGTCCATCTTGCCGCCTGTGATGCCCTGTATACCTTTGCGAGATACACTGGCGGGCAACGTTCTGTCGAGGCAAGCAGAATTCTTCTTGAAATGACCAAAGAGCCGTATGACGGACGGGTTCGGTCATATGCACAGCAAATACTGGCACGAATACTGCAATAGCTATAGGTGTATTTATTTATCGGAGGTGTGTTGATGAATCGGATCATGGTACTGCTTTTGTGTGCCGTTTTATGTGTAATAACCCCTTTTTCGGTTTTCTCGCTCGAGGTTGACCGGGGAGAGCTGGGAAGTGTAGCCGATGGTACCGATATTGAGTTTATCAATTATACCGGGCCCCAGGACACAATAAATACCATTGAAGAAATTCAGGGGATCGGCCGGAATCTTGCTTCAGGAGTCACCGGAAGCACACGGTTTGGAGATACCGACAGATATTACATTATTCGCGCGGTTGATCCGTCAGTTATTACGGGTCTTGATGCAGATATTCTTTTTTTTGGTTCCCGTGCTCAGGTTGATCACATCGACAATGTGCGCAGAATTATCAGTGCATATTTACAGACTGCATACAATTACTCGGAACGGGATGCGACAACCCTTTCTGTATTTATTACGGTCTACAATGCGGTGTACCGGGGTAAACTTGAATCATATAAAACCCGTTACAAGCCTCTTGTTCTTTCGTATTTAACTGCAGAACATGTCGGTTTGTCCGTGCGTTACACTGAATGGCCGGGCAAAACACAAATAGTCATTCCGCTCTCCGATCCCCGTCTTGCGGGTACAATCAGTACAATTGACACAAGCAGTTTAACTTCGCGGGATGTTGTTGACAGAATGAAAGAAGATGAAGGTGCGGGTATCGATTCACGTCGGGATATGGCAGAGCTCAAGGAGCGTGAATCCGATGCGGCCCAGGAGCGTGCCGCTGAGTCACAGAAAGCCGCTGCTGATGCCCGTTCCGATGCTGATCAAAAAAAAGTTGAAGCAGATGCCGCGACGCGCGCTGCCCAGGAAGCACAGCGCATTGCTGAATCGGCACGCAAAGAGGCAGAAGCTCGTCCCGATGATGAAGCAGCTCAAATGAAGGCTGTCGAAACCGCACAGGTTGCCGAAAAGAAATCGGAAGAAGCCGCAGAAAAACGCGAAGAGTCCCGCTCTGCCGCTCAAACAGTTGCGCAAAAAGAGTCGGAAGCTGCGGCAGATCAAAAACTTGCAGACACAAAAGCCCTGGAAGTGCAAAGCGAGCGCAGAGAAATTGCCTCCGATGTTCAAAAACAGGTTGATGAGGAGGTCGCAGCGCAACAGGCAGCTGCGGATGCCGCCCTCGCCGCGATAGTGCCTGGCTTTGCCCTTCGCCTTGTCGATCCTGGTCAATTGCTTTCTGAACTTGTTTTGGTCAATTTGAATGATGGCAGGATAATTCAAACCTCCCCCCTGAATTCGATTCGAAACAGGATGATATTTGAAACCGATGGTACGCTTATTGCAATAGCCGGGAAAAAAGGCGGTAATTCGTCCATACGGCTTGTGCGAATTGATACAAAGACACTTGAAATGACAAAACAGGGAGCGGATCCTATCGGTGAACACAGTGTTCTGGTGAATAACGGAAATGACTGGTATGCGGTTATTGAACGATCAAATGGTAGTTTTGCTGTGGCACGATTTGACAGTATGCTCGAGATGAAGGCGCAATCTGCAATCAGTGTTATCGGTGAAACACCGGTGATGGTCACTTCAAAAGGACTTTTGGTTCAGGATATTGACGGTAAAATCCGTCTGCTTCGGTCTACGGATCTTGTGGACCAGACGCTTGAATAAGCATGACTGACAGTTGATAAAAAAGGATCCCGCCTCTACCTTCCGGTAGGGGCGGGATCCTTTATATTCTCTTCGTGCGGATTTCCTAGAATAGTTTTTTTACGTTCGGAATAGATTTCTCCGCTTGTTTGATGGCCCTGTCCGTTGCTTCTTTTACCGGCGCTGCTTGTTGTTCGGCTATTTCCTTCATTCGCCTGTCAAGTTCGGCTTTTTTGTTGTCAGCAGTGCTTTCATGCTTTCGGATGTCAGCTATATTTTTTTGTCCAGCCTGAGTAATGGTAGTGAATCGTCCAATCTGTTCGCTGTATGTTGCCTTTTGTCCAGTAATCCAGTTTTGAGCCTCTTTTTCAACAGCTTTTTTTACCGCCGCCACCTGCCGGTTTGCTGCATCCTGTACAACCCTGTGCAGTTGCCTGTCGATATCTGAATCTACTGAAATTACAATTTTTCCGTTCCTGTCTATAGTTGCCTGTGCATTCATGTCAAGTCTGCTTATGCCGGAAAGCGACGTTTGATACTCCCGATACAGAAATGCAGGTTCAAATGAATTGACTGTTAATTGTACCGGTTGCAGGGCTAAGCGGGATTCTACCTGGAATTCTCCTTCCGGGGCCAGGTTAAAGGTTCCAATGGCAGTTAGCATTCCTGTAACCGAGGGAACCGCTTTCTGCCCTGATGAGGGAAGCTTTACCTGATACCCTGTAACAGTAAATGAACTGGCAACAGTTTTTTCTGCAGAGGACCTCAGGTCGATAGCTCCCTGCAACATCTCGCTCATTGAGCCATGACGAAGAGCCACATTGAACGCAAACGGCTTTCCGGTACGTTCCTGGTCATTTGTGATATCGAGACAGGTCACTTCTCCGCTAATGCCGGTGTGAATATCATTGATCGATACCGCACTGCGTTTAATGTGCAGTGTGGGCGCAGAATCGGTGCCGAACACTATAGTTCGACCCGGTAATCTTGATACGGCATTAGCCCTTTTTTTGAGACTGGTTTGTTGCTCAGTTTTTTTGTTGGTTTGCGATGATTCGATGAGACCCATTCCCTTGTTAAGCAACGGATAGTAGTTGCCGAGCGTGTTAATCAGGAAGGTATCAAAAATGCCAGAAACGAGGCGCATTCCGCTGTCCAGGTTAACCGATTTGATCGATGAAGACAGCTGGGCAAGACGTTCCGAGTCGGCTCGAAGCGCAGTGTCAGCCTGTTTTGAAAGAGAGCTGACATAGCTAATGTCGGTACTCATTTCCCGTTGCAGGCTAACGGCTTCCGTTGCTGCTTTTTGCAGTGTACCTGAAGCTTCATTAACCGTGACCAGCGTGGATTGAACAGCCTGTACTGTTTTTAGGGATTTTGGATCTATCGCGGTAATTGTTGCCGCCTTTTTTGACACTTCTGCGGCGGTTTCCTTTGTTCTGGTTGAAGTTTGTTCCCACTTGGTGGTCAATGCGGGAACCTTTTGTGAAATTTCCTCGACTATAGCAGGAGATTGCAGGGTGCCTAACTCGTTTTCAAGAATTTTTACCGGATCAAGGCTGTTTACTACGGAATCCATTCCCGAAGAAATCGAGATTCCTGCTTTCAGTGTTTCCAGCTGTTCGTCAAATTTCTGGAATACGGGGTTCGGTTCAGTGTTTTCACGCTTTTTCTTGTCAGTGTATTTCTTCTCGGCAGCCGGAGGGAGAGATCCTGATTCCCTTCGTTCCGTGTTCCAGCTTACGCCGCTTACCTCAAGATTCTCTGCAACAATTTTTCCCCGGCTTAATTCCAGTATATTGAAATCGAGATCGATCTTTGATACCTGAAAAAGATTTTTCATCGGTTCATTACGATTTGCGACCGACAAATCCTCCAGCAGAAATTTGCTGTCAAGCAGATTGACATCAACAGTACCAATTTCAACCTTGGCACCGAAGACTCCCTGCAGGGAGGTGGTCAACACATACCGTGCAACGGGATTCCTGAAGACCACGAGAACGAGCATGAGAGCAACAATGATAATAAAGGATGCTGCGATGGCAAGAACATTGAATCGTCCTTTTTGTGCCTTGATTGACTTTGCAAGCACTTTCAGTTTGTTCGCGATCTTTTTGTCGGTAACCTGTTCTTGCTGTATGGTGTAAAATTCTTTACCCTTGTGTGTAATAGTCGAAAACAGGGACTCCAGGAATTTTTTGTCCTCGGAAATGTGAATTTTTTTGAGGATCTTCTTCTGATACGCCTTTTCGGTATACCTTTTTCGGAACAAAGATGGTACTTTGAGTTTCATGAATGTATTCCTCCCAGATCGCTCGCATTGGCTATTTGCTTGATAAGAGGCAGATTCAGGAAAATTTTATACAGCTTGCTGTTCACTATTTTACCGTGTAATTTGTTTCGGTATACTTTAACCAGTGCGGTGAACAGAAAATAAACCGGGATATACAAGAGTAAACCAGCAAGAAAACTGCCCATGACCAGGCTGTTATTGAAACGGGTCAATCCGACAAAAGGCGTCTGATACAGCGTTTCAAAAAGAGGGTGCAGGGCAGGAATTGACAGAAATGCGTACCCTGCCAGCTCTAGCGGTGTATCCAGAACAGGAACCGCCAAAGACAAAAGAATGAGAGACAGGAAAAAGGCGCCCTTGTTCATTCTTATCACCATAAATAATACAAACAGGGCGATCCACAAAAGATTGGCTTTCGGAACCAGTGCCAACAAAAGCCCGGCGGCGACTGCATGCGCAATATCCCCGGGATGGGAATTTGCATTCAGGGCCTTAATAAAAGACTTGATGTACCTGAACATTACTTTTCTCCTTGGTTGACCAGCAGGATATTCACTGTCATAAGACAGATTGTATACCGTCAAGTTTGTATGCTTTTATATACATCCTCATATTTCTTCGCGGAGACCTCCCAGCCAAATTGCTGTTTCATTCCCCGTTCCTGCATTTTTTGAATATGCTCTTTCTTGTTATACCAGGCGTAAGTAGCCCATCCGACCGTGTCATAAATGCTTTGAGGGGTCAAATTCTCAAGGACAAAACCGGTTCCTGCCCCTGTCTTTTCATCGTAATTCTCTACCGTATCTGCAAGTCCACCGGTTTTTCTGACAATAGGCAGGGTTCCGTACAGCAGGGAATACATCTGATTTAAACCGCAGGGTTCGTACCTGGACGGCATCAGAAAGAAATCACTGCCCGCCTCTATGAGATGGCTCAAGCCCTCATCGTACCCGATATATGCTGAAAAGTTAGGTAGCGACCGATTCAGGGAGACCAGTTCGTCCTCGCACCATTTTTCTCCTGATCCGAGTACAACCATCTGCATATGTATATCGGAGCACATCTTGAAAGCCGATCCATACGCAGGGCCGAAAAGCTCAGACACTCCTTTTTGATCGGCAAGACGCGTAATAATTCCGAAAACGGGTACATCGGGATCTATCTTTAAACCCATCTTCTTTTGCAGTTCCGCTTTGTTTTTTTTCTTTTTCTCCAGTGTTTTTACCGAGTATTTTTGGGGTATATAGGTGTCAGTTTCCGGATTCCAGATTGTAGTATCTACCCCGTTCAGAATGCCGAACAGGTCTGCAGACCGGTATCTCAGTATACCGTCCATTCTGAACCCGAACTCGGGACGTTGGACTTCTTTTGCGTAGGTGGGTGAAACAGTCGTCAACTTGTCGGCGCACACTAAAGCTGCCTTCAGAAAATTCATTCTGTCCCAGTCTTCAAATCCTGCCGAATAAAATTGGTCCCATCCAAGCCCGGTATAGGGATACAAATGTTTTCCATATACGCCCTGGTACCCAATATTATGAATGGTAAAGACACTTGCTGTTCGTGCAAATTCACCCTGGCGATGTGTGCATTTTAAAAGTATTGCCGGGAGCGCGGCAGCCCAGTCATGACAATGCATAATGTCCGGATACCATTGGATTTTTCTGCACAGCTGGAAGGCCGCATGCCCCAGGAGGGAGAACCGTTGCGGGTTGTCGTTAAAGTCAGTCTCTCCGGGAACACCGTATATTCCGTCGCGCCCAAAGCTGTGTTCATGGTCGATGAAATATACCGGAATGGTTGAACCGGGAAGTTTTGTTGTGTAGACCCCGGTCCAAATTTCCTGATATCCGGGATGTACGCCCATCGGGCCGGGAATATGCTCAAGCTTGCTTCTGTCGATTCGATAGTATCGCGGCATAATGATACGTACATCGTGTCCCAGTTTTTCGAGGGCAATCGACAGGGCTGAAACAGCATCCGCAAGACCTCCGGTTTTAGCGTACGGTACTGCCTCGCTGGTTACCATAAGTATTTTCATGAAGACTCTCCCCTTGTTTCAGGCTACCATTGTGAACATGCTTCTATGAAAGATTCCCGGGATGCCTCTATTGAACTCTGCGATACACAGTACGCGAGGCGAAACCATCCGGGTTTTCCGAAACCTTTACCTGGTACTCCAAGTATACGGTATTTCTTGAGGTGTTCGCAAAAAGCACCTTCATCCCCGGTTTGCGAGTCAGTAGTACCGCCCGAGCCGTCTTTACGGGGTGGTACACGACAGAACAGATAAAACGCGCCTTCCGGCTCTGCATACACTATACCGGCTGCATTCAATATTGAGGTTAAACTGTTTCGTCGTCTTTCATATGAAGAATAGTCGACCGGCTCGTTCCAGCATTCGGCAACCACGCGCTGAAAGGTAGCCGGTGCGTTGACAAAGCCGAGTATGCGGGTAGAAAAAATAATGGCGTCAACCATGGAACGTGCATCGGTACAGGCAGGATTCACCGCAGTAAATCCGATTCGCTCCCCGGGCAAGCTCAGATTTTTCGCAAAAGAAGTGACAATGACCGAGGCGGGCCAGAGAGGGAAAATGGGGGATACTTCCCGTTTGTCATAGACCACTTCCCGGTACGGTTCATCGGCAATGAGTGTAACAGTGCGTCCTGTTTTGCTTTCATGATCGGCCAGGACCCGCGCGAGATTGGCAATATCCTGACGGGAATAGATTTTTCCGGTCGGATTGTTCGGAGAATTGATGATGACGCAGGCAGTTTTTCCGTTCAAGGCTGCACGGATTGCCTCCGTATCAAGAGAAAAGTCGCTTTTTGTCTGGACAGTTTTCAGTACCCCACCGTGATTTCTGACATAATGGGTATATTCCGGAAAAAATGGCGAGGGTACTATAACCTCATTATCCGGCGAAAGCACCGCTTTCAATACGGCGTTCATGGCCCCCGCTGCACCTGTGCCCATGATTATATGGGAAAAATCAACGGGAACACCCTGTTCTCGCGAAACTTTGGCAGCCATGGCTTCCCGGGTTTTGGGGTAACCGGCGTTCGGCATATACGCGTGCATGCCCCTGTCTGCGGACTGTGACAGGCTGGAAAGCAGTCTCTTTACTTTCTCCGGTGGTTCCAGATCAGGGTTTCCGATACTGAAATCATAGACTTTGTCCGCGCCAAACTGCGCCTTCATCTGGATACCCTCTTCGAACATTTTCCTGATAAAGGACGAACTTGCCATACAATCGCTGATATAGGGTGCTACGGGCATACTAACTCCTTGAAGGTATATACTTTTACCATACCATATTAACAGCTTCTTGCAACAGGATGAAGTGTTTTTGTACACGGTCTTGTAATTGCATACGCCGTATGCTAGAATGTTCAAAAATTGAACAATTACATCCGGCACAAAATAACCTGTTTCGGCGGTATTTTTCCTCCGGCTGATATACCTTTCCCAAACCAGATAACCATCGAAAATGGACAATGATTCGGAGTATTTGCTCCTTTCAACAATTAAAGATCTCACCGGTAAACGCACCGATATAAGTCAGCGTGACCTGGCACGGGCCATAAATTTATCGCTCGGTATGACAAATGTCCTGTTGAAGCGTCTCAGCCAAAAGGGGCTAATCCTGATTCAAAAGGCCTCTTCACGGACGGTTTCGTATATTCTGACACCCGACGGTATGAATGAACTGGGAAGACGAACCTACCGGTATCTGAAAAGCACGCTCAAAACGGTTGTACTTTATAAAGAACAAATCAATTCAATAACCCGTGACGCCAAGTCTCGCGGGATACTCAGGGTAGGCCTACTCGGCAAAAGCGATATTGATTTTATTATTGAATACGCGGCCCATCATAACGGTCTTCCGTTCGAGCGTTACGAGAGGCCAGAGCATATACCCCAGGATACCTTTGTCTTTGTTTCGGAAAACATGAGGGATGAACAATTCAAGTCATCCCCGTCAATTGCGCATATCGCATCAATAATTTCGGGAGAATAACAAGATGTTTACAGACGTGATAATACTTGCCGGCGGATCGGGAGAGCGCTTGTGGCCTGTCTCGGACGACCGAAAACCCAAACAATTCATGGCACTGTCTGACGGTATCAGCTTTTTGCAGGCTGCCATCCAGCGAGCTGCAGCACTGTCCATAAGCGAGACGATATGCATTATTACCCGTCGCTCATGGATAGACCTTGCAGTGGAAGAGGTAGTCTCTCTTTCCAAAAAAATGGGGCTTCCGAACTTGCCGGGAAAGGTATTGATTATGGGGGAACCCTTCGGAAAAAATACTGCGCCCGCTATTGCCTGGTATTGCAGACATCTGGAAGTTGAAGGAAGAGCCGACAATTCAAATATCCTTCTGATGGCAAGTGATCACATTATTGAAAGTCAGGACCAGTTTACCCGTGACGCACATACTGCGTCGCTTTTTGCCTCGCGAAACAATCTTGTATCTTTCTCCATCGTCCCGACACATCCTGCCACCGGATACGGATACATCAAGGCAGGCGAACGCCTTGCGAATCCTGATGGCACTCCATCATCAGCCTATGTCGTGGATTCCTTCCGTGAAAAGCCCGATGCCGATACAGCCTCCGCTTATCTTTCACAGGGCTCATATTACTGGAATTCGGGCATTTACGCGTTTCGATCGGACTTTTATATGGAAGAGATTGGCAAACACTGCCCTGCCCTTCTGGATGCCTTCAGAAAGGCCTCCGGCTTGTCCACAATCGAAGAGGTTCAGGGTGTCCGGGTTATGCGTTCCTGGGATGGGCTCGAATCTGCCTATACCGCATCTCCATCGATATCGATCGATTATGCGGTCAGCGAGAAGTGCGATCGATCCGTGACTGTCACAGCCGGTTTTTCATGGGATGATGTGGGAACCTGGGATTCTATGGCCGAATATTATCCCGATTTACCGGCCAATACGGTATCGGTGTCTGCTTCCAATTGCTTTGTCCGTTCGGATATACCGGTGGCTCTCTGCGATGTACATGATATTATTGTCGTGATACATGAGGGAAAGGCCCTTGTCAGTCGGCGGGGATCAAGCAATCTGGTCAAGGACGCGCTTGCCGCAATGAAGGAGAAAAAAATCCAATGACATATCTTGTTACCGGCGCTGCGGGCTTTATCGGTTACCATGTCACCAAACGCCTTCTTGCCGAAGGGCATACCGTTATTGGCCTCGACTCCGTCAATGACTATTACCGCACGGACCTCAAAGAAGAGCGGATTGCCAGTCTTGATTCCTCTGCGCCAGTTTCTCCCGCTTCCCGGTGGAAGCTCTTTCGGGGAAAACTTGAAGATCCTCTTCTCGTCTCGCAGATATTCGGCGAATACTCGTTCGACAGTGTCATTCACCTTGCCGCGCAGGCCGGAGTTCGTTACAGTCTGGTCAATCCGCATGCCTATACGGCGAGCAATATTGAAGGTTTTTTAAATATACTTGAGGCCTGCCGTCATAATAAGGTGCCCCATCTTGCCTATGCCTCCAGTTCCTCTGTATATGGCCTTAATAGAAAGGTACCATTCAGCGAGTCCGATGCGGTGGATCATCCGGTCAGTCTGTATGCTGCCACCAAACGCGCAAACGAGCTGATGGCGCACACCTATGCCCACTTATACGGGCTTCCGGTCACCGGTATGCGTTTTTTTACCGTTTATGGGCCAATGGGTCGGCCCGATATGGCTTATTTTTCTTTCGCGGACGCGATAATGACGGGCCGCCCCATATCGGTTTTCAATAACGGCGATTTGATGCGGGACTTTACCTATATTGACGATGTAGTGCAGGCGGTAATTCTGATAGCGAACAAACCAGCTGCCGCGACTACCCTTGTGCAGGAAACAGCCAATATTCCATCGGCCGACCTTGCCTCCTGCCCCTCACGCATATACAATATTGGTAATTCCAGACCGGAAAAACTGGAATACTTTATTTCCACCCTTGAGAAAGTGCTCGAAAAAAAGGCAGTCAGGGAATATCTTCCAATGCAACAGGGAGATGTATACATGACTTCCGCAAATACTACAGCGCTTGAACGGGATTTTGGATGGAAACCATATACGCCCCTGGAAACCGGGCTTGAACATTTTGCAATGTGGTATAAGGAGAGAAAACCATGGCAACAATAGCTGTAGCCGGAACCGGCTATGTGGGTCTTGTGTCCGGTGCCTGCCTTGCCGATTTCGGCAATTCGGTAATCTGTGTTGACAATAACGCCCAGAAAATAGAGCGCCTTGTGAAGGGTGAAATCCCCATATATGAACCCGGTCTGGAAGACGTTGTCGCCCGTAATGTCGAATCTGGCCGGCTTTCGTTTACCACGAACATGGCCGACGCGGTCAGAAAGTCCGATGTTGTCTTCATTGCGGTCGGCACTCCTCCCGCGGACGACGGCAGCGCCGACCTGAAATATGTCGAGGCGGTTGCCCGTGAAGTTGCCCGCTCCATGAACGGGTATAAGGTAATTGTTGATAAGAGCACGGTCCCCATCGGTACCGGTCAGAAGGTAAAAGCATGGGTTTCCTCCGAGTTATCCGCGCGGGGAACTGAAGCGGCAAAGATGGCCTTTGATGTGGTTTCGAATCCCGAATTTCTGCGCGAGGGCTCGGCAGTACAGGATTTTATGCACCCCGACCGTGTCGTTATCGGTGCGGAATCCGAGCGGGCCAAAAAACTGATGAAGGACGTATACCGCGCGCTGTATATTAACGAGACGCCGTATATCGAAACAAATATCGAAACGGCAGAAATGATAAAATATGCCTCGAATTCCTTTCTTGCGGTCAAGATCACCTTTATCAACGAGGTTGCCAATCTCTGCGAAAAAGTCGGGGCAAACGTTCAGGATGTCGCCAAGGCAATGGGCCGCGACGGTCGCATCGGTTCGAAATTCTTGCATCCCGGCCCCGGGTATGGCGGCAGCTGTTTTCCGAAGGACACCCAGGCAATGGCCCGAATCGCGCAGGACGCGAAATCTCCCCTGTCCATCGTGGAAACCACTATAGAAGCAAACGAAAACCAGAAAAAGGCCATGATCGACAAGATTGAAAACGGTTTGGGTGGAAGCGGCAGTCTTGCGGGAAAGTCGATCGCCATTCTTGGACTTGCTTTCAAGCCAAACACGGACGACATGCGTGAGGCGCCCTCCATCACCATTATTGAAGGACTTGTCTCCCGGGGAGCTACCATTCGAACCTGCGACCCTGCAGCCAGTGAAGAAGCATCCTGGCGTCTTGAAGCGGTCAAAAACTCCGTGTCTTTTTTTGATGATGAGTATGAAACGATCAAAGGCGCGGACGCGCTGGTGTTGATGACCGAATGGAACCAGTACCGGAATCTTGACCTGGCCCGTGTAAAGGAACTGTTGAAAAAACCGGTTTTCTTCGACCTCAGAAACGTCTACAAGCGAGCCGAAGTTGAAGCGGCTGGCTATGTATATTTCGGTGTCGGGACATAAGGCTGCCCATGAAGAAAAAAGTGCGATCAGTTCCACCGGTCCGGTTTAATGTTCTTGCACTTCTCTTTTTTGCCGTGCTGTGCGGCCTCTTTGCCGGTTACCGCATTATGTCGGTTCGCCGCACAGAAGAACAAAAAAGGAAAGCATTTGAGAATTTAAACGCCACAACCCTGACGCGCATTGCGGAGCTTTCGGTTCTGGAGTACGGATATACCGATGTCATGGAGATGAACCGCAGGTTCATTGTGGGTGGACAAAGTTCGTCCCTGATCCGTTTTTCCGGATCGCTCAAGGCAGGAATCGCGGATGCGTCGCTGATCCAGGCGACCTGGAATGCCGATGACAACACGGTCCACATTATCCTGCCCCGTTCAACCATTCTTGAAAACACCGTGGATATATCGACGGTGAAAATATGGGACTTGCGCAAGAACATATTTGTACCCATCACCACAGAACTCAAGATACAGGAAATTACCGCGTTCAAGGAACGAATCGAATCCGAACTTGAGACGTCAGGTTTTTTGCAAGAGGCCGATGGGAGGGCGATGGAACTGGTTTCATCGCTCTATGCCGGATTCGGGGCGGAAACGCGGGTCGAACTGGCCTTGGGGAATGAATGAGAAGGATGTGCTGCAAGTGAAGCTGTTTTATTCAAGTGTTGTTTTAATTTTTTTTGCTTGCAGTATTTTTTCGCAAACCGGGTTCCAAATTCCCTCCGACGTCTATCTTGAACATCTGTATTCCGGGTCTCCGGAGGCACGCCCCTATCTGAACTATAGAACCCTGTCTGACAAACTTCCCGCAGGGAACAATTTTGACGGTGCTGACAAGCTGGATGTTTTCGCACCGGGCGCGCCCCTTTCGTTCGGAAAGGTTTTGTTGCGGCTTCATATGCCCAGCGTATATGCCTCATGGAATTCGACGGTTCCCTATGGGCAAAATGACGGATCACTGTGGCAGGGGCGCGGGTTTAATTCGTCCTTGATTGCAGGGTTTACTGCTTCGTATGCAGGTTTTGAGGCGACTTTCAAGCCTCAATTAACCTGTTCCCAAAACACTGCCTTCGAGCTGATACCGTCAGCATATTCCGGACCAGGTTTCGAGGACAAGGCAGATACCTGGGGGTATTACGGAATTGGTTCAATTGACGCACCCCAGCGCTTCGGAGATCTGCCCCTGTATGCCTTTAGCTGGGGGGAATCAGAAATTCGCTACAGCTATAAAACCCTTACGGTCGGGTTTGGTACACAATCCGTGTGGCTTGGACCTGCCCGGATCAATCCGATTCTGCATTCGGACAACGCGTCTCCCTATCCCAAAATCGATATTGGCCTTCGAAGACAGGAAATATCGCTTTTGGGGTATCATGCCGGAGATGTAGAATTTCGCTCCTGGTGGGGCAAGTTGTCCGAATCGGAGTATTTTGACAATGATTCGGCGAATGACCACAATCTGCTTACCGCCGTTTCTTTTTCCTTTGCCCCCTCTTTCATGAGCGGTTTTACCTTCGGCTTTCACCGCACCATGTTGTCCGACTGGGAAGCTGCCGATTATTCATCGGTGCTGACACTTTTATGGCCTTTCATGAAACAGTCAGCAGGGAGCGACGAACGAGATCAGAGGGCATCACTGACGTTCCAGTATGAATTGCCGAAGGTTGACCTCAATTTGTACCTGGAATGGGGACGAAATGATTATAGCCCCAGTCTTGATTATATAATCAGATACCCCTTTCATACCCAGGGGTATACCGTTGGCGGTGAAAAGGGCTTTGTCATTCCGGTAGCAGGTGGCCTTGACAGCAGGTTGCTGATTGAACTGACAAACCTTGAATCGAGCAGGGATCTTGAATTCTTGTGGAAGCAGACATTCTATGGCCATCATAAGATTTTGCAGGGCTATACCAATGAGGGACAATGGCTTGGGGCCGGTATGGGCACGGGCGGGAACAGTCAATACCTCGCCCTTGAAACCATGTATCCCAACGGTATAATCAGGTTGTTTTTTCAGCGCGTGAACCCTGACAATGATTATGTATGGTTTATGAATATGTGGGGTGATAGACCGGAAAAGCGAAGCGACGAATATAAATTCCGTGCCGATCTTGCATATGGAATACAGGGCATTCATGCAATACATAACTCCGCGATTTTGTCTTATCGCATTGCACTCATCGATTCGCATAACTACGACTACCAGGCGAATGTTTCAAGCATTCACCGATACAATGTTCATCTAGCCTCAGGTTTTACGTTCAGGTTCTGATTTATAGAGGTCAATATATTTATTTTCAGGGGATACGATGAAATCGTTCAGTAATATTTTTCAGGTTATGAGTTTATTGACTCGTGGTGAGCGACTGCGACTTGGGGCGGTCATTCTTATGGCTATTTTCATGTCTTTGATTGAAATAATCGGGGTTGGCTCAATTATGCCTTTTATGACAATTGCAGCGAAACCCGAATCTATCTACTCCAATGAATTGCTATTGTATGTATACACCCTGCTTTCCTTTGAAACTGAATTGCAGTTTATAATTTTTACCGGAATTGCAGTCCTGTTTTTTTTAATACTGACGAATGTAAGCCAGGCAATCATGCATTATATAAAGGTGAAATTTACCAGCATGCGACGTCATACGCTGGCAATGCGCCTTATGAAGGGCTACCTGATGCAGGACTATGTTTTTTTCCTGGATAAATCAAGCCCGGAGCTCGTCAAGAATATAAATATTGAAATACAGCAGATGATTCAGGGCACCCTGATGCAGTTTGTCGATTTGCTTTCCCGAATTATCCAGGTGTTCTTGCTCACTGCTTTTCTGTTTATTGTGAATCCCGTCAGTACATTGGGGATAACCGGCGCGGTTGTCGTCATTTACGGTACCATCTATGTTTTTGTCCGAAACAAGCTTAAAGAACTAGGTACGACCCGGTTTGAATTGAACTCTATACGGTCGAAGGTGTTGAGTGAGGCCTTTTGGGGAATTAAAGAGGTAAAAATAACCGGCACGGAGAGAGTCTTTCTTGACAGTTATAAATATCCCTCACAGCGGATGGCAATCAACGAGTCCGTGCAGGAAATTATCGGGGATATACCAAAATTTGCCCTCGAGACCGTAGCTTTTTCCAGTATCATGCTTTTTGTACTGGTTGCGTTGATTCAGTCCGGAAATTTCACCGATGTGGCCGGGACCGTAACCTTGTATGCCTATGCGGGATACCGCATGATACCTGCAATACAGGGATTATTTAAAGCGTTGACAAAAATAAAATACGGATCGCATACCGCTGAAAAAATTGTACAACAATTTAAACTCGTCTCTTTATCTAGTAAAGACTCAGTATCCTCTCAGGGCAGAATCGTATTCAAGGATAAGCTTACCCTTTCCGACATATCTTTTGCATATCCGCAATCCATAAGACCGGTCATTGAAGGATTGAACTTAACGATCAAGGCAAATTCATTGGTCGGCTTTGCCGGGACCACCGGATCGGGCAAGACAACTTTAATCGATATAATTCTGGGCTTATTGCATCCAGAGCATGGAAGCATAACCGTGGACGGGAATCCGGTAAACAGTTCAAACATTCGCTCATGGCAAATGAACGTAGGATACGTACCTCAGAATATTTTTTTATCAGACGCAACGGTCGCAGAAAACATTGCGTTTGGCGTACCGAAAGAGAATATAAATATGGAAGCGGTGATACGGGCAGCGAGTATGGCACAAATCCACGGCTTTATTACAAATGAGCTCCCGTCAGGTTATGATACCGGGATCGGAGAACGCGGTATACGTCTCTCAGGCGGGCAGCGCCAACGATTGGGCATTGCCCGTGCCTTATACCGCGACCCCTCGGTGTTGATCATGGACGAGGCAACAAGCGCCCTGGACGGACAAACCGAAAAAGCTGTAATGGAAGCGATTGACAGTTTGCAGGGTACCAGAACTATTATTTTGATAGCGCACCGAATCAGTACGCTGTCAAAATGTGATGTGATTTACACGCTTGAAAAGGGCAAGATTATTAGTCAGGGAACATATGACACATTAAAATCTACTGATTCCTAACCAATGAATACTACAGTATTGTGTACAGGGTGTGATAAGAAAATGGCAAAAACAGTATGTATTTTTCCGCAAGTCCATAAAATGAATAAATTCGTGTCCCTGATTCTTGACGCTTTGAGGATGAGCGGATATACCATCCATGAATCTAAAATTCGCCTGTCTGATTATGATAAAATAGATGCATTTCTCTTTAATTGGTATGAGGCGCTCCCGGAGCGCAATTATTTACCGATTTTTCTGAAAAAGTTACTCCGTCTGGTGTATTTAAAGCTTCTTGGCAAAGATCTGTACTGGGTTCTGCATAACAGGAAACCGCATAATGCACACAAATTTTCAGTTATATTAATGAAAATCCTTTTTCACCTTACGAAAAGAACCGTCATATTGTGCGATGAATCCGTAACAGCGCTTCGGGATTTGGGTATAGCCGAGGATGCTGTTAATAATAAGATATTCAAGATCCCACACCCTAACTACATAGGTTCGTATCCGGAGTATGTCGAGGTTGGTGAAAGTACTCGATCAGTGATTCGATTTCTCTTTGTAGGATTGATCCGCCCATATAAAAATATAGAACTCCTCATAGAAGCGTTTTCCCGGTTGGATACTGAGGTCCCTGTTGAACTGCTCATCGCAGGCAGTGTGAGTTCCGACTCTTATTCGAGCAAAATAATGTCTCTTGTGGAAAAAGATACCAGAATTAAAACCGATTTCAGGTTTATTCCCGATGACGAGCTTTCAACATTGTTGCAACAGCACGATATTCTTGTCCTTCCATATAACAAACAATCCAGTTTGAATTCCGGCACCATACTGTTGGCCTTCAGTTATTCACGAACTGTGGTCAGTCCCTTAATCGGTACATTGAAAGAATATGCCGATGGAGATTTTTATTATGGTTATGATTACAACCTTGATGAAGACCATTTGACCGCATTAACCAAAATTCTGGGACAGGTTGTACATGATTTTAAGATCAATCCAGAGAAAATAAAGAGTATGGGAAAACAAGCCTTTCAGGCAGTAGAAAGCAATAACTCTCTTGCTGTGGTAGCAAGTAGGTATGCCGAATTAATAGGAACCTGACATATGTTCAACTACCGTTACATCCATGAATTACAGGCCAATGAAGAGTATATACGCAATCTGGTGTGGTTTAAAAAAAACAAGAACTATAAATGGATATATGGGCACAATTTCGGTGATTATTTGTCGACTATAATCGTTTCAGATATTGCCCGGAATCGGGGAATTCAATGCAGGGAGAGTGACCACAAAAAAAGATTATTGGCTGTGGGATCAATTATCCATTTTGCCCGGGATAATGATATAATATGGGGATCAGGCATTAACGGTAAAATAAAGGAAAGCAAATATTCATTCAAACAGCTTGATGTCAGACTTGTGCGCGGGCCCTTAACTCGCGACTTTCTTGTTCGCAAGTTTGGCATTGAAGTACCTGACAGGTACGGGGATCCCGCTCTTCTGTTGCCCTCGCTATATCCTGGACTGAAATATATGCCAAAGAAAAATAAAGTTATTGCAATTCCGAATTTGAATGAGTATAGAGCCTGCAAGAAACTTAAACATAAACATGTTCAGCTCATTTCTCCCCTCCTTCATTGGTCAGTTGTAGTACAGCACATTCTGTCAAGTGAATTGGTCCTGGCTTCATCCTTGCACGGCCTGATTCTTGCTGAAGCCTTCGGTGTCCCGGTGCGTTTGTTTAAACCCTTTAAAAGCGAAACTCTATTCAAGTATCACGATTATATCGCGGGCACCGGTAGGTCAATACCGAATATTACAGAGACTTTTCTTGACGGTATGAACAGTGACAATGGTATGATGCTGGAAGCACCACGAATAAATAGTACTGAAATGTACAACACATTTCCGAATGATTTTTTTGGGTATTGAGGTGTACACATGAGTGATGGATCTCTTGTATTTGTAGTGCCCGTTCGTGACCCGAAGGGTGTAAAAAATTGGGCGCAGATAAAGGACATACTCGAAAAAACCTTGAGTTCATTGCATGCAACAGGCGGAGCGGTGTTCGTCGCGGCATCACGGGGTTCTGATCTCCCTCAGCTACACGGAGCTCATCTTGTAGAAATGGATTTGCCATATGTCGAATTACCCCCCTTGCAAACGGAACAACGATATGATGCGATCCGTCTGGATAAGGGAGCCAGGATTATGCATGCGCTTGTTAAATGCCAGCCAAAGGGTCATGTCATGGTTGTCGACTATGATGATTTGATTCATAGAAAAATTACTGATTTGCTCCGAAAGAATCCGGATGCTCCCGGTTGGATATTAAACGCCGGTTATGTTTTCGATTCTTCCGGAATTTGCTATCTCATTAACAGGGGATTCAACAAGGTATGCGGCACAAGCGTTATAGTTCGCTCAGATTTGCTTGCAATTCCGAAGAAAGTTGAAGATATCGATTTTCAATGGGCGGCCAGGATGCTTGGCTCACACCGATTCATACAGGATCATTTTGCCAACAATCCCGAAACCAGGTTCACTGAAGTTAATCGACCCTTGTCTGCCTACAGAATTGGATATGGTGACAATGTGAGTGGCATGGATACTGTGAAATCAACCTATTTTAATTCTGGCATTCTGTTAAAACCAAAGAAGCTTTTTAAGAATTTGTTACGGATTCGACCGGCATGTGTTTTACGGAATTTCTCTTGAATGGAGGTTGCGATGTATTCAAATTCAGAAGAGAACGAACCAGTACCTTTTTTCTCTGTAATCGTTCCAATGTATAATAAGGGGCCTCATATAAAGCGTTGCGTGGAAAGCGCACTGAGGCAAAAAAATGTTCAGTTTGAATTGATCGTAGTCAATGATGCGTCAACCGACGACAGTCTCGACCATCTCATGCAGATAATAGAAAATTGTAAAAATGTTAAAGTATTAACGCGATCTGTTCCGGGACCCGGCGGCTATGCTGCACGGAATTTGGCTGCAGCCAATGCGCGGGGGACATGGCTCGCCTTTCTGGATGCGGACGACGAATGGAAAGATAGTCATCTGGATAATTTATATCAGCATATTTCGAGAAAGCCCGAATCAACGTTTTTAAGTACAAATTGTTTTGAAAACTATGGTAATGGCAAGATATACCCTGCCAACAGAGTAGAAACAACGTCAGAGGCCTCAATTGATTTGCCAACATACCTTCAATTAACAATAAATTCGAAAAATCCGGTATTTACCTCTGCGTGCGCTATGAGAAAAGATTTTTTCTTTGACATAGGTCAGTTCCCCGAACATAAAGGTTTTTCCAGAGGTGGTGACCGGGAAACCTGGCTCAGAGCTGTCTCGAGGAATACGCTGGAGTGGTTGCCAGAGCCTACTGCAATTTATCATCGGGACTCTGTTAACATGGTAACAAAAAAAGTAGCCCCTAAAATAGAAACCTGTAGCGATGATACTATCAAGGATTTATTACGCTCAGATGATATTTATAAAAGATTTCCTGGAGTACGCACACTCCTCAAGAAATATTCGAACTATATCAGACGATCAATATTAAAAAAGAAGATCAGGAGCGGTAACATAACATTCATGGATTTATCCTTTGTGTATTTCAGGGTAGATCCATTATGGTATATTTTTATTGCATTCAGTATCTTGCTTGCCCCTTGTATCAAATGTATGAATACGATTACCCGAAAGAGCAAAAAAACATGAAGATAGTATTTGTTATCCCTTCTTTGGGAATGGGCGGCGCTGAAAATTCCCTGTGCGATCTTGCTAACCGATGGTCAACAAATCATGAGATAACTGTAGTAACATTGAATCCTGGTAAAGATTTTTTTTCTTTACAAGATAACGTAGACCGAATATCAGTGAACATACGAAGAAAAAAGTGGTGGAACATACAGGCCCATTTAAATACCTTATTTAAAATCAGAGCAATAATTAGAGACAGGAAGCCTCATTTCGTTATCAGTTTTCTTGTTAAAGCGAATATCTTTACGATTCTTTCAAGCATGGGTCTCCCCGTGCCGGTAATCATTTCCGAACGAAATATGATCAACCGGAGGGATGTTGATATACGACAAAAGATTTTACGTTTCATATTCTACGGTTTTGCTGAAAAGATATGTGTTCTTTCCGACAGCATGAGATCAGACCTTACATCCTCGCTTCCGCACATTAACCCGAGCAAGATTCATATAGTTCCAAATTCCATTAAACTGTTGTCGAAGACAGACACGGGGCAATCGATACAATCATTTTTGCCCCACTGTAATTCATTATCCTCGGTAGTTATTTCTCTGGGGCGGCTTGTTCCGCAAAAACAATTTGATCAGCTAATTGCCGCTTTTTCCTTGTTGCATAAAGTGAAACCCGATACCGGTTTGATAATCTTTGGTGATGGACCTGAACGGAGAAATCTTGAAAAGCAGGTCGCCGATCTTGATATTTCAACCTATGTCTCGTTGCCGGGAAGAACCGAGCATGTAGCCCATTTTCTTCAACAGTCAGACGTGTTTGTCATGACCTCTGCATTTGAAGGAATGCCCGGGGCACTTGTAGAAGCAATGCAATGCGGTGTTCCTTCGGTAGTGTACAATGCCCCCGGCATTAGTGATTTGATGGAAGGTGGAGAAAACGGGATTATTGTCGATATGAATGACATTGAAAAACTAGCGCAAGCCATCCGGAAAATGCTCACGGATAAAGAAATGGCAAAGAATTACGCCGATAAGGCTCACAACTATATACTTTCATTTACTCCAGAAAATATTGACGATATTTGGTTTAATACCGTACTGGTCAGTGCAGGATGAGAATTACAGGGCTTTTTTTAAATAACGAAATCAGAACAGGCGGCAACAAGAGATATCTTGAATTGATGGAGGCATTATCGTCCAAAGGACATCAAGTTACTCTTTTTGTCAATGACCACCTGGATTGGCATCCGGTGTTTTGTAACGAGATACGCATTCCCCTTGAGTACGATAAAAAGAGAAGAGTAATTCCCTTAAGCGTGCTTTTTTTTCTTGCAATCAAAAAGCATGTCCGGAGTAACAAAAATCTGCTGCTGACTGATTGGCTTATTATTTTCGGTGAAACACACTGGAAAGCCGCACGATGGTTTTCAGCCTATTCGAAGGCGCCCATACTTTTTGCATTTCGCAGTGATCTCATAGCAGAAAACAATGCGTATCGCAAGTTTTATCCCGTCACTATACAGCAGCAGGTATTGTTTTTTATTGAAAACGCAAAACAATGGCTAGAGGAACGCGAAATTCTTTCACGGTGTCATACAGTTGTTTTTCAAAGTTCCTTTGATTTAACCTCTTTCTCTGATCGCCATCCATCTTTGAATATTCCTTCCAAGTCGTCAATAATTCCTGGGGATATACTTCAACCCAGGTTCAAACCTGAATTTGCGCTGTCGAATACGAGTCATGAGTGCAGAAAAATACTTTTCGTCGGAACGCTCGGGAAACGAAAAGGATTGTCTGTGTTATTGAACGCGCTTTCACTTCTTGTAGAGAGGGGAATTCGGGATATATCTCTTGATATTATCGCGGCTGGCACCGATTGGGAATATTTTCGTCAGATTGCGGTTTCACTCGATATCACAAAGTATGTCCATTATCACGGTAAATCGGATAATCCCTTGAACTGGATGAAACAATCCGATCTGTTGATTGTCCCCTCTCTCTTTGACAGTTATCCTAATACCATTCTGGAGGCCCTTCATGTTGGTCTGCCGGTATTGGCCAGCACAACAGGCGGTATTCCCGATATGCTGGAAGATGCTACACTGTTATTTCCGCCAGGTGACGCCACAATTCTTGCTGATAAAATTTATGCTCTCTATTCCTCGGAAAAAGAGTATGCGGTTATTCATCGCTTGTGTACAGAAAAACGCTCGCGGTTCTGTTTTGACTGGGCGGGGAAATTCGAGAATATTCTCTTGCCAAAGAACTCAATTGATTCAGACTCATCTCAAATCTCACAGTCGAAAGAAACAAAAAAATGAAGCTCCCACGCATAGAGACCCCAAGAAATATTTTCAGGTATTTTGTATCCCTTTTGTATCAGGCCAGATACTTTTGCATACTCGCAAGAATCCGTAAAAGGGTTCGTCATGGTCACACCACTAAAGTCCTTTTTCTGGTAAATGATAATTCAAAATGGAATGCTCAATCCGTTTATGACTCAATGAGTGTCTCTCCTCTGTATGATCCCTACATAGTCGTGTGCAGACAAATACAAAGCGAAGCGGAAAGAAAAACCCGTACCGGGTATGAAGATGATTGTGCCTTTTTTCATAGCCGATCCATATCCTTTATAAGGGGTTATGATCCTGATACCAGTATTGATCTGGATATTCTCTCATTGGCACCGGATATCGTGTTTTATATGCAACCCTGGGGCTGGATACCGGGGAAACAGAATATTGAGCATGTTTCCCGATCTGCCTTGACTGCATATATACCCTATTCGATGCCGGTCATAAATGATCCTAATGACTGGAATCTTGGTTTCCATATCAAACTGTGGCGATTCTTCCTGTCAGACGAAATAACGTACAGCGACTACAAGGTATGGATGGCAAACAAGGCGAAAAATTGCAGGGTCACAGGATATCCAAAACTTGATGCCTATATTGATGACAGAATGTCTGACGTTGACCGTAAAGTCATTATTTACGCGCCCCATCACAGTTTTACCGGACGATTAAAGTGTGCTACTTTCACATGGAGCGGAAAACTAATAATGGATTTTGTCAAAAAAAATCCGGACTATACATGGACACTTAAGCCTCATCCCCGGTTCAAGTACGAGCTGATAAAACAAAATATTTTGACAGAACAAGAGACAGACGTATGGTTTTCGTTCTGGACTGAACAAGACCATACTGCCATTTTTACAGGCGGGAATTATATTCCCCTTTTTCAAGAGGCGTGCCTTCTGGTGACAGATTGTGTTTCGTTCATTGGTGAATTTGCTCCAAGTGGTCAACCGGTTATATTATTGGCAAACAAGAATTCTGCAGGATACAATACGCTTGGACAAGAAATAATTAAAGGATACTATATTGTGTATACCCCGGAAAATCTTGTGCAGTGCATGAGTACTTTATTATCGGGCGCTGATCCTTTGAAAGAGGTACGAAAAAAAAATATGCACATATTTGGCGAAACCGGAACTCGGGCCGCGGATAAAATTATCGAGCATGTCGATGAAGTATTACTTCGTTAAGGGAGCCACAATATGAAAAAAAATCACTCATGCAGAGAATTATTTAATGCTTTCACGGGTAAAGAAGTCTGGATCTCGGGTTCGGATCCGTCGCTTTCGGATTATCCTGATGATTTTTTTGATAATAAGACGGCAATTACGTTACACTTATCACATCTTAAATTTCCGAATGCGACATTCAGATATTCCAGCGAATTTGACCGGTCATTGTATTTATTGGGAAAAGACCCATTATACAAAGAAAAACCGCTTATTGCTGCCTTGCCAATGTATGGGAAAACGATCAAGCAGACAAAAGCCTTATTACAAGATAGTAAGGAGGTCTATTTCCACAGAATGCTCAGTTATCCCCCGTATGGTTTACGCGGTAAAATAAGCGAAAGCTATACACGGCAAAAAATCCTTCAAACCATGAATAACAGGGCTCATATATGGGGCGGCCATGGCTCTTGCCTGCATACCTGCATGTACATGGCAGTCCTTTTAGGTGCATCCTCGATCCACTTGATCGGGTGTGGACACAACCTCTACTCCAAAGACGGCCTTGAACACTATCAGATGGTAGAAGAAGATCATCATACCATGCGGCCGAATTATCGTTCATTTTCTGACCCTGTTGAAAACGTGGCTCTTATAGAACAGACTTCGCTTTTTGGCCGATTATGCGAGGAAAATGGAATAAAATTCTATTGGCATAAACAGTGGTGTGCAAACATGGATTCGTTCATCACCTATTCGGATGAATGGTTTTTGGAACAGAAGAAGAAGGCTGAAAGGAAATTTCCCTTAATTAAAACTCTTTACCGGTTATTAATTAAAGGTCCAATTTATAACATAATCACCCGATTTTGACTTGAGGCATTTACAAGGAGACACTATGCAAGCAATGATTCTTGCCGCGGGAATGGGCAACCGGCTGGGCAAATATACACAAAACAATACAAAATGCATGCTCCCGATTAACGGAAAGACATTGATAGAGCGGGCGCTTGATTCCCTCTCCGAAAATGGAATCACACGGTGCATTTTGGTTGTCGGATATCAAAAGAATAACCTGATGGATTTCGTGGGAACGAAATACAAGAATGTCGACATTGAATACGTCGCCAACGACGTCTATGACAAAACCAACAACATTTATTCATTGTACCTTGCCCGACACTGGCTGGCAGAGGATGACACGCTTCTTCTGGAAAGCGACCTCATTTTTGAGGGCTCACTTATTCGAGATATGCTTGCGAACCCTGAACCGACCATGGCTGCCGTCGCGAAATATGAATCCTGGATGGACGGAACCGTGGTACGCATTAACTCTGAAAAGGTTATAACCCAGTTCATCCCGAAGAAATTTTTCGATTACCGGGAAATCGGTAAATACTACAAGACCGTAAATATTTACAAATTCTCGAAGGAATTCAGCGAAAACTCGTACATCCCCTTTCTTGAAGCCTACTCGAAAACCATGGGCAATAATGAATATTACGAAAGCGTACTGCGCATCATTACCAACCTGGAAAAAAACGAGATGAAGGCCTTTTGTCTCGGTAAACACAAGTGGTACGAGATTGACGATGTACAGGATAAGGATATAGCAGAAGCTCTCTTTGGCGTATCAGACGATGACCGCGTAGAGAAAATGCAAAAACGCTTTGGTGGGTATTGGCGCTTTCCACAGCTTCTGGATTACTGCTATCTGGTGAATCCGTATTTTCCTCCGAAATTGCTCCTGAAGGAAATGAAAAGTTCGTTCAGGGATCTCATATCCGAGTACCCTTCTGGTTTGAATATCCAGAACCTCCTTGCCGGAAAAATGTTTGCAATCGACGACAATTGTATTCTTGTCGGTAACGGCGCGGCAGAACTTATTCGATCTCTTGATGCGACGCTTGACGGATCAGTTGGCGTCATTTATCCGACCTTCAATGAATATCCCGAGAGTCTTCCATCCCACCAGATAGTGCCCTTTTTTGCAAAGAATATTTCATACGGCCTGAAAGACTTAACAAATTGGAGCCTGCTGTGTGATAATCTGTTGCTTATCAATCCCGATAATCCGTCGGGTAATTGTATTTCCAGACCTGATATTATTGCATTGCTTGAACACATGCAAAAAAACGGAAAAACACTTGTTCTTGATGAATCATTCATCGACTTTAATTCTTCGGGCTTGAATGAATCAATCCTGGATCAACAGCTACTTGAACGTTTTCCCAATCTGTTGGTGATTAAAAGCATCAGTAAAAGCTATGGTGTGCCCGGCATTCGACTCGGCATTCTTGCAAGCGCGAATCCGGACATAGTGCGAAAGGCCAGAAAGGAATTAACTATCTGGAATATCAATTCCTTCGGCGAGTTTTTTCTGCAAATAATCGGTAAATATAAAAAGGACTATTCCATAGCCTGTCAGCGGATCATTGCGGAGCGGGAGCGTTTTAAAAATGATCTTGAAAAAACCGGCATGCTCCAGGTGTATCCATCACAGGCGAATTACTTTTTATGCCGCATTACCTCTACAATGACCGCACGGGAATTGACGTCGAAATTGCTGGGGGAGCACGATATCTTTATCAAAGACTTGACCGGCAAGAAAGGAATTGACGGAAACAACTGGATTCGTCTTGCAGTCAGAAACAAAAAAGACAACAAGAAACTGGTAGAAGCTCTCTCCCTGGTATTCGGAATACACACTCGATGAAAATCGCGATAATACTCAATTCCTTCCCGGAAATTTCGGAAAAATTTTTACTCAATCATATCGTTGGCGCGCTCGAAGCCGGTCAGGATATAACGGTCTTTGCCGCCCATCGCCCCATGAATCCGGTTCGGCACGAACTGTTTGACCGGCATAAGGTGCACGAGTGCGTACGCTACGTTGATATTCCCCGAAACCTGAAACGGCGTTTTCTTGAAGCACCGCTTCTCGTAATGAAACTGTTTGTCCGAAATCCCCGTGCTGCCCTTGAAGCCCTCAATATCCGGAAATACAGAACGGTCGCCAGAAACATCAAGCTCTTGTATTTCGGCAGCGCCTTTTCAGACGAGCAAAAATATGACCTTGTGCATTGCCATTTTGGGCCGAACGGCCTTGTCGGCGCCTACCTGAAAACCTGCGGTTTTGTCCGGGCTCTTGTCACAACCTTTCACGGGTCGGATATCAACACCTACCCTGCCCGATTCGGGTCCGATGTCTATTCCCAGCTGTATCGCACAGCCGACAGCATCACGGCAAACACCGAATTCACAAAATCGAAAATAATGGCCAATGGCTGCGATCCTGAAGTCATTACCGTCATTCCGGTCGGGCTGGTACTTGCGGATTTTGACAATATTGATCGTAGCAGGGTCAAGCCGCACAGCGTGCTGACCGTCGGCCGGCTTGAGGAAAAAAAAGGCCACCGCTATGCCCTCGAAGCCATTGCGTCACTGATACCATCCATCCCCGATATTCACTATTTCATTGCCGGAGACGGATCGCTCAGGCCGTCCCTCGAACGGAGGGCAGCCGAACTGGGAATTGAAGCTCATGTTACCTTTTTGGGCGTCGTAACCGGTGATCAGGTCAGATCGCTGTATGAAATGTCCGAGATCTTTACCCTGCCAAGCGTTACCGCGTCCAATGGCGACATGGAGGGTCAGGGGCTTGTCCTCCAGGAAGCGCAAATGTGCATGCTGCCCGTCGTGACCACCCGTCACAACGGCATTCCCGATGGCCTTGTCGACGGTACAACCGGTTTTCTGGTTCCGGAAAAAGACCCGGAAGCATTGGCCGACCGGATTAACTATGTATTATGTAATCCTGAAATTGGTCGGGCCATGGGGGTCGAGGGAAGGTCGTTCGTCAGTACGAAGTACGACGTCAGAGCGCTCACCTCGGTGTTCGCTGCCTTATACGCGAGAATCCTCGATCAATGATTGCCAAAAAATCATCAGGGAACGCGCGCTATCCTGCCAGTTATAGAGCCTAGAACGTTCAAGTCCCCTGGCACGGAGGCTGTCGGCCATCTCGGGGTTGTCGACAATGCGCGCGATTTCCAGTCCGAGCCGATAATCGTCGCGGGGATTCTTGAGCAGTATGGCAGCATCGCCGACAACCTCGGGTATGGCGAAAATGCTTGACGTTATGACCGGACATCCGCAGGCCATGGCTTCTACATTGGGCATACCAAACCCTTCCGCAAAAGAAGGAAATAAAAACACACGGGCGCTGTTCAATAAGGTAACAGCGTCCTGTTCACTGACAAATCCGGGTGCGACATACTGATCCCGGATTCCCGCCTCACTGGCGAGAGCATAGGCTTCCTCGTCGTCCCAGTGCGATCCTGCACATACCAGTTTCCATTCTTTTCTGTCATTTTTTCTGGTGTCAAGAAAGTGCGAAAAACCGGACAGTATTGCCCGCGGGTTTTTACGCTTCGAGTATCTGCTGATATGCAGTACTATTTTTTCTTTTTTGACGTCTTCAAGTACCCGATACGAGGGAGACAGGCCGTTTGTTGTAATGCAAATCCGGTTTTCCGCACACCCGTAGTGTTCAACAAAATACCGCTTGCCGGTTTCGGACACGGTTGCGATTCCGTCCATCCTGCGCATCCAGAGCGGCAGAATGTAGCGAGCGTGTAGACGCTCGATCAGTGAATAGCCTTCGGGGTATAATTCTTCCTCGATACCGTGAACGGTTGCAGTTTTAATACAGGAAAGGCAACCGATGGGGGACATAATAGTAAGCGGTGAATAATGTACCAGGTCGAAGCCTTCTCTGCGAATGATGGCAGATGCTGCGGCGGGAAAACGTGGTATAATTATTTCACGGACCCGGTTGTATATAGGGTTCTCGCTGACTGCGTAGTGGATAAACGAAAATTCCACCGGATTCCCGAGCGTGTCATTGAGATCAAGGACAGCCTTCATCAATTCATCAAGATGGTGGCCCGAACCTGATTTCCAATTATCGAGGGGTTTTGTCAAAACGCCGATTCGTACTGTATTAGCTGTACTCATGTGTAAAAATAGTATATACAAGGAAGTCAACCATGATCAATATAACGGTACTTTCACTGATAGACAGGATTGCCTGTTTTTATTCACTCTCACCATTTTTTAACAATTCTGACAAGCAGTTCCGCTTTACATTCACCGATGATCCCCACTGGTGTTTGACAAAGGACACCAACAGCATTCTGGTCATGATGCGCCAGTTTATCAAACCCGATGTCGTTGATCTTGAATTGCTTGCTGCTTTGCGAAAACGCTATGATCGCATAGCCTTTTTTCATGACGATGCAGGAGGCGGCATCCCTCGACTGGAGGTTGTATCACTGGTCGACCTTTTCTACACGAAAGCGCTCTTTCGGGACCGGAGCCTGTACGGCAGGGAGTTGTACGGCAAGGAACTATATTCTGATTATTATCACTCAAAATATGGCATTGTTGACAACGAGACAAAAAAACGTGCCGTACTCACCGATCCCGTTCAATTGGCAAAATTGAGACTATCCTGGAATATCGGGATCGGAGAATATCCCCGGACAAAGTGGAAGCAGCGTATCACGGTAGAAATTGCGCGACGGACAGGACTGGCCTGCGTACAATGGGTCACCGGGAAGAATGCGGTAAGTTACGCGAAGGCCATGTCAAACCCGCTTCGCCTGCCCGTTCATGCAAGGATCGGTCTTATCTCGCGTCCCTCAATCTCCTTTCAACGTTCGCTCATTCTCGAAAAAATCGGGAAAGATCCCCGGTTTTTGACGGAACCGGTTTCACAGCGACGTTTTAACCGGGAAACCGCCATGTCGCGGGTAGTGCTTTCGCCCTTCGGATGGGGAGAATTATGCTTGCGGGATTTCGAAGCAGTGCGCGGCGGAGCCATGCTGTTAAAACCCGATATGTCCCACCTGGAAACCTGGCCGGATATCTTTGTTCCGTTCAAAACCTATGTACCGTTTTCCTGGGACGCGGAGGATCTGGTCGAAAAGGCAAGCTGGTATCTTGAACACGAAGACGAGCGTCGCACAATTGTGGAGGCGGCAGTAAACCGATACCGGGAACAGCATGAAGCCATGCAGGAGCGCTTTACCGCGATTATGTCAGAAATTGCAGGTATATAGAAGGAGACTCAGGATGTATCATTTTTCAGACATTTTATCAGCCTTTCCCACGGATAAAAAAAAGGCAGACGGGACAATAAGCCGGTATATTCACCGTCCCCTGTCCTGGCCGCTCACCTGGTTTTTTTTAAATACCGGATGGACGGCTAACGGGGTAACCTGGCTCAGTATAGTGGTATGTCTCGTTGCGTTTGCTTTTTCATTGATTCCGTACCTGTCATTTCATATCGCTGCCGTTACCTTGTACTTTTTGTTCGGCACCCTTGATTGTGTGGACGGCAACATGGCCCGCACGATCAGGTCCCGGACAATCGGAAGCGGTCTTGATCAGGTTGTGGGTAAGGGTCCGCATATCGGAGAATGGGTTGATGCCCTGGGTGGCTACACCGCATATACCTGCATTCTGTTGTCCATGGGAATGTCCGCCCTGCTCGTTTCTCCCCTCGCACTGCCGGGTCTTCCCTTTGCCTTGCCCCTTGGAGAAGCCCTGTGGCCCTTTATCGCATCGGTTTGTTGTGCGTCCAATTTATTGATGCGTCTTGCTTTTCAGTCCTGGCGAGTAGCCTCGGGAGAAACCTCGCGCAGCTCGGTAGGAACCGAAAAACGTTTCAGCGAGGAGGTCGGTGTTGCCGGCTGGATGCAGGTATTGTATGGCCTGAGCCTCCTGCTGGGTCTGGTGCCCTGGCTCTTGCTTGTGTATACCGCGCTTTACGGGGCAGGCTGTGTATTCAGTCTTTTGAAACTGGCGAAGAGAGCGGGCTCGTAAGCTCTGATCGGGGACAGTATCCTGCGGCTATTCTTTGCGTAATGACACCTGGAACCCTTCCGGTACCTTAATGTATTTCCAAAAAGAAAGATCGCAGTTGATAAATTCAACGGTGCCGTTCACACCCTTCGGTACAGCGTAGACTGCGACAGAAAAGAAATTGCGCCGGGAACGGGTATTCTCTACACGGATTGAAACCGGGATCTGGTCGGCGGTCATTTTGGCAAGGTAGACGAGAATTCCGGGCCCGGCATTGTGCTCAAAGGTACAGGAGCGAATGACACAGTCCACCAGTCCGTACACTCCTCCGTTCGGTTCAAAATCGATTCCCGCTGCCGGCGGAGTCCCCCTGGTTCTTGTGATGATGCACCCTTCCATGAGAAAACCATGAACGGAAATGACGCTGACACCCTGACGGTAATTATTCTCAAGCAGAAGGTTACGGAGAACGATATTCCGGCAGACCGCCGCGTCACGACGTTGTCCTATATACACGCCGTCCCCTCCGGTATCCTTAATGACCAGGCCTGAAATGGTAATATTTTCCGATTCATGTATAGCGATGCCATGCCGCCATTCTCCTTTTTTCCAGGGAAGTCGACGGTAATCCTTTCTGTTCATTTGAAGAACGGCACCTTTTCCCTCCAGTGTCAGGTTTTGTACAGCCCGTATGGTCAGGAGGCTGTCTCCGGCATCGTAATATGCGTCTTTTACCGCTCGGATAACGCAACCTTCTTCGAAAACAATGGTTTTATCCGATGTTGAAATCGTAAGGGGCCGACTTGACCAGGGGCGAACCCCGGCAGGAATTCGGGTTACGGGTTCTTCAGTATCGAGCAGTGACTGGAGATAGTGTGTGTCATCGTAGTCCGGTGAGACCGAACTGATGCTTGTGCAGGAGACGTGTAGTATCAAGGAAAAAAATAGAAGGAGAAGAGGCAGTTTCATACTTCTATTATAGGGTCAAATTATGATATACTTTAAGAAGATGCGCATATACAGTGTACTTTTTTCTATACTTTTAGCGGGAGCGGTCTCTCCGGTATTTGCCGACAGGAGCGGAGCAGATCTTGCCGCGCCTCGCGTTCAGGCAGTACTGGAATTGATGAATATCCCCCAAGGCGTCGCGTATGAGCTTGATGAAATGCAAACAAAAGCGCTCATCGAAACATCGGCTTCCCTTTCAATAAATGTATTCGAGCTGGTGGATTGTGCCTACCGCTATCTTGTAACGCGTAATATGCGAATTACTTTCAACGGAAATACCCTGCGTAAGGCCGGAGAACAATATGAATTGGGATCCCCTCGCGTGTATGCCCTCTTGCCGATGAACAAGATTTCTAAAATGGAATTGGGCTCGATAATGACGGCGGGCCAGACGGCTTTTGATGTATATCTGACGGAAACCCATCAGGACTATATAGAAATCGGTACTGCCATATACGCTCAGCGATTTGGATTCGCAAAATTGCGACCGCTCAATTTTGAAGAACCGTACGGAATTACCGTGAAAAAATTTCTTTTTACCAGTGCTCTTTCCCGGATCGAGTTTTACGAACCGGCCAAGGCAGCAATATACGTAACCGGTTTGACGCGACCGAAACGATGGGTTCTTGAAGTAATCCGCAAACGGAATTCCGAATGACAATAGTAATATCCGCAAATACCTCGTGGTATATCTGGAATTTCCGGTTGTCACTGATACGTGAACTCCTGTCCTGTGGCCACCGTGTTTTGGCCGTTTCCGCTTCCGATGAGTGGACCAAACGACTCGAAGATGTGGGCGTTTCCACCGTTTCAGTCCGGTTAAAGACGAAGAGCATTAACCCGCTCAGGGAATTGATAACGCTTGTTTCCTATTTCCGGGCGTATTATCGCTGCGGGGCATCTCTTGTATTGCATTATACTCCCAAGGCCAATTTGTATGGCTCAATTGCCGCAAGGATTCTGGGTATACCGGTAATCAATAACGTGAGCGGTCTTGGAGCCGCATTCAGCAAAAAAAGTAAAATCACTGCACTTGTGGCATTCATGTACCGACATGCATTCAGAAAAGCGTATAAGGTTTTTTTCCAGAATGCTGATGACCGAAAACATTTTCTCGATGCAGGACTCGTATCTTCCGGGGTATGCACATTACTCCCCGGGTCAGGGGTAAATCTGTCCCTCTATACGCCCTGTCAGGCTGATAATGAGCATTTTACCTTTTTATTTGTTGGACGCCTTTTAAAGGAAAAAGGTGTTGAGGACTTTTTGCATGCCGCCGCTCTGGTGAAAACCAGAACGGGGAAGCCGGTACGGTTTGTTCTGGCAGGAAAACATGATCCGTCAGACCCCCATATGGCTGATACAAGTCTCCTCCAGCTGTTTCTGAACAATAATATTATTGAACTAACTGGACAGGTTGAGGATATACGGGAACTTTTGTGTCATGCCGATTGTATCGTTCTACCGTCCTATTATCGTGAAGGAGTGCCGCGTTCGCTTCTCGAGGGAGCCGCCTGTGGCAAACCGCTGATTGCCTGCGATTGCGTGGGCACACGGGAACCGGTGGAGAACGGTGTCAACGGTTTTCTGTGTAAACCTGAAGATCCGGAAGATTTGGCTTCGAAGATGATGACCATGCTTGAAATGGATCAAGATACACGCAATCTCATGGGACGAGAGTCCAGGCGTATTGCCGAAAGCCGCTTCGATGAACGGATTGTAATTGACGAGTATTTGAAAGCAGTTGACTCCTTAACTGCGTCCAAGATATAGATGAATGAATAAACATGGAGTTTATTACTATGCGAACACGGGGCATTCTTGTTGCATTTTTTTTGTGTTTTTCTCTGTCTCTTTTTGCTGAAGAACCGTTTCAATTCAAGATAGAAGAAGTTACCTATCAGATTAAGGGTATGACGCGTGAATTTCCCCTTTCACAACGAGTTCCGGTTGATACCAAACGTATTTTCACTTCGGAAGCACAACTTGAAGTATACATGGAAAATTTACGGGTACGGCTTGAAAATGAGCGGGTACTTGAAAAAGGAAGCGTTGAATACCGTATTGGTGATGAAGATGCCGGAGGAATAAGGAAAGTATTCGTTACAATCTATACCGTTGATACCTGGAATATTATTGCCCTGCCCTATCCCAGTTTTGATTCAAACGACGGGTTTACGTTGAAATTGAAAGGTAAGGATTATAATTTCATGGGTTCGATGGAAACCCTGAATGTGGACCTGAATTATAATGTCGATAATGACGGGAAATCGTCAATCACTTCAAATTTGAGCTTTGCCATACCATTCAAACTGCGACAATTTCCTGCCAGTTGGGATATTGACGTTTCTCTGGAATTTCCCGTGGACGAAAAGCCGTACATAGACATTGGAACCGGTTTCAGCTTCAAAGTTCCTTTTTTAAATACATCCTTCAATTTCGGGCTTGATCATTCGTTCATATTCAATGATCGGGACGATGATGACATTCTGTATGAGGATGATGCATTTTACCTTAAAGATTCTTTTTCAGTTTCCCTGCCCTTCATCCTGAATCGGTTTGAATACGCAGGAGACCTGAACTGGACCCCCTACGGTTCAATTTCCGTTCGTTGGGTGCCTGGAGGTGTAATCGATGATACCGACTTACAGGGCCCTGCTTTTTCAGTTGGCCACAAAGTCTCCCTCTCGCGAATTGACTGGCAGGGAAATTACCGAAAGGGGTTTTCTTTTGTAGTTGATAATAGTTACTCGGTAAATATTGCTCATGATACGCCCCTTTCCTCGGCGATCAGCTTCTCCGCTTCCGGATATACAAACTGGAAGAGACGTGCCGGTATAAACAGTCGTTTGAAAGGACTGTTTAATTTCAATGAAAACACTACCGATGAACCAGCCCAACAAATGCGTGGAATCTTGAACAGCCGCATCGACACGGATACCGCCGTGTACGCAAACCTTGATTTGCCTGTTACCGTTCTTTCGGTAGATTTTGTTGAAGTAACCGGTGTAGCATGGACTCGATTTATTGGTTTCGAGATGCAGTTTTCTCCCTTCCTCGATATGGCATTGACTCATGATCTGGAAACAGACCGCTACTTTTCATTTCAGGATGCCTGGTATTCAACGGGTCTGGAAGTTCTTGTATACCCATCCCGTATGAGAAGCATTTATGTCCGGGCTTCTCTGGGTCTGGATCTGGAGGAAATGATGAAGAACGGATTTAATCTTTCGGCCCGTGCCGAACGGGACGGTGCTTCGGCACGGGAAATATTCATAGGACTTGGTTTACATTATTGATGGATGCACAGGACTCCGTGTTCTTGTGCACTGTCAACTCAGCTTGCAGTAATATACGAAATGCCAGTATGCTCGGCGATAATTTCAAAAAAGCGTTCCGGAACAAAGGGCTTATTCATGAATCCGTTGACACCCGATTCAAGGGCAAGTTCTTTGACACTGTCTACGATACTGGCTGTCAGCGCGATAACCGGAACTGAACGGTTTATTTCCTTTATTTCCCTGGTAGCCTCGAATCCGTCTTTTTCCGGCATGATCAAGTCCATGAATACGATATCGGGCTTGAATTCCTTAAACTTGCGAACCGCTTCGTTGCCATTCGATGCGGTATCAACCTCGAAACCGGCAGGTCCAAGGAAAATCTCCAGCATTGACAGATTGATATCGACATCATCCACGAGAAGTACCTTGCAGGGTTTGGAAATGCCCTGAATCATAGTGTAATCAGAGATTTGCGGTACCGCACGGGCTTCCTTGTTTGCAGAGGGCGCATCGAAAGTGAAGCGGAACAGTGATCCTGAACCGGTTCTCGAAGAGATGATCATGACATCACCACCCAGAAGGCGGGCAAAGATCCGGGCAACGGCTAAACCGATCCCGCTTCCGGTCATATGTTCCTTGGATGATCCTGTTTGCGCAAATACATCAAATATTGTCGACTGATCTTCCGGATCAATACCTGTTCCGGTGTCTTCGATGTCTACGGTCATTATACGGTCCCAGGAAATGGTAATGGTGACCCCGCCCTTTCGCGTAAATTTCAGGGCATTGCTGACAAGATTCGCGATTACCTGGGCGATTTTCTGCTGATCGGTTAACACAAGTTCCGGAATGTCTGTTTTATATTCAACAGTGAGTGACAGATACTTTTCGTTGAATTGATCGATAAAAGATCGTGTGACGTCATTAACAATTTTTTTTACGTTAGTTTCACTGACAACCACCGCAGTCTGACCCGCTTCATGTTTTGCCAGTTCGAACATATCGTTCAATAAATGAAGGATGTTGTATTCATTTGAAATAATGGTATGTACATATTCCCGCGCGACCGGAGAAAGATCTCCGAGCCCTTGCAGTAATTGCGCATATCCGAGTACGGTATTGAGCGGTGTTCTCAGCTCATGTCCCATACGCACCAGAAACCCGCTTCTTTCGTGGGCTTTTTGTTCAGCTTCGCGTCGTGCCAGGACCTCCTGCGTTACATCAATACCGGATATAAACAGACATGGTCCGTTCTCGCTGGACAGAATTTTTGTAAGGTCGAATTTTATCCACAAGGTTTTTTCTGATGTCCGGTGAACAGCCTGAACGATACTTCCGGGTATTTCGGTCTGGTCTGAAGTTATGAGCGAAAAGAAAGAATGCAACTCTTGCAGGGGCAGGCTTGCTTCAAGCGCGACTTTGCCTTTTAATGCTTCCCTGTCTGTATAACCCAGGAGACGGGCAAATTTCGAGTTGACAGTCAGTATAGTACCTGCTGCATTCAATACACAATAATAACTAGTTGACTTATCCAGAATAGAGTCTATGACGAGAGTATCATACATTGCGGTACCACCAAAATTGACAAGTTATACTGATTCTTGAAACTGTTTTCACGTTATCAGTAATAATACCACCGCCATATTGTGTTGTCAACGAAGCCGGTATTGCGGGAAATTGTTGAAAATGAGTTGAATGTGTTTAAAACAAACAAACCCCGATAGAGCGGATGAAGGGAGTCGAACCAAAGCGTAACACAGAAATTTAGCCGTATTTCTTTATATGTTATAAGCCATTATAATATATATGTCTATGGATTATAATGTGTTATAATATGAAATGGCGACATTTTTGGCTACAGTAAAGGAGTATGTATGCTTGCAAGAGCGAAGATTGTATCAATTCTCCCGAAAAAATACCGGGAACAGTCAACTATTCTGACTGTCGAGAGCTTATCAGAGCTCGAAGATGGAATAAAGCGGATAAACGATCAAACTTCAGCTGCTTGGTTCATTATATCTCTTGCGATTTATTCCGTTATTTATGACGGGGAACTATATACATCGTCTGGCTTGACCTGGAGACAATACAGATCAGAAACACGCGAACGATTCGGCATGGACTATCAAGATTTTTCTGAGGCTTTATCAGCCGGTAAATTCATTCAGGAGCATGGACGTGAACTATTTGCAGCTGGATGGAAGCCTGAACGATCAATGCGAAAACTAGCCCGGGCAAATCTCGCATTGAAAATTTGCGGCGATCCTTCAATGGTCATCGACCATCTTGTAAATGACCAATGGATAGATTTTAAGGCTTGGTATGCTGGACTAAAGAATACTCTAATCCCTGGACCAATTGATAAATCACAAGTTTCACAGGGTCAGAGGGTGATAGAAATAAAACGCGGGAAGATTCTGATCGATGGAGTCGAGCCGGTTACCATAGCAGATACAGTGCCGGCTGATGAGAAAAAGGAACTTCTTGATCTTATCAGGGCTTTTTATAAAGAAAAAGCAGCCAAAGCCGTTTAATCCTAAGAACCAGAAACACACCAAGTCCTGCAAGTAGCAGTATAAGAACAAGGATCAGTGTAAACACAGTTTTCCTTGATTCCTTAATGTCTTCTTGTGCTTTTACCTCCGCTGATATTGCCTGATCTCGCTCCCCTGCTATGGTTTCAACAATCGGCTGAATAGCTGTTATTTTTTCCTGGGTGGTCCTTACCGTCTGTTCAGCGATATGTGCCAATTCAGAAAGCCTCGCTGCAGATGCCTTTATCTCATCCGGTACTGCCAGATTGTTTATGGCTGTTGATAGTTCTCCGGCGGCAGTTGCCACTGTCTGGGTAGCCTCAACCGCGTCTTGAGCTACCTCAACCGCAGTTGTAATTTCTTGAACCGGCACCGGCGTTGGCGCAGAGTGACAGGAAACCGCCAGCAAAGACACGGCAAAAAGTATTACAAATGGTTTCATCCTTCAATCTCCTCAATGAGCGCTGTTAGTGTTTTCACGCGCTCCTCGTGCTTCTTGATTTTCTGATTGCAGAAATCAACTCTCGGCTTATCCTTGAGGATCTCAAACTGAGGACAGAACCGCCGGTACATTTCTGCCTTTTCCTGGTACTCATCCCGGCAAGCTGTGACTGCTTTTAACGCAAATGCTTCAGCAACCGAGCGAACAACGGCCTCCTCTATCTCCCGAACCGGTTGATTCGAACAGAATACGACCCTTCCCGCTTCTGTTTTCGTCTTGCCGAGCAGCTCACCTGAAACGTCATCAACATAGTCATAAAAGGCCTTCCTGGTTTTCAGACTGCTGAACCCGTTCTGCCTTCTTCTGTTTTGCAGAATTGACTCGGCCTTCAGGTTTATACAAGCGAGGTTGCTGATTTCGTTTATCCTGTAGGAAAGAGCCGGGATAACAGAATCGATGCGCTCTTTTTTCCTTTCCTCGATCTGATGACAGTTATCATTAAGGATATACATAAGACCGAATTGATCCGTTTGCTGAAGCTCGCCATCTGCTCCAGTAACCTCAAGCGTCTTTCCTCCGAGCGATGCCTTGAATCCCCGCTTCCAGACCAGTACGAAGATCATTGAAGCAAGCACAAGAATAGTACCAGACAAGACCATTAAACCCGGGGTGCTCATTTTACTCAGTGCGTCAAACATACAGTACTCCTTTACTCATCGAGGTATCCCTCATAAACCGACCACGCTGCCGCAGCCGTTTTTGCTTTCCGGATATCCTCTTTCGCTTTCCATGCGTCTTTGTTTATTTTTTCTATCGCCTTGAATACGCCAGAAACAAACTTCAACATATCCTCTAAGGACATCTCAATCTGTCTGTTGTCCATGGTATGCGCAAAACACTGAAACGGGATGCCGATTTGCGCTGCTGTAATTTGCCCTGTATAGGCTATCTGGGCCTCATGGTTGATCGGATACGCTATGCCGTCTGTATAGGTGAATCCCTGTTCTTGTTTCGTGAGTCTGAGTTCGCTTATCACTGTACAAAGTGCTTCTTTCGCTTTTGCTTCATCCTGTGCGAAACAGTCGTCGAACGTTTCGGCGGTAATCTCCCGCTCGATTCCAGAGAGTCCTTTTTCCCGGTCAATATCAGCCTGTGTCTTACCCTTCATAATTTGCATTGGTATCCTCCTCTGGTCGAGGCCCGGGTGCTTCGTATGGAGATAGCATTATGATTGATACATGAAGGATTCCATCAATTCTCCGTGCCTCTGGTATCTGCTCTGTCGGATCGAACTCGACAATATCGGACGGGAAGAAGACCTCCTCGCCATCAATAACCAACGTGTTTTCGTCCATGACCTCTACAGTTGTTGTGACCCGTGGATGTTTTACATAGATGCGCTTCAATATCATGTTGCCGCCCTCCCTATTGCCATCCATGAAAAGAGGTCTGTATAATAGTTAGACCCTATATTCAGGTAGACACGCATTGTTGTTGCTGTCCGAAATCCTTCTGGAACCATTGGCACTGCATTTCCTGTTGTTCCCGTACTACCGTTTCCACCCTTGACCGCAGACAAGGCATAGTCAGAGTCAGCAAAAGCGTAAGGAAATGTTATCAGGCAATATGAGTTTATTACACCCACATTATTTCCCCGGCATATCAGTGTTCCATCTGAGAACAGCGTGTAGTGGGTTTTCCCATCAGCCGAGGTTCCGGATTCGATAATGCCAGCGCCAGCTCTGACATATCCTTTATTGTTTTTTTCAACACTAATAAGATATGACTGCAAGAGATACGTTTTATTTTTCCAATTCACGATATTCGAAAAAGGACTGATGATCGTGCCAATAAGAGTGAAATTGAATGGTGATGTACTTATGTCAACAGTAACAACAGAAACACCACAATACAGTTCAATTAGATCATCGTTTATAGTATGAGCAAAACCGGGATCAAACGACACTCCTGAAGGAAGACTCGCATAGGTGATTGTAAATACACCATCTTTATACACTAATACAGCATTAGCACCACCTGATGTTTTCGCAAAAATATAGGTGCTTCCATCAGCGGTAGTAACAGGAATATGTCGTGATAATCCAGAGAAGATAACTGTATTTATGCTTGGAATACTTTGTCCTACTGACCATGTGTTTGTACGATAATCTAATAGCGCCTCCGCATAGACAAGACTGATGTGATAGATGAGGTGTAATGTGCCCTCACAGTCCTCGAATAAGAAACAAGGAGTTATCGACCCAAGAGAAAGCGATGTCGATCCTAAGTATTCTCCTTTATAGAATCTATACATCGTAAGATTATTAAGTGCATAGCTGATACCATTCATTGCTGTGTAAAAATGAATACTACTCGGCACATTGCTTGCGAGTGTTACCGGCGTTCCAAATGTCATAGTGTCTAGGTTAAACTTCACATATGATAGCGTGTTCGATGCTAATAAGCGGATATAAACGAGTATTACTTCGCTTCCAAATGGGTCGGTCGCGTGTAAACTTGCTGATGCGTTTTGCCATGCCGATGGAACAATATGAGCAGGCGTTAATACTGGGTTTATGAATCCTTGGCGCACGTACATATTGCTTACATACGCATTCGTTGCCGAAATGTTGCTAAATTTATTTCGTATTGAACCTATTTGAGCAGGTCTGTTTTTATTGTATGGAAGAAGACTGCTGATACTACCATGTGGTGTCACCACAAGAGCAGTCGATCCGTTACCAACTTGTACACGCCCATCTTCGTTTACCCTGAACCGCTCGGCGTTATCCCCGCCAATCTGGAACATTCCATCTGTACGAAGCTTACGTGTTCCGCAGTATATCCCGCTTGCGTGTTGGTTCCCGTCATTCAGACGAAGCCATGAGTCATAGGAAGCTATAATGATACCCGCAGGAGATCGAAGATACCGGAAATACCCATTCGCCCAGGTTCGTGAAAGAGAACCAAAATCTCGATTTATATTTCCATCAGGGATAACGTTCGCAACAGTGGTATCCGTGAGAGCGCCGTCAACTTCACCGACAGCAAGTCCGTGGTACTTCGCAAAAGGCACAAGACCGGTCGGCTCTGTTGATGTAAGGGAAAGGCTGTTATAGAGAGTTGCAAACTCGGGTTTACTTGCAGAAACACAATACAAATTTACATTTGTATAGGTTTGTACTATCTTCACGATTATGTCTACTGTAGTTGGCACAGAATTTTGTACGATCTTATAATAAAAGAAAATGAGTGCCGTATATCCACCCGTATCGCGAATTTCATTCATCATTATAACTGGATCAGCTCCAAAATCTGCTTGCTGTTTAACCCGAACATTGATTGTTCCGCTTCCTGTTGGGCCCCCTCCATGACCGGTAATAAGATATCTAAAGGACGCATCATACTGCTGATACCGCGAAGGTATCTGAACCCGGATAAGTGTTCCGAAAAGATTTGACCCTGATCCTGTGTTCGTTGACTGTGCATCAGCGACACCACGCCGAATCCAGGTCTCAAGGTCATTCCCGAACAGAGAAGCTTTACCAGTACCGGGATCAACTTCAAAAGATGTCGCAGTATCAGCCGCGGTCCTCACCTGGAACTTGCCAAGTATCTTCGAGGTAACCGCATCGACAAAGAAAGTCGCCAATTTCATAGCGAGCTTCCACACGCCGCCTTCCTTCCACCTCCTGAAGTACGAGGCATCAGAAGTGCTTCCAAGAAGGAAGGTTCCTTCCTCAGCGCTTCCTCCCGATCCCATAACGAGCTTATAGTCAGCGGTGTCGCCGTTTATCTCACCGAGCTTTGAATTGATCGCCGAGAGGTTTTTAACCGTTACCTGGGACGCGATAACCTTGCCTCCTGCCATTGAGGAAGCACAGGGAGCCGCTATGATAATTGTTCCTGATGCTTCTCCGAACAGAAAAACAAGCTGCGCCGTGTTACGAGAAGCCGCAACCCGTACGCACGAAATCGTGTTTCCTAGAGAGCCAGGAGCAGGAGACGGGACATCGGCGATATCAACGTCACACCCGAGAATATATGTCTTGAATGATCGCCATGCGGCACTTGTAACCGCCGCATCGATGAGGGTATAAATCGCAGAGGCTGATACCCACGTTTTGAGCGTATCATCCCAAACCCAGCGAGCAATGCCGGACGTCGGTGCGGCAGATGCATCAGCCCTGAGGGTTACGGATCCATTACCGGCCGTTGAGCGATAAATCAAAAAAGTAATTTCAAGAATTTCATCCGGCGCGACATTAAAAACATCAGAGGAGATACCCTGTCCTGCCGCTGTGACGGTCAGATATAAGGACTGTCCTCGCGAGGTAGTTGAAATAGATGCAGCCCCGCCAACCGTTCCTTTGTTCCAGCCCTGCGGAAAATCGCCTCCCGTAAGCGTTCTGTTCGGTTCGCGGACCAGGGTGTTTACGAGATTTGCCGCGAGTGCGTGGAGGTTTTCCGCCTGTACTGTCCTTGCGGCAATCTTGTCATATGTTACGGCCTCCGCGGCAAGCTGCGCGTTTTTTACTGCACCAGAGACAATATCCTTTGTTGCGGTTGCTCGGGCTTTAACGGTAATCGCCGAACTATATGACGAAGAAACGACCGACGCGCCCTTCTGAATACTCATGCGGGCGCGGTAGAGATAGTCAGTATCAACGGGCAAGTCGCCTGCTTGACCGGACAGAGGAACAGTCTGTGCGAGTTGATTGAAGGGGGTTGCAGTCGAGGTATTCACTGCACCGGACCGGTAAGACTCCTCATCAGTCCACGCAAGAGCGCTGTCACCAATCGCATACCATGAGCCAACGCCTGACCTTTGTATCTGGATATCAAAGCTCTTGAACCCATAACACTGTACCACGGGAGTGAATTCAAGAGAAACGCTTCGTCCTGAAGCCTTCCCGGAGATAGACGGAACTGCCGGAATCCATGTGAGGTATCCGCTTACATCCGGGGTAACTGCGGCCGCAGCCGTGCCAATAGCCTTTTCGGCCGTATGGGCAGATACAACGACCTGATAGGTGTCAAGGGTTCCACCTGCCGATACTTTTTCAGGATAGCCATGGGTTGACCGATTAAATGGAACCAAAATACTGCGCCCCTGAATACCCGAGAGCTCAGTCGTGCCATTGAGCTTAATGCTGAAGGTTTTATTTGAGCCGTAGTAATCGCTTTCGTCGGCCTTCCAGGAAACAAGAATTCCCGCTTCTTCCGCTTTCGCAGTTATTCCATACGGGGCCTTTGGTCCCCATGTCAGGTATCCAGAAAGGTCAAGTATCTGCCCGGCAGAGGACGGGCCATAACCTAGAGATGTGTTTTCGTAAATGTTCTCTGCTTTCACCCGTACACGCCAGGCATCGAGCCTCATAGCTCCCGTGTTTTTTTCTGGGTATCCGTCAACGCTGCGGTTAAAATAATACGGAATGCGGTTTCCTGTTGCATACATAGGAGTCCAGGTTGTACCTGAGTCCTTTGAGACCTCTACTATGAAGCGCTTGATCGAGTTCTTGAGAGCGGACCCATCCCACGCCCAACTCATGTCTATGTAGTCCTGGCGAGCAACTGCGGTAACGATGATTATATCATCAGGAAAGAGGTCCGCTGTTCCGGTAACAATCGGATCAATAAGCTCGCCAACTTCTGCAAGCGAGACCGGGATTGTCGGTATTTGCTGAGGCAAAAGACCATTTTGAGGCTTTGTGATTTTCGAGTCAAACGGAGGAATTTCCCCTTCGTCCGCGATATACACTCCTGGATCATAGGGAACGAGCGTGAGTTCATATTGACCATTATCAGATGAGACAGAGCCGGTGACAATTGCGTCTGCCGTTATAAGATCCCGGACACCGAATGCAACTATGTCACCAACCGAGGGTTTTATCTCCTCTGTATCAGCAATAGAATCGATAAAATAAAGCTGATTATGAGTACCCGGCTCTGTTTGTATATGAATCGTTCGAATCGTGGGGTCGCTGATTCCATCGGCCTGGAGTATTTTAACCCCGTATAGTGTTCCATCCACCATATCGAAATATGAATCAGTTTCAATTCCAATTATGGACGATCCATCCATTATGAGGTTTTTTATCTCACCACCGGAATTCAGCCCTACCACAATAGTATCATCTTGGACGCTGATAAGTGAGCCAATAGGCATACCAATGCCCTCGATAGATACCTTCCTGGTCCATACCTCAGGTCGAAGCATAAGACATGCGAGTATATACCGCCCAATTTTCCACACATGATTTCGATTCGTGATATATGTCAGGTCAAGATCAAGGAATTCAGAGTCAGGGTCTGAAGATGATTTTCCATCTGCCATGACGTACATTTCATTCATTTGATACCGGTCATATTCATCGACAAACGTAATCCTTATTCCGTCCGGGATCCGTTCAAATTCTTTCGTGTTACTAGCTGAAATTACATTCTGGTTGTTCAAAATAGTTATAGGCGTGCTCTGTGGCTTATCAACAAAGAGCGAATACAGACCGTCCTTGATAATTTTCTGCGCTCGGCCAGTGAACAAAACAGCGGTCAGAACAGTGTCAAGACTTTGGTCATTGGTTATGACGCCGTTGCAAGTGAATCCTTTTGTTTGGCAAAAATCATAGAACCGGCCAAACTCTGCCATATCAAGTTCTGAGTCATTGTATGCGTTCTTGCCAAGGTTGTTTCCCTGGAGCACAGAGAGAGCCACCGCTGCGGGATTCCGGGAAGTCGTCTTGCCGGTATAGGACGCGCTTTTCGTTGACCATGCAGATCCATTCCACGTCCGTGTGATTGCTTTAAGCACCATATTGATACTGTTTAGCACTCCAGTCAGATCGTCTTTTGCATATACACGCAGCGCAAGTCGCACGGTCTTTTCTCGAAGCTTCTGTACTACTGGAACCTGAGGCACAAGGGTCGCGAGGTCGCTTGATTTTTCTTTATCGAAGCACCAAGAGCGTGTTGCTGTCCATGATACAGAGTCGTTTGTGCGCATACTTGTCGATTTGGTGTTATTCCTGAACAATCGGACTTCCACAATGCCTGTCGGTATTGCACTCATCTCAGCATATGTGAATTCCTTCGTACTTATAAAACGCATCTGCTTTGCTTCGCTTCGTGTAAAGGTATTCACACCACCCGAAAAGGAAGTAGCGTTTACAAAGGCCGGGAAGTCTGTCCATTGTGAATCATCGCCGTTGAGAGGCCTCCACTGTGCGCGAACCTCTACGGTCGCCGTCCTCCGCTCCCCATCATCGTTGAGGCGAAAAAGCCCATTGAAAAAGATTTCCACCTGTAGCTTCATGGTATTCGCGGCTGAGAACCGTATAGGATATCCCGGACCTACTCCTTCGGCGTTAAGGAGTTCTATGTTGAACGCGTCCTCGACAACCTTCTGGGGATACAGTGATACCTCCGCAGAGTCGCGCACCTCGATTTGCATCCCATACTCGCTTGCAGAATATGCGCCGTCTATTGTGATGAACCCATTGAGAGTATTTGCGCTATTGCTTGCCGCAAGGATTTCGCCAATGCGAATATCAGTAGGAATAAGAGGCGAATAACCAAGCATGAACAGCATTGTCACGAATTGTTTCTCGCCGTCCGGATCAGTAGTGGGATCGATTTGTGTATAAGGCAAACCGCAATATCCAGGTGTAAAGAGATGCTCGCCGAGAACAAGAGGAACCGGTTTGCTCGCCCAGGACTGATTCCGTGCTCCTCGAAGTTGTGGAATTTTGGCTACTTGATTTGGGTCCTGCATTTCAGCCTCATCATTAAGGCCAAGGTATTCCAAAAGCAAGTCACGACCACGGTCAAACAAACCCTTACCGGTGAAGGCCTTTGTATAGTAGTCAACGACACTGGCGGTAATAATTACAGCAAATAAAACAACCGCACCAGTCAATGACATCCCGGAATACTCACGAACAAGACATACGTCGCCATTTGAGAGAGTAAAGTCGCCATTCTTGAGAAACCCGTTCACCCATACATGTGATCGCTCCTCATCAAAAGAAACGACATCCTTAATACGCTGTCCTTCGGAGAAGGTATATTCTTCTTTCTCTGAGGAAAAAACATTTCTGAAAACGGTTATTGTTCCCATCGATAACATCCTTCAACTTTTGAGCGAATAGAGGTCACGCTCTCAATTTTCACACCTGAAGACCTCGAGGAATGAATATACATTCCATCTCCGATATAAACGCCGATATGGCTTGGCTTCCCGGCAACGCGAATGACAATCAGGTCCCCTTCGCGCCAAGAATCAACCAGCGGCATACAGTGGGTGGCGATATAGTCAGCTATCACCAGTGCGTTATTCTCTCTGGACGCATCCTGATAGTATGCGTCCGGGAGGGTTTTCCCGTACCTACGCAGGACTTCAATTGCAAGCCCGTAACAGTCATACGCATCTGGGCCACGTCCGTGAAGGCGAAATGGTTTTCCTATCAGGTCCCGTAATTCTATACTCATGCTAAGGCCGGACACTTTTGCGGAGTAAGGCGGTCTGCAATTGCGACCGTCTCCATGCGGTCATCGTGCAGCATTTCCCAGGTGGCAACAATTTCATTCCAGGATACCTTCGCCAGAATGAATGACCACTCCTCAAGTGGCTCAAAATTGAGTATCCCTTCCTCATAATAGAACGCGGCTATCGCCTTTGCTTTTGCCCGATCCTGCATTGAGCGAATAGCAATAATCACTTCCTGGTTTATAGTCGAGATTGACAGTGTTGCGTTTCCGATTTTTTTATCTGTATTTTTTGGAGGAGTGAATTCAAATGAGGCGGCGCGAAATGTATTTCCGTTATACACAAGATCAACGGTGTTATTAACCAGCCGAATAATCCCTCCGTCAAAGACCGGGCTTTCAATCTCAAGCAGAATGGGAAAGTATGCGCTTGTGCTGAGACGAGCGAGTTGCTGTGCGGCTTTCGGCGTTATCATGCTTCCTCCCATATCATATTTACCTTGACTAAACGCGCGGTGAGCTGTGACCATGAAGGGCTTGGCAGTATACGGTACTCGCCCATTCCGGTTCCTGCTATCTTCGGAAACTGGAACGTCAGAGCGCCCATTCTGAGATTTGTCTTGTACCACGCCTTGAAGACATCCCATTCCTCGCGGGTAAATTTCATCGACACCGGAAAGGTTTCCGGTGCGCTTGTGCTTATGAGGCGAGATTTCTTTTTTCCGCTTCTCATCGTGTCCAGGATTACACCATTACCAAGCGTTCCCGTCGTATCATCGAGAATTACCTGATTCACACCAATCGGCCAGCCGATCATTGACTCACCCTCCTTCCGGATCCATGTATTGCTGAGGTTCGCGAGGCTAAAACACTGTCGTACTCACCCTTGGCAATATCGCTCTTAACGAGCTTCCTGAGTGTCGCTACAAGTTCTTTACCGCCGTCCGCGGTTGTTTTTTCCTTCACCTCCACTCCGACCTCATTTGAGATTGAATTGATAATAGTGAAGTTCACCTTCGGAGATGATCCCGCGCCAATAAGCGACCCCGGGGTCTTTGTCGCGATCAGATAATCTTCAGGGTGAGTTTTAACGATCTTGCCGTCTTTGGTAATTATTGCGTCATTGACCGAAACGACAGAGTTGAGATAGTCAGCATTCCGTGAGCGGAGACCTGAGGCAAAGTATTCGGCATTGGCCTTTGATTGAGTTATGAGATCGGCGAGCTGTTGCGTGAGTGCTTCGAGCTTTCGTGCCTTTTCATCCTGTTCATTTGAATCTGAGTCCATGGCTTTCGTGAGGTAACCGCCGGCGACAGCACCAAGTCCAGAGATAGCCATTAAGCCGAGGCCTGCGTATAATCCACCAGGGCTGATAGCGAGCTGAAAACCGGCCTGGAAGAGCATTGCCGGGACATTGCGAAGGATTGAGAGAAATAGAGACCGACCGAATGCTTCGGCTGCATTACCTCCCTCATAAAGAGCTTCGCCCAAGTCCCAAAGAGCATCAAAGGTGGCATCAGCCGCAAACTGCTTGAGCTGGTCGCCAAGGTTCTTGTATATCTCTTCGAGCCTTTTAGCCTGGGCCTCCTCTCTGCTTACTCGTTCCTCATCAAATAACAAGCGATCTTCATCCGAAATACCAAGAGAGAACCCCGTATCAGAACCAAAAGGAGCAAGTGAGAACGGAGACTTTGTACTGGGAACAAACTCTGGAGTTGTTCCTGGACCAAATCGAGGAGTTTTAAAGCCTGTCCGCTCCTTGCCTGATACATCAAGTCGGTCTTCAAGCTTAATCAGCGCCTGAACAGTATCTTCGTCAATCTGCCAGAAACCACTTTTCAAAATCTCATGTATTGCTTTACGGACTTTATCTGAATAACCTTCATATACGTCAACTACGCTTCCGCCAAATGCTTGAGCAAATACGAGCGAGCCATTCAGTGATGTTTCAATGTTTTCAATGTAATCAGCAACAGCTTGGCGTCCAGTGGTCACTTCTTCGAGGTCAAGGGCACTTTTGAGAACTTGTTGCCATTTGCTGGTTTTTTCAGCAGCTTCTTCGGCTGCTTTTTTTGCGGCCTCATCTCTTATTGCTTGTATTCGTGCTTGTTCGGCAAGAGATTGAGACATTGTATACTCAACACGCGACATTTGTATTTTGAGATTTAACTCCTGCTTTAACTGAGCTAGTTTTTCTTCAGTTCCAGCAGGTAGATATTGATTATATTGCTTGGCATAAAATATACGTTTTTCGAGGTCTCTAATTTCAGCAGCCAAGGCAATTAAGTCTTGTGATACTGTCGCTGTCCCCTCTCTGCGGGCCGCTCTCGCGTCTCTTTCTTGAATTTGCTTATCAAGCGCTTCTGCAATCGCATCAGACACTGTGGTTATCGCGTCAAGGGCTCTTTTCTGGAAGTCAAGAAGCCAAAGGTCTCCGAATTTTGCCGCGAGGTTAGTAATTGAGTCCTTCATCGTTGACAGCTTGCCTTCGTACGTCTGAGAGGCAAGATTCATGCCGTTGTAGAACTTTCCGCCCTCCGCAGTCATGCGCCGGAAAGCCTCTGTGACAACCTCGCCGGTTATCTTTCCGGAGGTAATCATATCCTGGAGTGCTTCGCCAGATTTTCCGGTAACATTTGCTAATTCTTGATATATTGGGAGATTCGCCTGTGCGAATTGACGAACATCCATAGTTGACGCTTTACCCACAGAAAGGATCTGGGTGTAATTCATCATGATACGATTGAGTTTTTCCTGAGAACCGCCTGAAACGTCTCCAAGCATAGTAAGAGTGTTTCTCAGGTCCTTCGCCTGCACTCCAACTTGCATGAGCTGGATCGCGGTGTCAGTGATTCCGTCAATTGCGAAAGGAGTCTTTGCAGCGAATTCCTGCAGATCGCGGAAGATAACATCTGCCTGTTTCGCGCTTCCGGAAACAACCTGAAGCTGCGTCTTAATCGATTCCATGTTTCCGGCAGCAGTGACAACGGCGCCCGCAAATTTGAGCACGGCAAGAGTTGCCGCGCCCGTGGCAAGTGTATGAATACTTGTCAGCTGGTTAACGAGATCAAAACTTTTCGCGTTGTCTTTATTTGCTTTTTCAACACCAGAGGCAGCCTTCGCTGCCTCATCGGATTTCTTTTTAAAGAGATCGAGGTTACCGTTGGCGGTGACTATGCCTTTGTCGTCAATTTCAAGCACCAGTCGGCTTAGCTTTGCCATCAACGTCCCTCCTGTCAAGCTTCATTTTTTCGTCTGCGGCCCATTCTTTCATCTTGAAAAGAAGTTCAATCTCATATAACGAAAACTGAAACTTATGAAGCCGTTGGTACATCTCGATTGAGTCCGGAGTTATCACGGTATCATTCGCGTTGTAGAGGCGAATGAACTCTGCAAAAATCCAGGTAAAGCAATCGGGTGGATCCAAGGGCATTAAATGCTCAAACCGCTTGTATTCCATTGAGCCGGGTTCAGGCTCACCAAAGTCCTTCACGAAGTCGTCATAGATTTCTCGATTAACAGCGACCTCGCGAGAGTCACCCTCGCCTTCTACATGAGGGTGATTACGAAAGAAGAAGCGCCTTACTGCTTTTTCAAGGGCTCCTTCTTGAGTGATAAAAAATTGATTCTCGCCTCCGAGAACGTCCACAGGAAGTCATGAAGCTCGGGAATCTCAGTAAACAATTTTTTATACCCGGAGCTATTGTTCTCGATCTTTTCACCCATAAGCTCGACCGGTGCATCCGGATTTCCAACGATGCGCATTCCCTTAATACGAGCAGCAGTCCCGGCCTTTGCTCGTTCATCCCAGTTGACGGCCTCGCGTTCTTCCTTCTTCATCGAGGCGATTTCGCGAGCCTGCTGGCGCGCAAACAACTTCGCTTCGTCGGAATCAGCTCCAACGACCAGGAACTCCACACCAGCCTTCTCTCCGAACAGAACAGGCTCTACCCATACACCTTCAGTTGCGTTTTTTTGTGTCGCAAAACGATCAAGATTTGACATATTTTCTCCTATGCAAAATATGCAGGCTCATACGAGCCTGCTATGTATCACATCAACTGATAGTGAGGGTAATCAACCATATCCTCGCTATCATCCCCGTCCAGCTTGGTTCTGCCATCACCGTTCCAGTCGCCACCCCAGGTAAAACCCTGCTCAATGAAGGCAGCTGCGATTTGTTTCCACCTGCTATCAGCATGAGGCGGCCAGACAGCTCGCCCATTATCAAGTGGTACAACGTCCAGGGCTTTCCCTGTTTGGTGTGCGCTGCGCCCTGTACCGCCTTCACTCACTCGTTTGCCATTTGCATTCGTCACGGTGTAGGTGTTCTCCTTTTCAGAGAGGCGATACATACCCACTTTTACCCGTGCCTCATTCACCTCTGCCAGCGGCTTGCGTCCCTGGCACCAGAGGGCATACTGCTCCGCCTCTGTCCGAAACCCACACGTAACGACATGAGGAACGCCCTCTCTCCTCAGCCGTGCGATTGCTTTCCCGGCCTTCATTCTCGTTTCTGGTGTGAGTCCTTCAAGGAGGCGGCTCATCATTCAAGCTCCCATTCTGCGAAGATAGTGGTCGCGGCTTCAACGAGAATCGGGTCGCCTACATCAAAGTGAATACCGGATCCATCAGCGGCTGTATTCCAGCCAACAAAAACGTTTCCGGTGAGAACCAGGTCAGTATTTGCAGGCGCATAAATTACCGATCCAGCTTCAAGAGCTGTCACAGCGGTAGGAGTGGTTCCCGTAGTCGCACCATTATCATCAAAGGTCAACGTGAATACGCTCGGGGCCGATGCAAGGGTCCTGGTTATCTTCACAATGTTGGGTCCGAAGGAGGTGAAGGGATACTGAGGCGCGAGTTCATCACGGCCACCAGCAGCAGAGCTGTGAGTCTCCAGTTTGGTGTTGCTCAGCTCGATCAAATAGGAATTGCCTGCGGCATCCTCAACTTCTATCGCAAAGCCTAACTTGTCGCCATTTACCGCACTGTTGAAAAGCGTTTCATCGGTCAGATATGCAGTGATTGAGCCACCGACATCAAGCATTTTTTCGACTATGGATGCGTCAGTCTCAAACAACGAGCCGAGAGCTGCAAGATTATTCTTAATCGAAACTTTGAACTCTTTCCCATAGGTAATTGGTGTCCCTGTCGCGCCGCTTCCGAGCTTCAAGAATCCACGCCGGCTGGTAAACGGAGAGGTCGAAAGAACTGTCGGTAATGGAGAGAGTCCTGAGACCGGGTTTGTTTTCTCAAGCTCAGGATCATTGATACCAAGGAGATTTATGCTTCCGGTAACGATTGCGTTGAGGGCAAAGGTGAGTTCAACAGAGTCAACCTGAACACCCTCAAAGAGCTGCCACAAGGGATAATCAGCCTCTGAGAAGTGCTTTAATATCCAGAAAGGCTTTGCAATGCTTCCCGGGACCAATGTGGATACATTCGGGTTTCCACCATCACGCACCCAGTTATTCATCATCACCGCAGACAGGAGGCGATCAAAAGAAACTGCGGAGAACTCAAAGGAGACCCCTCCGCCATTTGAGGACTGTCCGGGAACCGGTTCGCTCGTTGTTCGTCCAGGCAGGATTTCCCCCGATTTGATCATCTCGGTCTTACCCTCGATGGAATCGGACTGATTACGAAGGACGAAACCGACAGGACTTGCCGGAATCTGGTTTTTCCCTGTCATCTGTCCCGCGTACAATGTTCGGTTTGCACCTGTTTTCTTTCTTGCCATATCAGACTCCTTCTAGTTCTCAATATCAGCCCGATACTCGATTCGTACCGGTAATCTATAGTGATCCTCGTCATTGCCGTCTCTATCTGCCCGGTAAATGCCGTCGATTTCTACACCAGAAAAAAAGGCCCCACGCTTGAATATCGAGGCAAGGGCTTCATACCGCGCATTTGCCATAGCTTTACCACGTCCAAGCGGAGTACAGATTGTGATCTGTAGGAGACCAACCCAGCGATTTCGCCCCTCTGTGCCAAACTCAATCTGTTCAGGCACCCCAGGAAGTAGATCAACCTCATACCATCCATCATCAGCCCATAACGACCGATCAAAAGGCTCGTTTGGCCAGTACACATTCTTGACGGTCTTCCCGGACACCGTTTTACTTTTTATAAGTGGAAATGTGGCAAATGCGTTAAATAGTGTCGTTTCAACGATTGCATCAGTTGCCATGTTTCCACCCTACCCCTGAATGGTCTGACTAAGAATGCCGCCAGCTTCCATTATTGTTATGCCGACCATTCCATTTGGTGCTTGTCTACTGAATCCGTTTACGGTTTTACCGCTTTTGCTGTTCGGCCCATATCCACCGTATTCAAGTTTATCGATTGCGGGACCGTTGTTTTGGAAGACTATACGATCACCGGGCTTTGAACCAAGAATGATCTGTCGACCAGCATTAAGAACACGCCCGCCTTTCTTTGCTTCGGGATTATATGCAAATGACTCTCCGTTGAGAGTTACCAGCCAGTTTTGTCTATGAGAACCCTTGTCAACAGGAGTCCTCAAGACAACTTTTGTGAAGACAGCGAATGCAAATTCACGCTTAACATCCATCATCTCTGTTTTCTGTGCGTCCGCCCATTCGTTCAGATTGACTGTCCATCCTGCCATATCTCACTTCCTGAAAATTATTCGCAATGCGAACATTGCACGAGCAGGAAGCGGTTCAGCGTAAACTTCCTTGATCAACTGGACAGCAATGGATTTCTTCTGTTTGCGGACAATTTTCCTTGTCATTTTTGCATTTTTTCCACTCATCACTGTCTTCCCTGTACCGTAAAAAGTATGTTTGTCCTTCCATCAGGACATAAATCTTTACTGTTGATCACCACAAATTTCTTTTCATGTGTGGTTCCTGGGTTTACCACAATGTTGTCAGCCCCATTATCCGGGGATACATCTGCCTTGAAAGCGCAAAGAATTTTGACGTCTCCATACTTAATGACAGTTCCGTCAATCAACTTTGAATCAAAGGACGTTACCAAGCAGCTCCCCGGAAATGGCGTTGTCGGCTGTATGTGTGAATCCGTTGCTTCATCGTATACAGGCATGCCATTTGTTGGCTTCAAGAGATTACATGGAGCTCCTTTCTTTTTGATCTTTGCAAGGACTGAGCTTGCCTTCGCCTTGTAGCTCATCCTCGGAACGCCCCACCAACAACAAAGCCCCCGGAGGGAGCGTCGTACAAGCCTCGAAGCATCATATTTATCACGCTATAAATCGTCGGGCTTGCAGGTTTACTGCTTGCAGTTTCTGCTTGATACTCGGTTTCAAGTACATCGGTTTTATCGCGGATGATCTTTCCGTTTGGATCTGCTACCGTAAAAAGCTCCGCGTCCAGGGATATAAAGGCCGCCTCGGCTACTGCTTTTTTAATCGCTGAAGGTATCCCTTCAATGTCCCATCCGTCACGATCAATGAGCAAAATGGATTCACCGGAGGAATCAAGACCCTGGTGTCTCGGCCATGCAAGAGCCTGTACTCTGAACATTCGAGCTCCGCACCAAGTAAAGGATGCGTCAACAAACTGTGTCGCTTTAATAAGCGCCGCTGCCTTTTCGTCATCTTCCAGTTCAGCCCAGGTAGTTCGCCCAAGAGCGGCATGGTATGAATCAGCATCAATAATTGAGGTATAGGTATTTGCGTTTTCAAGACCTGTTCCGTCCTCAACAATCAGCTGAATCGCCATGGTTTACTCCTGATCCTGTTTATTGATTATGGCCTCTGCTTCCTCGATCAAGGAGGTGAGCTTCTCAATGCTCATATTCGGGATAGCAGAAGGGGCTGCCTTTACCGCCTTCGGGTGCGTTTCTTTAAGCTGCATGGCTTTTTCGATCAGCGCTTTTTTTTCTTCAGAATCAAGAGCCGGTGCCGAAGCGGCTTTTTGCCCCTCGGTGTCATACTCCTCTCCATCCTGAACCCATCCACGAGCACGGAGTAACGGAAGGTCAACAGGTTGAATATCGCAGGCCAACGGGCCGCCCGGGATTTCTGGAACTGTACGAATCATTTTTACAAGCTTCAATGCGATCTCCTTCAAGAAAGCCCCGGCGCTTTCGCCGGGGCTCAGATCATCAACCGAGCAGGGTTGCGATGCTCTCGCTCTTAATGCCAGAAACGCCCCATGCAAGACCGACCTCATACTTTACCTGGCGATACTGCCGGTAAACACGAACCTCGAAGGAGATTCCGGAGATCGGATCAGTGAGGATCATTGCGTCATCCGCAGCATCACCACCATCAGGGACAGCAGGTGCGCGAGCCGCAAGGATAAGCGCATTGCGGTCAAAACCAAAGCACGGAGTATAGGAGTTACCTACGGTGAGGGCTTTACCGTCTGCGAGGGCCGCACGAAGTCCGGGATTGTTCAACACAATCGAGCCAGCGGATGCAATGCCAGTGCCAACGATGTATTTGTTTGCATCATCTGCAAACGTCACAACGTCACCCGCAAGGATGGTGCCAGTTCCGGTGTCAAGTGCAATTGTTACATCTCCTGCAGCAAGAGCAGCGGCAAGATTGGTTACGTAGTTCGCACCAGTGCCCTTCGTGTGAAGCCGAATGCCAGCAGAGTTTCGAATAGCGAAGCCCTGAATGGGATCAGTGAAGCCGGTACGAAGGAATTTGTCAGTACCAGATTCGTTTGCCTTCAGGAGGATTGTCTGAACTCCGCGCATATTTGCCATAGCTGCGGAGCTGAGAACCAACTGGAGGTCGGTCGAAGGAGTCCCGTTGTCATCGAGAATCTTCCGAAGCTGAGCAATATCCGAAAGATCGTTAGCAGTACCAAACGGAGCGGTTCCGGCAGTACCATACGCACGAGAGGACTTAATAAGGGCCTCTGTGGCGAGGTCAACCTCGACTGCATTTACCAACTTGCGCATGGCATCGGTAAACTGGTCAGCAAGAATCTTGTTATACATGCCTGTTGCACCAACAGCTTTCTGCTCTTCACCGTTCCAGCGAACAGGAGCAACTTTACTCTTGGTGATCTTCACGTCAGCATAACCGACGGTCGTATCGCCTGAGTTGGCAGGGTTTGCTCCAGGGGTGACGTCTTCCAGATCACCGGATTCACCGATGGGAACGCGGACAACCTGATTAAGAGCGGCACGGGATGCCTGTGCATCGCGTTTAACAGCGGGAATGAAGCCAACCATTTCTCGAGAAACGGTATTCAGGGCTTCAAAAAGGGTCGGAATAATTCCGGTAAGAGTGTTCGCCATTTTCGGGATCTCCTTTAATCAACGATCGAAACTTTATCGACCGTCACAACTTTGTTTTGTTCATCAGGGGACAGCGATTCAAAATCTGCCCTCTTCATTGTTTTTCCACCCGGCACCTGTGTTGACTTAGCCCCTGATGCACCACCGCCCGTATTACCGTTTGCAAGGTAAAATTTCCCTGCATCGGTTTCGAGGTATGCACCAAGCGCGTCCTGAACGGTCCGAGCTTCCTTGTTCAGGAACCTAGGAATGCCATCGATAACCTTGCGATCAAACTGATTTCTCGTATAAAAGAGATCGCGAAGGTCTTCTTGTACTTCCGGGCGAATCTGGACTTTGAGGTCTTTGACGGCCTTCTCGAATTCATTTGTTTTGTAAAACTGAATTGCCTCATCACGATACTGGTCACGTTCGGTTTCCAGTGCAATTTTTAACTTGTCATGCTCTTCAATCAGCCGTGCTTTTTCAGCTTCGTAAAAGGCTTTCGTCTCTTCGGAGCCAGCTTTCTTGATTTGCTCTGACAGCGTTTTGATCTGCTCCTTGTAGCCATTCTCCTGTTCGTTGAAGGCCTTCAGCTTCTTCTCAATCTCGCCCTTCTCCTGAAGGATTTCATCACGATTGAGTTTCAGACCGGCAGTATCAGCTTCGTGTTCAGCAATAATTTTTTTCACCTTTGCTTCAACATCAAGCTCGGATGAAAGTACATCAGTCAAAAACTTTGATTCAATGGGCATTAAAGAACTCCTCCCGCTCCTGCGGTTTTACATGAAATGACTTGACGACTCCTGTCGTTTCGCTTCTGCGAAATAATCATTACTTTGGTCTATCACTGTTTCGGTAAAATGTCAAAAACGAATATGAAGGAAATTTGGCTTGTTTTAACGACTGCATTATAACGTGTTATAACCAATTATTATTTTTTGTTATAATAGGTTATAATGGGTTATAACAAAATTATTTTTTATTTTTTTTATGATTTGAACGGCTCACCGTACTTTTTTATATTCCCGTCAATCT
>LVBK01000008.1 GCA_001604385.1 Spirochaetales bacterium Spiro_09 | reverse complement strand
CTTTATTGTGATTTTGTTCATATCTCATCATCGAACAATTTATAAGCATAGAGAATCTTTTCCAGGATTCAGTTTTCGAACGAAAATTAATTGCTTGGATTACTTGGTCAAAATATTTGCCTAAATATGCTTTCCATACCTTTGGAGATGGAACACCATGACAAATAAAATCAATTGTTAATAGCTGCGAATATTCTTTTCCTAAAAAAGACTTTAAACCTGCAATCTGACAGGGAGTCCCACTAAAAAGCACTTTCCTTCCAGACTCTAAAAACCTTTTTGCGTTGAAATATGAATCGCCAATAACACTTTCTACATATTTGGAACCTCTAAATTCAGAAATACCTTCAAGCGTTTCTGTATAATCATGAACCACCGCAAATTCTTTATTAAACTTTGCTCCAAAAACAACACCACCGTTACGAATAACTTCCTCTGCAAATACAGAAAAAACACCGCCGGACGAGCTCATTCTCTGAACGATTCTATTATTATTTATTACTGCATATGCGGTTGGTAAAACACCATCATGTTTTTTTTGTTTACATAGAACAGGACAACGCGTGACACAAAGTCCACACTCGGTACACTTAATAGCATCTATAAATGGATGTAAGAAACCCTCAGCATTACTCTTCATAGAAATAGCCGATTGGGGACATACTGAATAACAGGCATGACATCCAGTACATGTATCTGAGGGCAATATAATCATTTCTTTACCTTTTTTAATTTAGTTAGTACCAAATCACGTTCCTCTGCAGAAAGAGCAATAAAATACACCAATAATAATGACGTTAAAGAGACTAAACCCAAATTAATAAGTAATCGAACAAAAGGATAAGGAACTGTCATATAGATAGAGATTGGAAGTATAGAGGACAACAAAAAACATAAGCCCATAGGGATCCATACTGTGAATATGAAATCTTTAATGGAAAATGGAATAAGTAATTTCAAAATAAACATCCGTGCTATAAATGCAGAAAAAGTTAATAAGAGTGTTATAACAAACACTGATGTTGGTGAAAAATTTAATAGTAAAAAAATAATTGAAATAGGTATATTCAATAAAAGAATACCACCAACAACGGATTGATATAGCTTAATTTTTCCTGTTGCCTGAGCCGCTGTCATAAGCGGATAACTTACAGAATCAATAAGGGCATCAATTAAAATAAGCCTGGTAAAAAGCACTGCATATTCTGGAGGGTTCTTTAACCAAAGACCAAGAATAAAGGGCATTTCTAGTGTTAAAGGCAAAACAAAAATGAATAACAAAAAAAAAGTTGCCTTCGAACTTGCATACACCAGTCTAATCATAGAAGTTATGTCATCTGCAGCATAATTTTTAATTATCTGAGGACGAACTGCTGTGGTAAAATTCTGTGCAAAACTTTTTACTGCAGCGTTTACCTGATTTGCTATTGCTGCTGCTGCATTAACAACCGGACCAAAAAAAATATTGAGAACTACATTAACTCCATGTGAGCGAACTACTCCGGCTGCTGAACCAAACAGATTCCATCCAACATATGAAAACAATTCGCGAAATCGTTTGGTATCCCAATAAAATGAATATCTGCATTCACGAAACTTATGAGTACAAACAATTATATACAATAGAGAAACCAGTAACTTAACAGAGAAAGTTATGATACTATACAATATCAATGAATCAATTACACAAAATTTAAGTAAGGATACTAGTACAAGCAAAATAACTACTTCAAAAATACTTACATACGCATATATGTTCATCTCTTCATGAGCTATAATTGCTGCTAAATAGGGCGTTGTCAGAATTGTAACAACAAAAGCAAGTAAAGAAAATTGAAAAACAATTCTTGCAGCAGCCATACGTTCAGGTGGAATGGTTAACTGTGTTTCGACAAACCATAAACCAGCAGTTTCTGATACTATGACGACAATTATTGCAAGAAGTGCGTAGACTGTTACTGTCAGACTGAAAATTTGCTTTAAGCGTACTTGATCATTCCTGCCAATTTCATAAGAAAAAAACCTCTGTGATGCGGTTGCCATTGCTCCGCTTAAAAAACTGAACATACTGACTAAACCGGCAACGACGTTGTAAATGCCGTAATCTTCCGCGCCGAGGATATTCAGAACAACCCGAACGGTGTACAGCATGACCAGCATGATAAGAATCTGCCGGAAATAGAGCATGAGCGTGTTTTTTGCAATTCGTTTTGTATTTGTATTTGAAGACACGGAAATTCCTTAAGTGGGGCTAATGATAGAATGAAGACAATGCGATCGGGTATAAAAAAAACATCTCTGAGTCCGCTTTTTCGCCGGGGATGGAAGGCGGCCGAAACACGCTCTGTCCCTCTGTACCGGGTTTGTTCAAACATTGAACATTCTACCAGAGCATTATACAGCCGGCAAGTATGCTCAACGAAAAAAAGATCAGCTTTTGGCCCGAAACCGGTGCCAGACCTGCCGAATCCGCAAAAAAGAGGCTACGCCGATGACGGAACCGATAACATCGGCAAGCCAGTCGTCGACCGACGCGTCACGGCCGGGAACGAAAGACTGATGGTACTCGTCCAGGGCCCCCAGGACCGCCGAAAGGGCCACCACGAAAAGGGCGCACAAAAAGGGAAACCGACTCCAGAAACCGGTCGGAACCCAAAAACAGAGGGAACCTGCCAAAAAGGCATAGGCAAAAAAATGAACAACCTTATCCGCGTGGCGGAACCGCTCGCTGATGACCAGATTTGGCTGCGAAGACAGAAACCAGACAGTCAAAAAAATGAAAACGGCCGGCAACTTGAGAAACGCATGATAGGAAAACAACTTATTGGAACTCATGTACCGGAACACTATATATCCTTGACACCTCCATGACAAGGGGAACCGCAGGCATATCCCGAAACGCCCCCTCAAACCCCGTCGAGCCCCCTTGCGGCGGCTCCGCGCGGGGACAGAGGCGACAAAAAAGGCCGCGGTGCGTACCGCGGCCTTATTGTTGCCGGCAAAACTGCTCCAGGCGTTCTGCCTCAATCCATAAAATACGTCTTGATGGGCGGAAAACCGTTGAACTCGACAGAGGCGTAACTTGACGTATACGCGCCGGTGGACAGCCAGAACAGGCGGTCGCCCACCTTCAAATCGATGGGCAGCTTGTAGTGGGTATCCTCGTACATAATATCCATACTGTCGCAGGTGGGGCCGGCCAGAATAACCTCGCCCGTCTTCGTCTCCGGCCCGTCCTTCAGGGAAATGACCGGATACTTGATCGACTCGCCGAGCGTCTCGATCAGGCCGTTGAACTTGCCCGTATCGCAATACACCCAGCGGTTGAGCGCGGTATTGTTCTTGCGGGAAATAAGCACCACCTCCGTCACCAGAATGCCCGAATCCCCGACCAGCGAGCGGCCGGGTTCCAGCACGATCATCGGGAGGTCCGTGCCGAAGTCCTCGGTCAAATAGCGGGTAATCTCGGAGGCGTATTCCGAAAGATCGTTGGTCGGCTGCGTATAGGTGGCCGGGAAGCCGCCGCCCATATTGATCATCTGCAGCGTAATGCCTTCTTCCTCCTCAAGGGAGGTCATCAGGTACTTCGTCTTGGCGATGGCGTCGTTCCACTGCCCGATATCGCGCTGCTGGCTGCCGACGTGAAAGGATATGCCGTAGGGGGTCAGGCCCTGTTCGCTGGCCTGCACGAGAAGGTCGTATGCCATGTCGGGATGACAGCCGAATTTGCGCGAAAGCGGCCAGTCGGCGGTCACCGAGTTCTCAACCAGTATGCGGACGTAGACCTTCGAGCCCGGAGCGCATTTCGCGATATTCCGGAGGTCTTCCTTGCTGTCGGTGGCGTACATACGGATGCCCTGTTCATAGAAATACGCTATGTCTTTGGCTTTCTTGATGGTATTTCCGTAGCTGATTCGTTCGGGAGCGATCCCGAGGGAAAGGACCTTGTCCAGTTCGTATCTGGAAGCAATGTCAAAGTTGGAACCAAGCTCGGCCAGGAGGGAGATAACCTCGGGCGCCGGGTTTGCCTTTACCGCATAATAGATGTGGGCGAAGGGGAAGGAACTTTGCAGTTTAATGTAGTTCTTCTTGATCGTCCGCAGGTTGATCACCACGAAGGGTGTTTCGAGTTTATCCGAAAACTCGAGAAAACGGTGCCAGTCGGCATCAGCGACATACTCTTCTCTGTTCACTTAAGCGTATCCCACCTCCCTAAAATAGTAAGTAATTTTTTGAAATATAATGATGCGTGACTGTTGTGTCAATGCACGATTTTGCACAATAATGGCCCATGCAGGTTTTTACCCAAATTTCGGCGCTATTCATATTGATGGGAGCGGGCTTTGCCTTCGGCCGCATGAAGATTATCGAGGGGCCGGCAGTCCGCACCCTTTCAACGCTCATTATCAAGGCGACGCTGCCCGCCCTCATCGTCGTGTCCCTTCAAAAGCCCTTTTCGCGGGAACTGCTGAAAGACTCCGCGATGACCCTTGCGGTCGCGACCGGCTTTTACCTCTTCATAATCGCCCTGTCGCTCCTTGCGGTGCGCCTTTTGGGAACCCCGAAGCGGCAGGCGGGGCCCTTTGTCTTTGCCCTGTCGTTTTCCAACGCGGCCTTTATCGGCTTTCCGGTCGTCTCTTCCATTTTGGGGCCCTCCGCCCTTTTTTTGACGTCCATCCACAACATTCTGTTCAACGTGCTCGCCTTTTCCGCAGGCATTGTCATAATGTCCCGCTCGGCCGAAGGCGCCCACCGCCCGCTCCCCCTCTCCCGCATTCTGAACGCGAACGTGATAGCCTCGTTCGCCGGTTTTACGCTCTTCCTGCTGTCCGTCCGCCTGCCGCAGGCGCTTTTTTTGCCGCTCGAAATGCTCGGCTCCCTGACGACGCCCCTTGCCATGATTACGACCGGGGCAATGCTTGCCCGCACGCCAATGAGGTCGGTGGTCGGCGACTGGCGGGTCTACGCGGTCACCGCGCTCCGCCTGGCGGCCTGGCCGGCCCTGGTGGCCCTGGTCGTGCGCTTTTTGCCCGTTTCACGGGAACTTGCGCTCATTACGGTCATTATTGCGGCAATGCCGGCCGCCTCGAACACCAGTCTGATTGCCGAAGTCTACGGGGGCGACACCGATACCGCAAGCGCGACCGTCTTTTTGACGACGCTTCTTTCCGTTGCCAGCATTCCGGTTCTGGCCCTGTTTATCGGATGAGCAGGCGGTAAAGGATCGGGGCAAGGAGGCTTCCCGCCGACAGAAAGGGCGCGAAGGGTATCGAAGCGCGAGGGCGGCGGAGCGCGGCACGGAAGGCAAAGGCGGCCAGCGCGAAGAGGGCGGCCAGGAAGGCGGCGATCGCGGCGGCGGGAAAACCGCAGTAGAGGCCGCAGAGCGCGCCGAAGCGGAGGTCGCCCTTCCCCATGAGGCCGCCCGAGGCCTTCCGCGAGAGGGCCAGGAGCGCAAAGAAGCACAGAGCGCCCGCAAGAGCGACTGCCAGGACCCGGACACCGGAGACGGCACAGAGCGCGAGAAGCGCGATGAGGGGCGGATAGACGCACCAGCGGGGGATTTTACCCCGCCACAGGTCGATGACCGAGGCGACAAGCGCGGAGAGCGCGAACACGGCGGTTGAAAGAAATCTGGTATCCGGTAAAACATGCACCACAAACCCTTCCTTATCTGGTAATATATTGTATACTTTGTATCGGCAACATACCGACAGGGGATCAGCGCGCATGGACAGCGAACAGAAAACGACCTATTCTCTTTTTCTTCCGGTAGTATTCATCAGCATAGCCCTGTTGACGGTGCTGGGTTCCTGCATAAACCCGGCGGTGTTTTCGCCCGTTGCGAAAAGCGGGACCATCGACCTTTCCTCCTGGGACTTTCAGATCCAGGGCGCGGTAACCCTTTCGGGCGAATGGGACTTTTTTCCCGGCCTGCTGCTTGACGCCCCTTCCGGCGGGACGGACACCGCTCTGCCCGCGCTCATGAGCATACGGGTTCCCGAGGAAAGCCTGTGGCAAAACGTCAAGGGGCCAAAGGGTTCCCTGGGAACCTACGGTACGGCAAGTTACCGGCTCACCCTGCTCTTTCCCCGCAGAAGCGAAAGCCTTTCCCTCCTGATTCCCGAATTCTTCTCAGCCTCCCGCATTTATTTCAACGGCACGGAAATTTTCTCCGCGGGAAAGCCCGCGTACACGGCGGAGGACACCCTTCCCTCGTATAAAACCGGCATTGTCAGCATAGTTCCCCGTGTCGGCAAAAACGAGCTGGTTATCCAGGTGGCGAACTTTTCCGAACGCCGGGGAGGCTTTAACCGCAGCATTTCGATAGGAAAGGGCAACACCATACAAACCGTCTACATGAAAAGCCTGGCCATGGATATTGCCATCTTCGGCTCGCTTTTGACCATCGGACTGTATCACCTGTGCCTGTTCTGGCTGCGCAGGCAGGACCGCTCGCCCCTGTGGTTCGGCCTCTTTTGCATCATCATTGCCGTCCGGTCGCTGGTGTACGGGGAACGCTTCATTTTTTCCCTCCTGCCCTCAATTTCCTGGGCTACCGTCAACCGCATCGACCACCTGAGCTTTTATCTGGGAATACCCGTTTTCAGCGCCTATATTTCCCACATTTTCGAACGCGACATTTCGCGGCCCGCCATGCGCGTGTATCAGGTCCTGGGCCTCGTGTTTTCCTGCTGCCTCTTTTTCCCGCCGGCGGTCTATAATTCCACGGTTGTTATCTACGAGATCATCACGGGCGCCTACGTCCTGTACATCATTATCATCATCGGCTATGCCCTCGCGAAAAAACGGGAAGGCGCGCTGACAACCGTCATCGGCATTGCCCTCTTTCTCTGTTTCGGCATCAATGAAATCCTCTTTAACATGGGTATCGTCAACACCTTCAATTCGCTTTCCATCGGCCTCGTCATGTTTTTGTTCACCCAGTCGGTATTGCTTGCCATGCGGTTTTCGAAGGCCTTTGACGAATCGGAACACCTGGGGAAAACCCTCCTGACCATGAACGAGTCTCTCAGGCGCTTTATTCCGCACGAGTTTTTCCAGCTGCTCCACCGACAGGAAGTCGACGACATTATGCTTGGCGACCAGGTCGAAAAGAACATGACCATCATGTTCACCGACATCCGCGGATTCACCACGATGGCCGAACAGCTGGGAGCGGCGAAAACCTTCGAATTCCTCAATAGCTACTTCGGTTTTGTCGGCGAGGTTATCCGGGAAAACGGAGGGTTTATCGACAAGTATCTGGGTGACGGCTTTATCGCCCTGTTTCCCGACTCCCCGGAATCCGCCATGCAGGCGGCGATCGGCATCCAGAAGGCGGTCGTGGAACTGAACCGGGAGCGGGAGGGAACGGACATTCCGTCCATCAGCGTGGGAATCGGGCTTAATTACGGCCCCCTCATTCTGGGAACGGTGGGCGAAGAACGCCGCATGGACACGACCGTTATTGCCGACTCCGTCAATTTGTGCAGCCGGCTTGAGGGCCTGTGCAAGCTCTACGGAAAGGGCATTATCGTGCCGGCGGCCTTCTTTGATCGCCTTCACAACCCGAAGCAATACCATTTCCGCCATCTGGGCCAGGTACGGGTTCAGGGACGCAAACAGCCGGTTCACGTTATCCACATTTTTGACGGACTGGCGGAAGAGGAATTCAACACCTTCGCGCTCTCCCGGGAAAACTTTGAAAAGGCGATAAGCGAGTATCAACGGGGTCGCTATGCGGAAGCCCATGAGCTCTTCCGGGAACTGGCAAAGGAGTTTCCCCAGGACCCGGCAATCTTTACCTTCATGTCGCGAACGCACCGGCTCATCAGCACGGGCATGGCGGATGTGTGCGAGGATCTTGAGGACGCCGAGAGCTAACCGGTTTTCCGTTTGACGTCCGGTTCAGCCGGCGGCAAGCTGCTCCAGTTTTTCCCGGATGTATTCGCTTTTTTCCTTCAGGCCGATCTTGCCGGTTTCCAGTATCAGCACGTTTGGCCGATGCGCGTCCAGCTTGACGCGGCCGGCCGACTCCTTCATCATCCGCAACAGCCGTTCAACCGATACCTTGGACACCTTCGAGAACTCGACATCGACGCGCCCGGAGCGTTCTTTCAGGCTCGCGATTGAAAGCTTTCGACACATAATGCGAATTTCCGCAAGGGAAAGCAAGCTTGACACTTCGTCAGGAATCGGGCCGAAACGGTCTTCCAGTTCCGCATACACCCGCTCAAGCTCGTCCTGCGCGGATATGGAGGCGATTTTCTTGTACACTTCCATCTTGGTTTGCGCGAGCGGAATATACGAGTCGGGAATGAAGCCGGTGTATTCAAGCTCAAGCCAGACATCCTCGACCGCCACAAAGTCGGAATCCTGCAATTTTTGCACCGCTTCCTCGAGCAGTTTGAGGTAGAGGTCAAAGCCGACGGAATAGATCTCGCCCGATTGCTCGCGCCCCAGGAGGTTGCCCGCGCCGCGAATTTCCATGTCCTTCATGGCGATCTTGAAGCCGGACCCCAGTTCGGTAAAGTCCGAGATGACCTGCAAGCGCTTCATGGCAATTTCGGAAAGGGCCTTCCCTTCCGGGTGGAAGAGATAGGCATAGGCCTTGCGGTCGGACCGCCCGACCCGGCCCCGCAGCTGATACAGCTGGGAAACGCCGTACATGTTCGCCCGATCGATGATGATGGTGTTGACGTTGGGAATGTCGATGCCGTTTTCGATGATGGTGGTCGCGATGAGTACGTGAAAGCCGCCCATCTTGAAGCGGCGGAATATATCCTCCAGCTCGTGGCTGCTCATCTGTCCGTGCGCGATATCCACCATCATTTCGGGAACCAGTTTTTCTACCATAATCCGCGTTTCCACCAGACTTTCAACGCGGTTATGGAGATAAAACACCTGACCTCCCCGCTCGACTTCCCGGCGGATGGCGGCCGCGATGCGGTCGGGGTTGAACTCCCCGATAACGGTTTCAATGGGATGCCGGTTCCGGGGCGGGGTGGTCAACAGGCTCATGTCCCGGATTTTCAAAAGGCTCATGTGCAGGGTTCGCGGGATGGGCGTCGCCGACAGGGCAAGGGAGTCGACGTTCGTCCGCATTTCCTTCAGCCGTTCCTTGTCCTTGACGCCGAACCGCTGTTCCTCGTCGATAATCATCAGTCCCAAATCCTTGAATTTGACGTCTTTCTGGATAATGCGGTGCGTTCCGATCAAAATGTCAATTTCGCCCGCGGCGACCCGCTCGAGGGTTTTCTTCTGGTCGGCCGGCGCGATAAAGCGCGAAAGCTGCGCGATGCGCACCGGGAATTTGGAAAAGCGGTCAACGCAGGAGTCGTAATGCTGTTCCGCAAGGAGGGTGGTCGGCGCAAGGAAGGCCACCTGTTTGCCGCCCATAACCGCCTTGAAGGCGGCCCGCATGGCGACCTCGGTCTTTCCGTAGCCCACGTCACCGCACACAAGGCGGTCCATGGGCACGGGCTTCTCCATGTCTACTTTTATTTCGTCAATGACGGTCAGCTGGTCCGCGGTTTCCTCGTAGGGGAAGGCCGCGTCGAAGCCGATTTGCCACTCGCCGTCCTTCGGGAAGGCAAAGCCCCGGGCCGCCTTCCGGCGGGAATACAAATCGATCAGGCGCTGGGCAATATCCTCTACCGCCTTCTTGACCTTGTTTTTCCGGTTTTCCCAGCTCTTGGAGCCAAGCCGGTCAAGGCGGGGTGCATCGCCTTCGTTTCCGATATACCGCTGCACCAGATTGACCTGCTCGATGGGGATGAACACCACTTCCTCGTCGGCATATTCCAGTTTGATGTAGTCGCGTTCGTTTCCGAGCGCGCGCACCCGGTCGATTCCCTTGAACAATCCGATACCGTAATTGACGTGAACGACATAGTCGCCCGGGTTGAGCTCGACGAAGGTATCGATAACGGCGCTTTTGGCATGCTTGACCGACTTCGGTATGTGCCGGCGCCTGCCGAAAATTTCGTTTTCCTGAATGACCAGAATTTTCAGGGCCGGGATGCCGAAGCCCGAAGAAAGGTCGTAGGGAACGACCTCGACCGGAAACTCCTTCAGAATCTCGCTCACGCGCGCGGCCTGGTTTTCGCTTTCCGCGAATACGCAGATTTTCCACTTGTCCCGTATCAGGGTGTCCAGCTCTTCCTTCAGGTAGACAATGTTACCGAAAAAGCTGCGCGGCGGGTCGCAGACCAGTTTGAGGCGGTTTTGGGAGAGGGATTCGTCCCCGTGAATGGTGCGGAAAAGAAGCCGCTTCTGCCAGCTTGCGGCAAGGGTGCGGAAATTGAGGAGGATGCGCTGGGGTTCGGGCAGTTCGGCAAGCAGGGGGTTTTGCGCTTCCTCGCCGTGCGCGCCGCGCGACTTGCGGTACAGGCCCACAAACTCCCTCTCGAGGCTCTCCTGGGCATTGAGCTGGCGATCCCAGTCAAGAAAGAACACCGGGGTATCGCTTCCGTCCCGATCGCGCAGGTATTCAAAAACGGTCGAAGACTCCTCAAAGGCAAGCGGGAAGAACAATTCCTCTCCGGTCATGGAGCCATGCTGGCGCAAATGATCGACGACGGCCTTCCCGCCCGACTCGAATTCCGCGCACCGGGAAAGAGCGCTTTCCAGAACCGACAGCCGCTCCTCGTCCCAGATTACCTCCTTTGCCGGATACACGGTGGCTTGCGCGGCGGTGCCCAGGGAAGTTTGCGTTTCGGGATCAAAAAGTTTTATCTGCTCGATCCGGTCAAAGTCGAAGACAATCCGGAGCGCCTCGTCGGAACCCGGCAGATACAGGTCAAACACTTCTCCCCGCAGGGTGAATTCTCCCTTGACCGTTACCCGGGGCACCCGTGTATAGCCCCAGGAAACAAGGATTTCCGCAAGACCGGCCGGATCAAAGCAGTCCCCGACGCGAAGGCTTCGGGTCAGGGTCCGGAACCAGGCGGGAGGAGGAACCGGGGTCAGGAGGGCGCGCTGGGTCATGACCAGCACGCGGGGCATGCCGTTCCGCCCGTCATCGGCGCACAATTCCGCAAGCCGCGCGGCGCGTTCCCCGAAAACCAGCGCGCCGCTTGCCACCGGCCGGTAGGCAATGGCCCCCCACCAGGGCAAAACCCGGTAATCGACGCCCGTCAGCTCCAGATCGGCGCTCAGATTTTCAATTTCCTTGTCGCCGCTCACTACCAGCACAATGAGGCCGGGGAAGGCGTCAAGGTATTCGGAGAAGAAAAATCCGTGCAAGCCGCCCTGAACGCCCTCTATCTCGTAGGGCCAATCGGACTCTTTTAAACGTGACAAAACGCTGGCCATGTCCGGCCAGCGGTGTATTGCATTTTTGAGGACTGTGGTAATCATGTCCCGGCCATAATACCACTAATGAACAAACTTAAAAAGTCCGATATAAAGAAAAAGGGAGAATTTCAGGTGAAACGATTTTTTTTCATAACCATGCTCGTACTGTCGGTCAGTGCAGGACTTTTCGCGTCACAGGATGCCCTTCCCGGAGCCGATATCTCGATTCGCTTTTATAACCGGACGGTCTATTACCCCGGCAATTCCTCGTCCGAACCCATCCTGGTGCAGGTCACCATCGCGAATAACGGCGCGTCGACCGTTCGCTTTAAATTGGCCGACGATCTTTTTTTCAGCCTCGATTTTACCGCCATTGACACAAAGAACCGCTTTCTTGACCATACCGAAACCTGGATCAGGCGGCGCAACACAAACCGGCAGGTTTTCTTCCGGGAAATAAGCATCGAGCCCGGGGAAGCATATTCGTTCGTGGAAAACGTCAAGGACTACATACACATCGCAAGTCCCGGCATCTACGTACTTGAGTCTTCCTTTTACCCCGAACTGCGCAGGGTCTCGGGCCAGTCAGGGGAAATCGCCCTGGCGTCAAACCGGCTCATGCTCGAGATAAAGCCCTCTCCCGGCGCGGCGGCCGTTTCGGCCCTTCCCGTTTCGCCGGTCACCGCCGAAATTCTCAAACCCGAGCCGCTTCCGCCGGACCAGGTTGTCCGATACATGATAACCGCACGGCAAAAATCGCACTGGGACCAGTTCTTCCTCTATCTTGACCTTGACCAGATGATTCAGAAAGATCCTGCCCGAAACAGACGCTATCGCAGCGAAAGCGAAAGCGGACGCTTTGCCATGATAGAGAAATATAAAACTGATTTGACCCAGGCAACGGTTGATCGCGATATTTCAACCATACCGGTACAGTTCAGCATCGAACGGACAAGCTATACCGAAAGCGAGGGAACCGTGACGGTCATTTCCTGGTTTGATTACCGTACCTTCCGCGAGAAAAAACGCTTTACGTATTTCCTGAAATCCCGGAACGGTATATGGTACATTACCGATTACACGGTAGACAATTTGGGTACGGAATAGGATATACCATCAATGAAAGCACTGCTGATCACAGATACAGACACCTCCGTCCGCATGATCCAAGACAATATCGGTCAGTACGGCTTTGACATTATCCGGTACCGCTCGGCCATCAAGGCCTGGGATAATCTGGAAGAAATTGCGCCCGACGTAGTGTTCATCAGCGCGGTGGACTTTCCCCGTCACTGGAAAACGATCGTGCAGTACGTCAGGAGCGACACCGGAAAAGACAGGACGATCATAATTCTGCTGACGAACGAGCGCTTTACGCCGGAGGACGCGGACAAGGCCGTGCACATCGGCGTTCAGGCAATTGTCAGCGAACACCTCGATTCCATCAGCGACCGGCAGCAGCTCGTAGAAATTTTCTCGCGGTACCGGCATGTGGGTCAAATTGAACAGCGCCGTGAATATGAGCCGGTGAGTGCCCATGCGGTCTTCATGTTCAGCAATCCGGTTACCGACACCCTTATTACCGGCGTTATAGAGAAACTTGGCCTCGAGGAAATTTGGTTCCGCCCGGACGCGCCTTCGGCAACCACCGACCTTACGGAAGGAGATACTATCGAGGACTGCTCGCTGAAAGTGGATGCGACCCTGCTCCATCCGGTATGCAGAATACGAAAAAACACGAACCTTATGGTTCTCGACATTATTTCCCTGACGGCAGAAGAAAAAAACGCCCTGCACTCGTTTATTTTTGGAGAAGTATCAGTATAAACACGCCAAGGACAAAAAGAACCGACACCAGGTAAATCCACCAGGGTAAGGGGTCCGTATCGCCTCTTTTTGTTTGCTTGCTTTTTTCACTATACGCGCCGGAACTCGTCCGCCGGTCCGTGAATACCGCGTATCCGCAGGCAGGGCATCCGTCCCGGAACAATTTTGAGACTCCGGTAAATCCGCACGAGGGACAGCGAACCGAAGCAAAAAACTTGCCACAGTGCGTACACACCCGGTCGTTCTGCTTTACCTCGGTACCGCAGAATTCGCAAAAAAACTTCGGCCGGGTGGACGACATCGCGGTCAGCCGTTCGCCGCTTGTGATTGCGGGCAGGAAGAAGAGGCGCAGCCGGAGGCCGGGCACTTTGAGGATGAATCGTTAACGTAAAATCCTGACCCCTTGAAGCTGACACCGATACCGCCGGAGAGCACCCTGCGTATCTTTTTACCGCACTCCGGGCAGGTATCCAGGGGTGAATCGCTCATCTTCTGAAACGCTTCAAAGGTGTGATTGCAGGAGTCGCAGGCATAATCGTACGTGGGCATAATTCCATAACCTCGTCATGTAATGTGTCTTTTATACCTTAAAAATACAAAAATCCGATAAAATCGGCAATATAGTCGCCGGCAATCCTGATGGGAGCAAGCTGAACGTCAAGTCCGTTACGGGACGGCTCGTTGCCGGACAACACGCGGATGAGGGGAATCGAGAGCCGGGCCGCGCGCTCGTCGCTCATGTGCAGGGTAATCGACACCGTGTACGACAAGCCCTCTTCCGTGTCCGAGGGATCAAAATACAAGCTCGCGCTGGACACCGGCAACTCTATACCGCTACCCAAAATAAGGCCGATAAAAGGCTGCGGGTTCGCCACGTAGATCGCGGCCTTGCCGGAAACGGGATTTTGCGCGTACTGGTCAAAGGCTGCTGGAAGTGATACAACCTCCTGCAGCGCGGGATACTTCATGCGCTCGAGCATGGGTTCAACCGGTCCGGTAGAACCCACCAAAATATTGTTTACCGGGATGGCGGCCTGGCCGCTTTCACCGCTGTACCAGGAAAGTCCACTCTCGCCGCTGACGCGTTTCCATCCTTTCGAGGATGAAAAGACGAGTGACGAGGCGGAGCGCGGATACGAGCCCGAGGCCAGAAGGCGGATGCTGCGGTCAGGATAAAAACCGGCGAACATGACGGTGGTTCGATCAAAGGCATTATCCAGTGAACCGGTATTTCCGCTCGAGACGGCCAGATGATCCAGAAAGGCCCTGTTTTCCGCAACGGGAAGAACCAGGTACCAGTCAGCCCCGGTTCCCAGGACGGACAGGGCGGCAGCCGGTGTCGCAGGCGGTCGGCTCGCGCAGGAATAGAGAATCACTGCACATGCAAGAAACAGTACCGGCAGAAACTTACGATTCAGCACGCTCAAGATCGGCCTCCCAGGTATCATCGCCGGCATCGATACTGACGCTCTTTCCGTCGAAAGAATCAACCCAACGAGCCTCGATGGCAAGGGTTTCATTTTTCAGATAATCGGCAAAGGCGGCGAAGGAGCGTCGAAGGACGTCGGATGTTGAGGAAACACGCAAATTGATCCGGTCGGTCACTTCCAGACCGCGTTCCTTTCGCAGGTTTTGCACACCGCGTACCAGATCGCGGATGCTGCCTTCAAGCAACAGTTCATCGGTAACCTCGGTATCAAGACCGACCGTGAGCGTATCCTCGTTGACAACCTTCAGGTTCGCCTTTTCGATACGGTTAACCATAATTTTCTCGGCAGTCAGTTCAACCGCTTTTCCGTCCACATCGATACTCAAGGTGGAGCCGTCAAGAATCGACTGAATTTCCGCCGAGGTAAGGCGCTCGATTTCGGACGCGGCTATTTTCATCGCAGTGCCCAATTCCTTTCCCAGTACGCGGAAATTTGCCTTCGCCGAATACTCGACAAGGTCTTCCTCCTTGTCGTGGAAAATGACGGCCTTGACGTTCAGTTCCTCGCGGATGCTCTCTTCCATTTCGAGGAGGACCTTCTTCTCTTCCGGGTTCCGGGTAACCAGCTCGACTGCCTTGAGCGGCTGGCGGGTTTTCAGGTTGAACTGATAGCGAAGGCTTCGGCCCATTGAGACCGCTTTCTGGACGGTCTCCATTTTAAACTCAAGGGCGCTATCCCGAAGACTTTCGTCATACACGGGATAATCAGCCAGGTGAACGGATTCCGGATCCTCTTCCGTACGCAAATTCTGCCAGATGGACTCGGTTACGAACGGGACAACGGGCGCGGCAACGAGAGCGAATTTCTTGAGCGCGCGGTAGAGGGTGTCATAGGCATAGACCTTGTCGGTATCGTTCTCGCTCTTCCAGAAACGTCGGCGGGAACGCCGGATGTACCAGTTATTCAGCTGATCTATGAACACGACAATCGGGTCGATAGCGTGCGAAAGATCATAGGAATCAAGGGCCTCGGTTACTTCCTTGACCATTCTCTCCGTAATGGAGGTAATCCACCGGTCAAGGGGATTCGTCCCGCTTTCGGCATGGGGACCCGGGCGGCCAATTCCGTCGATATTGGCATAGGTTACATAAAAGCTGTAGCTGTTCCACAGCGGAATCAGAATGCCCTTCAGGATGTCGCGCACGCCTTCATCGGAATACTTCAGGTCGTCCGCCTTTACCACCGCGGAGTGCATCAGGAAGAGCCTGAGCGCGTCGGCGCCGAACTCGTTGACCACCTTGTTCGGGTCGGTATAGTTGCGCAGGGATTTGGACATTTTCTTCCCGTCCGAGGCAAGAACCAGACCGGTAACAATGCAGTTTTCAAAGGCTGGCCGGTCAAAAAGGGCCGCGGCAAGCACGGTCAGGGTATAAAACCAGCCACGGGTTTGATCAAGGCCCTCCGATATAAAATCGGCCGGAAAATGGCTTTCAAAGTAATCCTTGTTCTCGAAGGGATAATGATTCTGGGCATAGGGCATGGCTCCCGACTCGAACCAGCAGTCAAGCACCTCGCTGATGCGCCTCATGCTTGATCCGCATTCGCAGGGGATGACAATGTCGTCCACAAAGTGCTTGTGCAAATCCTCGGGGTAGACGCCCGAAAGTTCTTTCAGCTCGTCGCGGCTTCCCACGCAGACGGTTTTTCCGCATTCGGCGCATTTCCAGATTGGCAGGGGGTTACCCCAATACCGGTTGCGGCTGATTGCCCAGTCGCGTGCCCCCTCAAGCCACTTGCCAAACCGGCCTTCCTTGATATGCTCGGGTTGCCAGCGAATTTTGAAATTGGCGTCGAGCATGTTCTGCTTTATTTTCTCCACGCCGACAAACCAGCTGCCTACCGCGCGGTAAATCAGCGGGCTCGAGCAGCGCCAGCAATGGGGATACGAGTGCAATATCTGTTCACGCTTTACCAGTTTTCCCTCGTTCTTCAGGCGCTCCATAATGGCCTTGTCGGCGTCCTTGACAAAAAGCCCCTCATAATCGCTCACTTCTCCGGTAAATTTGCATTCCGCGTCTACGGGACAGACCGTGGGAACGCCGCTTCCCTTGAACACGCGGTTATCGTCCTCGCCGAAACCGGGAGCCGTATGCACAATACCCGTACCGTCACCGGTTGTGACGAAATCCGCCGCGAAGGTGCGGAAGGCGCCCGGCTCACCGTTTTCAAGCTCGGCAAGCGGCGCAAAATAGGGGAACAGGGGCTCATACCGCAAGCCCTCAAGTTCGGCGCCTTTTTTCTTCCAGACAATGTGCAGCGCCCCGGTATCCTTGTAATAGGCTCCAAGGCGCGATTCGGCAAGAATATAGCGCTCATCGCCGTCGTCGACCAGCACATAGTCCACATCGGGTCCAAGGGTCAAACCAAGGTTGCTGGGAAGCGTCCAGGGAGTGGTTGTCCAGGCGAGCAGGAATGCCTTCTTCTCCGTAAGGGACGCGCTGTCCACCAGGGAGGCGGGGGATGAAGGAATGCTTCCGGTTATACGGAATTTCACCGTAATGGCCGGGTCATGTACATCCTTGTATCCGCCCAAATTAAGCTCATGATTGGACAGTACGGTTGAACAGCGGGGGCAGTACGGAAGAATATAGTGGCCCTCATACAGCAAGCCCTTTTCCCACAGGCTTTTCATTACCCACCAGATGGATTCCATGTACGCGCTGTCCATGGTCTTATAGTCGTTGGAAAAATCAACCCACCTTCCCAGGCGCGTGATGGTCTGTTCCCATTCGCGGACATAGCGGAGCACGCTGGAGCGACAGGCCTCGTTAAAAGCGGCTATACCGAATTTCTCGATATCGGTTTTAGAGTTCAGTCCCAGCTCTTTTTCGATAAGGTTTTCAACCGGCAGGCCGTGACAATCCCAACCGAAACGGCGTTCCACCTTCATACCTTTCATGGTCTGATAGCGCGGAATTATATCCTTGATGGTGCTTGGCACAAAATGTCCGAAATGTGGCAGACCCGTGGCAAAGGGAGGGCCGTCGTAAAACACATATTCGCGTTTTCCGTCCCTGTTCGCGATCGACTTCTTGAAAATATCGTTCTTTTCCCAAAATGCCAGTACTTTTTCTTCCTGTTCGGGAAAATTAACTTTCGGGTCTACCGGTTCGTACATGTCTGTATGCTCCTGTATTGTGTAATCGAAAATGACAGTGCTCGGGCAACCTGTCCTTTCGGACGGGAAAACGTGTTTGCACGTGGAAAAAAGTATATCCGATTCCGCAATTTGTTTCCATAGGAATAATGACCCTTGACTTTCAGTACAAAGCACTATATCGTTAAAAAAAACACGATATAAAGGTCACTACTACCTAAGGATTGCAATGGCATGAAACAAAAGATAACCGCAGTTCCCTCCATCCGACGACTCCCTTCCTATCTGCATATTATCAGAGGGGCAAAAGACGACGGGCAGGAATATATATCGGGCACCGTCATTGCCCAGGAACTTCATCTTGAACCCATCCAGGTACGGAAAGATTTGGCAATTACCGGAATCGTCGGGAAACCGAAAAAGGGATACCCGGTTGTCGCTCTGATGGCGGCAATTGAACACTTCCTTGGCTGGGATGAAATGCAGCAGGCGGTACTCGTCGGCGCGGGAAATCTCGGTACTGCGCTCTGCGGTTACCAGGGTTTCCACTTTCACGGACTTAATATCGTAGCTGCCTTTGACAGCGATCCGCAAAAAATCGGTACCAGCATACACGGCGTTCACGTCTTCTCCCTGGAAACCCTTTCGCATCAGGTACGGACGCTCAAGGCCAGCATCGCCATTGTCACCGTACCCTCCCAGTTCGCCCAGGATGTGACAAACATGCTCGTCGAAGCGGGTATTACGGCCATCTGGAATTTTACAAATATCAAACTGAATGTGCCCGATTCGGTAGTCGTCCAGAAAGAGGATCTTTCCTCCGGCTATGCGATGCTGTGCGTCATGATGAATGCCCAGAAGAACAGGGAAACGCAATAATGGCCGACATTCGGGAAAGGGACAGCGACGAGCACATTGCCGCACAGGCGGTCATGTTCGCAAACCGTCTTGAAAAACAATACAGACACCTGCGTAAATGGGCGCGCAGAACGGATGTTTCCGCTTGGCGCCTGTACGACAAGGACATTCCCGAAGTACCCCTGGCGGTAGACATCTACCATGCCAAGGAGGATGCATACCTGCATATCGCGCTCTACGAGCGGCCCTATGAAAAGGATGATGAAGACGAAAGACGATGGATGGCGACGATGCGCGAAGCGGCCGCAGACGTCCTGTCCATTCCTGTTGAACAGGTATACACCAAAATTCGAAAACGACAGCGGGGCGAAGAGTCGCAATACGAGCGCCTGGCAAAAACAGGACAGCGAATACAGGTCGCCGAAGGCGGATCACTCTTTCATGTCAACCTGTCTGATTATCTTGATACCGGACTTTTTCTTGATCACCGCCCTGCCCGACTCATGGTACGCGAACAATCTGCAGGTAAAGATGTTCTGAACCTGTTTTGTTATACCGGGTCCTTTTCCGTGCATGCGGCCGCCGCCGGTGCCCGGTCCGTATGTTCGGTTGATCTATCCAAAACCTATCTGGCCTGGGCTGCCGACAATATGGCGCTGAACGGGTTTACCGCCGTCAACCGGGACGAGGATGACGCGCAAAAGGACCGCTATACGCTGGTCCATGCGGATGTAAAGGCCTTTCTTGCCCGTGCCAAACGGAACGGTTTCAGGTGGGACCTCATCATCTGCGATCCGCCGACCTTTTCGAACTCAAAACGAGCCGTGGACACCCTGGACATAAATCGTGACTGGAGCGAATTGTGTCGGAACACCCTGGCCCTGCTCAAGACCGGCGGAACCCTGTACTTTTCCAGCAATTCCCGCAGTCTCGACTTCGATCCGGCCCTCATCGGCGGACTGGTAGCCTCCGGCGCGGTAACCATAGAAGACCTCACCGCAAAGTCCATACCGGAAGATTTCCGTAACAAGAAAATTCATCGCCTCTGGGGGTTTACGCTGAAAGCGTAATCCTGATTAACCTTTTTTTATCTATTCACGCAAAAAAAAACGCCCGAGCTTGCACGCCGGGCGTTTTCTGATAACCGTTGTATCAGTTTTCCTTGATACCGTAACGCTTCTTGAAGCGGTCGATACGACCCGCGGTATCGACAAGTTTCTGCTTGCCGGTAAAGAACGGGTGACAGGAAGAACAAATTTCAACCTCGATGTTCTTGCTCGTTGATCGGGTTTCGATCACATTGCCGCATGCGCAGGTAATCTTTGTTGCCTGGTATCCGGGGTGAATTCCTTCTTTCATGGGTGCCTCCATCACTGGATGTCTCTAATAAACTCACCGGAATCAGTTTCCGGCTCCGCAAAAAAATGGTCACAGGTGACTCTCCCGCCGCACGGGCGAGTTTTGCGTCAGCAAGAACGCGCTGAAAACAGCGGGTTCCCGGTTTCTTTAGAAATCTGTGCGTACTGCGTTGTAACACGCAGACGTTCAAATAATATACGAAAACGCGTATCCGTTGTCAATCCATCGCAGCGGAGCCGGTATTCATCGATCTGAGGAAGGCTTCATTATTCTTGCTCTTTCTCATCCGGTCAATAAGCAATTCCATAATTTCGGTATCGTCCATGGGGTTAATAACCTTTCGCAACACCCAAATTTTCTGCATTTCCTCTTCGGTAAGCAGCAGCTCTTCCTTTCTGGTACCCGACTTCTTGATACTGACGGCGGGAAAGAGGCGGCGGTCCGAAAGCTTGCGGTCAAGGTTAATTTCCATGTTACCGGTACCCTTGAACTCTTCGAAGATGACTTCATCCATCCGGCTACCGGTTTCAATGAGCGCAGTCGCAATAATGGTCAAACTTCCGCCCTCTTCGACGTTTCGCGCGGCGCCGAAGAAGCGCTTCGGCTTGTGAAGCGCGTTGGAATCGACACCTCCGGACAACACCTTGCCGGAAGTCGGAACAGTCTGATTATAGGCGCGGGCAAGACGGGTAATCGAGTCAAGCAGGATGACGACGTCGCGTTTATGCTCGACCAGTCTGCGGGCTTTTTCAAGCACCATTTCCGCAACCTGCACATGTCGGGTTGCCTGCTCGTCAAAAGTGGACGAAATAACCTCTGCCTTGACGGTTCTCTCCATGTCGGTCACTTCTTCCGGTCGTTCGTCAATCAATAACACGATGAGGTACACTTCCGGGTGGTTCGCGGTAATGGCATTCGCGATCTTCTGCATCAATATTGTTTTACCGGTACGGGGAGGGGCCACGATCAGGGCGCGCTGGCCCTTGCCGATGGGACAAAACAGATTCATGATACGGGTGGAAAACTCGCTGCTCGTGGTTTCAAGATTCAGTTTCTCGTCGGGATACAGGGGGGTAAGGTTATCGAAGGGTATGCGGCTTTGCGCGGCTGATACCTCGTCAAAGTTTACGGTTTCAACGCGGAGCAGCGCAAAAAAGCGTTCACCCTCCTTGGGAGAGCGAATCTGGCCATACACGGTATCACCGGTTTTCAAATTGAACAGCCGTATCTGGCTCGGCGAGATATAAATATCATCGGGACCGGGCAGATAGCTGTTTTGCGGTGAGCGCAAGAAGCCATACCCGTCGGGAAGTATTTCGAGCGAACCGGAGGCAAAAATGATGCCACCGTGTTCGGTATGAGCTTTCAGTATCTGGAAAATAATTTCCTGCTTTTTCATGGCGACCATGTCATCATGGGGTATGCCATATCGGGTAGCAAGCTCGCGCAGGGGATGCATTCCCATGCGGGTCAATTCATTGATGGTAAGTTTGGGCTTGTTTTCGTTTTCCCTGACTATTTCCGCTTCCGCGACGGGATCAAGGGTTTGAACATTTTGGCTATACTCCCGGGAGGGGCGCTGGTCCCGGCCATTGTTCGGCTCCCGGTATCTGCGGTGTTGACCGCCATTGTTGTTCTGGTGGTTCTGATATCCATCCGGCTTCCGCCTGATCTTTGACCGTACCACAACCCGTTTGTCTGACTGTTGGTTTTCATTCTGATCAACTGATTCGTCGGGAGAAGAACTCCCCGGTGATTCCTGTGCAGGAAGGTTTTCCTGCTTCTCATCCGGACTTTCCGGATGTTCGGTGCGAACAAGGTCAAGCTGACCCTGGTCTGCTCCCTGCTGCGCTTCATCTTCCGTTTTATCGGAAGTTCGGCGGCGTTTGATTGGTGCCATGGGGATTCTCCATAATAATATACGAGGACTTCGTAGTATAAAATAACATTGTATGGGTAGTAATAATTGCCTAGCTATAAAGGGAAAGATGTATTCCTGCCTGGGCCGAAGGGCCGATCAGGTATATCGTTTAACCCAGTATAAATTATGCGTTCACAGGCTGTCAAGCTGTGCGCGAACAAGCGCTATGGCCTGCTTCAGTGTTTGCTTCCTGATGCCCGCCCGGTTGCCCCGAAAATGATAACAGGTGCTCACGATATCCTGTACATCGGGACCGGTACACAGGGCTATCCAGACCGTTCCGGCAGGCAGTCCCGCATCCGTACGAGGACCCGCATACCCGGTGACCGCAACCGCAACAAGAGGGGTATGGGCGACAGCCGAAGATGCGGCCAAAAAAGCGCCACGAGCCATTTCCCGTGCCGTTTCATTGCTGACGGCTCCACAAGACGACAACGTCCGGGGGGAAACATGCAGCACGGCCTGTTTTGCCCTGGAATCATACACGATAAAACCGCCCCAATAGGAGCGGGAGGAACCCGGAATGGCGGTTAACGAAGCGCCTATGAGGCCGCCTGTCAACGACTCCGCAGTGACCAGCAAAGTACCGGTTTGTTCAAGTTTCCGCAACAGGGAGCGGCAATCACTCCGAAGCAAGGTGCTTTTTCAATGAATCTGAACGGTGTGAAAAAATGTCAAAACCTGCAGTATCGGAGCGGATCATTTCGACAGAACCTTCAAAATCAACCTTGTCGGCAATACGCAAACGGGATGTCGTCACATTACCCGATACAGAACTGCCGGAACGCATTTCGACACGGTCAGCTGCGGCCAAATCACCGGTAATTCGACCCTCAACAATTATTGAAGCAGCACGCACAAAGTCTACCGTGCATTTGGCGCCCTTTTTGACAGTCAAAGACCCCTTCGCGTCAATCGTACCGTCAAACGTGCCGGCAATATGCAACTCTTCCGTAAAAGACAATACACCGGAAAAACGCGTTTTCTCACCCAGGACAGTTACATCGCGTTCCCGTTCCTTTTCCTTATAACGTGCCATCACCCTATCCTATTTGCTTGTCATGGTAAAAACACCATCCCAATCTTCAGGGGGCGGGTTTTGAATATACCAGGTACATCGTTCAAGATACACTTTGGAGGGCCCGTCATCAGGGTCAGCTTCCAAAGCTTTTACAAAACAGGAGCGCGCCTTTTCAAACTCCATCAGTTTGTAAAAGCGCCTGCCTGCCGAGAACTCTTCCAATGTTATCCGTTTTGATTCGCTCAACATATTATTCGCTGTATGCCTTTCTCAGTTCGCTTTCAAGCGATGAAACTGCAATTTCCCTGCTCTTGAGCATACGAGTTTCTTCCTGCAATTCTTCGATACGGCTGCGCAGGCGGGAATATTCAAGCTGACAGGACTCAAGACCTGCTTTCAGGTCCTTGTTGGCATCAATTTCCTGAGTATTGCACAGGGAAAGAAATTTATCGGATACCAGGGCAACATAGGAAAGCAGCTTTTCGTTCAACTGTTCGTGCAAGGCAATTCGTGATTCCCGTTTCTTTAACTGGTCAATCAATTCATGATTACGAAGAACCGAGCGGATACGGGCAAGAACCTCGGAAAAGTTAAAGGGTTTTGTAATATAATCGTCAATGCCGAGTTCAAAGCCTTCGATCTTGTCCTTGACATCATCCATTGCCGAAAACATCACGATGGGAACATCACGCCATTGGGCATATTCCGGATCGTTTTTCAGTATACGGGTAACTTCCCAACCCGACATCTTGGGCATAATGTTATCAAGCATGACCAAATCAGGATGGAACTCGCGTACCTTGTCCAGTCCTTCACGACCGTTTGCCGCCTTTTCCACCACAAACCCGAGTTTTGACAGCATCAGGTCAAAAAATTCAACATTAATCTGCTCGTCATCAACAATAAGAATCTTTTTCCGTGTTTCCATAGTAGTTCCTGTTCAATTGTCTATGTATTGTAAGTCTTTGTCAATAATATTGCTGCGTGCTTTTCTTGCTAACCCGCTGACGAGGGCAAGAAATGCCGCACCGGCAAAAATCATGCCCCAGAGATCTCCCCATATCCGATACGGAGTTTTGCCTGAATCCTGCAGGACGGGAATTGAACCAATCAAGGCTGTTTCGACAAACGGATCTGCCATGGACACAATCTTTCCGTTTGGATCAATAATTGCCGTTTGACCGGAGGCAGTCGAACGAATGACCGGTACCCGGTTCTCGACAGAGCGGAACAAGGCCATGCTCAAATGCTGATACTGACAGGCAGGACTTTTTGCCCAGGCATCATTGGTCAAATTGATGATAGCCCGTGCGCCCTGGTTGACAAATCGGCGGGAAATATAGCCAAAGGTGTCTTCAAAACAGATGGGGGTAGAAAATTGCAGGGTATCAACCTTAAAAACAGTCGGGTCGGTACCCTTCTCCCAAAAATGGGTATCAGTAGCGATCAAGAGGTCATAGACCCACGGAAAGGCGGAACGGTAGGGAAAATGTTCGGTAAAGGGAACAAGATGCATCTTCCAGTAGCGTTCGGGAACCGGAGGAACAACGTTAAAGCCGGGACGGAACAGGAGGGCCGCATTGTAATCCAGTCTGTCCTCGCCGTCTTCCTTCGGCATCGTTCTGAACGCATCATCATTACCCAATAAAAATGGCACCGGTGCCGAGTCGATATAGAGTAAAAGCTGGTGTACAAGATCAAAGTATTGCCGGTCTTCGCGATAGCGGTAATGCCAGTCAATGCGCGGGATGAATGCCGTTTCAGGCCAAACGACCAAATCAATAGTCTTGTCCGACTCAAGCGCTTGATTTGAAAGATGCATCAGAGTGCGCAGATCCCGACGGTATGCAGGCATGCCTCCATGCCAGGGATCGCTGTTTGGTTGAATAAGGGCGATGGTAAACTGTTCTGCCTGTGAATAATCGACAGGAGAAACCAGGCCGTACCCAAGGGTAAACACCAGAAAAAGAACCCATAACGCAGCGGGGATTCTGTTCTGTTTGAAAAATGGGCCCACATTCGAAAGCCACTGACGGACGGGTTGACGCGCGACCGGTTTGATCGCTCCGGCTATCCAGGCCGAGGGAAAAACAACCAGTGCCGACACACCCCATACGCCGAAAATTGCCGATATTTGAATAAAAACCGGCCAGGTCCACAATGAATAGCCTATTACACCATATGAATACCCGTTGAAACCAAGCGTTTTAAGGTATTCATAGCCAATCCAGACAAGCCATTGCACCACATATCCCTTACGGGGAAAGAGCATATCGGCAAGTTTCAGACAAGGCACCGCAAGCGCGTAATAAATGCAGTACAAGGCGGCAATAACGTACATTGCGAGAGGGTGAAAAACAGCAAGCCAATAGGTAAAAAAACAATATGACAATACTCCGTATAACGCACCCCAGATAAACGAGGCACGGAAGGAGACTCTGCGTATCAGTACAAACGCGGGGACAAACGCAACCCAGGCAAAGATCGGGAATCCATGAACTGAAAGGATGTTGGGTTGTGGAAGGGTAAAAAATACTGCGGAGAGTACAAGCAAACCAGAATTGATAACCAGATTCCTTAAAGGGGAACCGGTTTCTCCAGGAGTTGCAGCTGGATTATGCAGAATTTCAGGCATGAATCATGATTCCAGCTTTTTTCTGCGGCCGGGCATATCCCAAACAGCGGTTTTCAGGTCCTTGCCGGACCGAAATGCTACCACTGAATGGTCTTCCACGCTGACAGTTTCACCGGTACGGGGATTCCGGGCCTTTTGCTTACCCTTGCGGTCACGGATTTCAAAGGTGCCAAAACCCCGAAGTTCAACAGAGCTGTCGTCTTCAAGCGCTTTCTTGATTTCATCGAGAAATAAATCAACTACTTCACGGACGGTTTTTAATTCCTGACCGGTCTTTTCGTAGATCTTTTCAACAATCTCGCTCTTGGTTTGCTTTTTCAAAATCATCCCCTGATCCTCGATGAATCAAGTGTAGCATGGAATTATGCCGTTGTTAAGTAAAAAAAAACCGCAACAGACTATTTAGTCGTTGCGGTTTGTCCACCGAAGCGGTGACTCAAGATCAGCTTATTTTGCCGCGAATGAGGCGTTAAAAAGCTTTTGCATGCGTGACTTCTTGCGTGAAGCCGCGTTACGGGCAATAATACCCTTGCGAGCAGCCGTGTCAAGTTCTTTTACCAGTTCGCGCAGGAGTGTGCCGGCTTTCTCGGCATCATTGGCCTGAACGCTTGCTACATATTTCTTTGCACTGGTGCGTACTGAACTTTTCACAGCCTTGTTCTTGATTCTCCGAACTTCACTCTGCTTGTGTCTCTTGACTGCAGATGCATTTTTTACTGCCAAAGGGAACCCCCGAAATATATCAGTCCACAAATAATACCAAAATTGAAAATACACGTCAATAGGAAGGTCTTTTTTTTGCCTGTCAATACGGCCTTCTTGCTTGACAATGGCAGAAGTTTTCTATACTATTTTTTAAACTTTGTTTTCAGGAGATTACACATGGGTGGAGCAAGTAAAAACTCTCGTACCTCGGTTACGACTCACAAGTTTTTTTGTAGCTGTGGTGGAGAAGTTATCATGAAGACCCTGTTTGAAAGCGGAAAACTGAAGAATGTTGCGGAATGCTCCAAGTGCAAGCGCACTGAACGACGTCCGAAGGACTTCAAATAATCACCGCCTTGAACAAGGCTACCAAGTTGAAAAAGACGAAGCTCGATGCTTCGTCTTTTTTTTTGCGCTCAGGTCGATTTAGCTGTGTCCGGGAAGCTTTTCATCTTCCCTGCGCCACAGAGCGAGCTGTTCGCCGATCAGTTCTTTCCCCCGCTGGAGCAAGGCAACTTGTTCATCCTTGGTGGTCGGTTTCGGGAATATCCCCAGTAATTTCACCCGGTAAAAAGACCCCCGGGCTGCCCGACCCAAATGGGAAAGCGAAGAAATCCTCCATCCTCCGTCGATTGCAATTACCGCTACCGGCAAAGCCAGCTTGTCCTGCAATCTTCTGAATCCGGCCGCATAAAATTCGCCCAGGGATCCGTCAACAGATCTTGTTCCCTCGGGGAAAAGAACGGGGATCCAGTTATTTTGCAGCACCCTCCCGGCAAACCGGTCCATGGCACGCATCGCGCTCGACGCACTACCCTTTCGGGAGACAAGGCAATGCTTGTCGGACCGTAAAACCTGCGAAACTACCGGAACATTGGTACCCAGCTCGGCTTTTGCGACAAACCGCAACCGTATGCCACCCAGATAGCGCATAAGAAGGGGAATATCCAGAAGGCTTTGGTGATTGGCAATTATCAAGTACTGATCGGGAAGGCGGTCGAACAGGGACTTGTCTGCTGACACCCGAAAGTTCATATATGTTGCAAACAGCGAGAATATTCTGCCTGCATGCAGGGTGACGATGCGCCTGTTTACCAAAAGGCCCAGTTTCCGGCTGAAACCATATGCAATCCGGTTGACAAATCCAATCCACACCAACGTCGATGCAATGCAAACCAATGTAATGACAGCAGTCAAAAGCAAGCCTCCGGTAGGGTTATCGCCCTCAATTATATAAAAAGGTCTCTATATGCGAAAGACAGTCCTGCAGCGGCTCGGTCAATCGCCGGGTCTCGGGAACGCTGGAAGTAAAAAGGCTACCATATGTTTTAGTCAACAAGCGGCGATCAAGCACGGTTACCACACCCCGGTCGGTTTTCCTTCTGATAAGCCGGCCAAAGCCCTGTCTGAAGCGGACAACCGCTTCGGGCAAGCTCAACTCCATAAAGGGGTTAAGACCCGCCATCTCAAGCGCTTCGGACCGGGCGGCATGCACGGGATCGTTTGGTACCTTGAACGGCAATTTCGCCAGTATGACATGCGACAAGGTGTCACCGGGAGCATCGACTCCAGCCCAAAAAGAATCGGTCGCAAAAAGGACGCTCGATTCATCGTTCTTGAAGGCTTCCAGCAAACGGGAGCGATCGTCGTCTCCCTGCCGGTATACCTGAATTCCGAGCGGGGACAGAGCTTCCCGCGCGCGTGAACAGGCTGTCCGTAACGATTCGTACGAGGTAAAAAGAACAAGGGCACGGCCCGCAGAAGACTGCAACAAAGAGACAATAGCATGTTCAAGCCATATCTGATACGAGTTCTCTTCAGGAAGAGGCGCGTCAGAGGGAATACAAAAAAGAACATTCCGGTCATACGGAAAGGGTGAATCATAGACACCCGTTAACACACGGTCCTGTTCCACCAGGCTTACCCCGTTGCGTTTCAACCAATAGCCGAAACTGGTGCCAATCCTCAGTGTCGCCGACACGCACAGCACCGTGTTAAAGGGCTCAAAGACGCCCTCTTTCATCATTGGTGCGACGCTTAGCGGAGTTTGCACAAAACGTGGATAAAAGCCCCCGTCGCGCGTCTTGAGGCGTTCCATCCAGAATACGGATTCCCGTCTTTCAGACCATTCGATAAAGTGTTGACACAGAATGCCGACAAATTCGAGCCGACGCAAGGCAAATTTCGATTCCCATACTACCGGTTCGTTCTGATCCTCTTCGTCGATACCATCGAGTATCTCCCTGATAATTCCGGTAAATCCCGCAATCTCCGCACGCAGAAGGGCCATTGCCTCAAGCAGCCGGGCAGCCTCGCCGGAAGTCGATTCCCGAAGCCGCCAGGATGTTGAGGCGCTCAACATGGATAACGCTATTTCCTCTACGCTTGCAAATACATCCTTGATTTTCTGGACTGCGGAAACGGCATCCTGTACATGACCGGAAGAGGATGACAATCGCTCAAGGGTCAATAAATGACCGGAAATCGACCCCCTGCGAATGCGATAAAATACCGACACCTGCTTGTGCATTCTGAAACGGGTAAAGTACTCGGAAAAGAAGCTGGTCGCGGCATCTTCGATCCCGTGCGCTTCATCGAAGATGATATGATGAAAAGGAGGGAGCACGGCAGTATCATCATACCCCACCCCTCCCATTCGGACTTCCAGATCCGCAAACAAAAGATGATGATTGACAATGATGATGTGGGAGGTTGCGGCCTCCTTGCGAACCCGCATGACAAAGCATTCTTCATGAAACGCACAGCGGATTCCCATACAGGCATCCGATTCCGAGCAGATTCGTGACCACACCTGCTCCTTGGGCATAAATGAAAGATCCGAACGACTGCCGTCCGGGGAACGTGCAACCCATTCCGCAATCGTTTCAAGTTCAGCGACCTCATCATCAAAAAGGTCTCTGTCCGCCAGTGCCTCAGCCAGCCGCCGCCGGCACACATAATTCTGCCGTCCTTTCATCAAAATGGTCTTGACCGGAGACCCGATCAATGACTCGGCTGCAGGAATATCCTTTTCGATCAATTGTTGTTGCAGATTGATGGTCCCCGTAGATATGACAACACGATCCTTGTTGTGCAAAGCCCATAGCATGGCGGGAAGCAGATAGGCATAACTTTTCCCTGTGCCGGTTCCGGCTTCAAATACTCCTATTTTTCCTTCATTGAAAGCACGGGCGATCGAACAGGATAATTCGATTTGGGTGGGTCGCTCCTCATAATAGCGGGAAGTTTCAGCGAGAGGCCCGGACTCGCCAAGTACATGGCGCAACCAGTCAGTATCAACCAGGACACGTTCTTTTATTTGTACCGGTTCTATGACAACATAGACCTCGGTTACCTCGTTATTGACAATATAAAAGCCGGTACCCCGCTCTGCCATACGGGAGGCAATACCTAAATCAGCCTCACTGGGAGCCAAACGACCCGAGGGATGATTGTGAATAAGCACTTCTGCTGTCTCGAGCGCGGCCGGAACGACCGGTACTGCAGATTCATGTCCACGGGAAGCGACCCGAACATCGCACACGAGCGCGTTGCGGTCAAGGACACCAGTCAGAAAGACCTCGTTCCCTTCTGCGTCCCGAATGGCGTCGCGGATAGACTGGCAGACAGCATCCGAAAAAACAGATGATGTTTTTGGCATGCAGCAAACTCCCGTACAGAAAAAAAAAGGTAAGGATCGCCGGGATCCTTACCTTAACTGGCAAAAGCCTGTTCATCTCCTAGGGGAATTGAACCCCTGTTGTCGGGATGAAAACCCGATGTCCTAACCACTAGACGAAGGAGACTTGTTTTTGCAGTGAAGCACCGCGTCAACATGAGAATATATATCAAATAGACTTTTTTTTGTCAATAGCCACTGCGTGTACAGTTCAGGAATCCAGTTTTTGGGCAATCATGATACGCAAACTTTTTTCTTCCGGTTTGTTAAAACCCAGCGACACCGCCTTATCAAGATCGGTAAGGGCTTCCATGTATAAACCGGCATGATACATCGATTGAGCTCTGCGAAAATAGACAAATGGCTGGTATACGTTCATTTCAAGAGATCGTGAAAAACTCGAAATAGCTTCTTCATGGCGGGAAAGAACCGAATATACAATACCTATATAATACCATGCCCTGAAATTCTCCGGATTCGATTCAGCGCTTTTCCGAAAATCCGCCAGTGCTTCCTCATACTTTGACTGGGCAAAATAAGCCATACCACGATGTTTGAACATTATTGAAAGTACCACCGCATTGGGCTGGGCATCGATTATACGGCTATAAATTGACACCGCCCTGTCAAGATTCCCCTTATTATGGGCTTCTATGGCTTCAAGTATCAAATCATCGATAGTACCCTGCACATATGGTGAAACAATATCGGGCATTTGTTCGGTCTTGTCGGACAGACCGGTCATCTCGAACGCGGTATCGAGATCCGATTCAATGTCTGCTTTATGATAAAAGTCACCCCGTCGCTTGTCCAGTTCGCGGTTCAACTTATTCTGATAATCCCTGATCTCCTGAAAGATGATATCGGCAAGACTCAAACTGGCGTTGATTGAAGCCAGTTTTCTTTTTAATGGTAAATCAAAGGGGGAAAATTCCGATTTATACACAAGTTCGTGTTCAACTTCTGCCCAGGCATCCTGTAAAATAGTACGAACCTGAATTTCAAATATGAGATTCAAGGGCAACCGAAGTCCGTTCGATATGTCGGGGGGGATGGCAAGAAGAATATGGGTTGATTCATATCCAAACTCCCGGAAATGCCGGTCTGCTCCCTTTCGTTCTACCTCATAAATGGTAAAGCACGAACGCAGCGAACGCTCGACCTCTGTCAAATCCTCAAGAAACGCACAGATAATACGAAATCCTATAATATCGGATATGACCGGAAAATCGCCATTTCCTTCAATTCCGGTCGGCATGACACGGAGAAGTTTTCGATAATAGCTGTTAAAATTCTTTATCCTGCCCTTATAGGTTGGGGCAGATGATGTTTGCACACAGTCCTTTAACCGTACTTCCAGACGATCAAGTAATATTTTAAAGTCGGGAATATATGACTCATAGGTATGTAACAGGGTATCTCTATTGGGCAACCATGGGGCATGCAAGGGCTTTTTATTCATCATATAGTAGTATAGTAATCATTTATACTGCGGGCAAGAGACAGTGCAATAAAAAAGGCCGGCCGGTATACACCGGTCAGCCTTTTCCCTGTGATGATTACCGACAGCACAAAGCTGTCAGGAATCAAGTTATTGCGCTTCTGCAGCAGCAGCGGAACCTTCCGAGGGAGTAAAACCTCTTTCAGTTGCCATCTTTTCCTGTTCAATAAAGCGAAGAACCTGGGTACCACCGAATCGGCTCACTTCAAGCTGCTTTCTTTCCATTTCTTTCTGGGTCCGGATTCCCCAAAGGTCTTCATCATCAAAGTCGCGTACAGTATTCAGGACAGCCTTGTCGTAAATGACCTTGACGTCCTTGAAGTAAGCAACAAAGTCACCACCGAGACTATTAGCATCGCGAGTAACCATGAAGCCGGTAAACTTCTTGAAGGGGAATGCGGTCGGATATACCGGGTAGAGACGAACTTCACGTGTGCGTACTTCTGATACATACTCGGGATTCATCCAGACCAGTTCTTTCCATCCGTCGAAATTGAGGTAACCCATGAAGTAGCGGCGTTCCTCATTGTATTCGTTCTTCAAAAGAACGTACAAACCATGGGGGAAGTTCATTCCATAGGTGTTTACGGCAATCGATTTGAGCACACCGATATTTTTCACCACACCATAACCGCCTTCAAAACGGCTGATTCCCTGTGCCTTATCTTCGTCTGTGGGCTCCTGCACGATTCCTTCATCTGAAACCTGGGCCATGGGTTCATAGCTGGGAATCTCGAACGAGGGCTTTATAATCGCATTTGCATTGCTGTTCCATGACGGGAAATTGACGCGAACACCGAGCAGAGTCTGTCCCGCAAAGTTTTTTGCATTCTGGCTAACTGTCGAAGGTCGTGCGTGTGACACTGAAACACTGGTAACATTCCGTGCCGATGAATTCAGAACCACTTCCCATGATGCTATGGCAAGAGAGGTTCTCATAAGAGCCTTCTGCTCCTCCGTGAATGTAGCGCCTGCTACCGTGGAATAGTCCATTACAGTTCGTCTGTTCTGGGTCATGTTTCCATCGGGTCCGGCAATAATGTCCGCGTTAAGCAGCGAAAAATCGATGAGAACTGCTTCCTCGGCCATTGCGAAACTTCCTGCCATAAGCAGGGCTATCGCAACAAGTATGAATCTCCTTTTCATTGAAAGCTCCTTTAAAAAAAACACATGTTGTGGCCTGTCAAATAGTAAGTATACGTAAGAAAAACCTTTTGTCAACGCATTTTTCTTTTTTTGAATTCTGCGTCGGCAGAGTGATCCCCGCCGTATACCTCTATCCCGTTTGCATACATATATATTCTAGCAACATTTCGAAAATTTGTAAAAACATTTTTTTCAAAAAGCCGCCATGTCTCGTAAAAAGAAATCCGTTCATCTACCACATCGACAACGGGGCCGACCAGATGTATGTAGGCATCCCGGCCACGTATAAAAGCGCTTTCAACAGTGGTTCCGGAGGGAAACAGGGGTACGGACGCATCATGGATCGGCCCAAGAATCAGCTCAGATACATACTGTAATAACCGCCCGTCAAGAGTCTCCTGATCGGATAGAAGACGGACTTCGGCCCTGACACGAACATTTGAACGGTCAAAAAAGTAAAAAACACTCCGGTTGACCGGTTGTCGCGATAGTACCACGAGCGACAAAATAATAATGGAGACACTAAAAATGGTGAAAAATACTACCTGACGTGTAGTATGATTACTCGTTACGAATGTTTTTGATTTTTTAACCAGATGTACCAGATGTTTCATTGGGAAGCCGTAAACCCTCTCGATCCCTCAAAATGGGAAATAAATGACGCAATGCCATTATATATACCCGTAGCGCACTTCTGCAAGTAGGCCTCGTCAGCCAGTAAACGGGCTTCCTCCGGATTCGTTACAAAACCCAGTTCCACGAGCACGCTCGGCATACGGGCATTACGAACCACGAACCAGGATTCCTCCTTTAAACCGCGGTTTTTGCTTTGTGAACCTATTTGAGCATCAAGGCCCTCCATTATGCTCTTTGCAATCAGGATACTTTCTGTAGTGAATTCTTCTTCCATCATGGAATTCAGTATGGGCAATATTTCGTCCTGATCTGTGGATGTAGAATCCACAACGGTTCTTCGATAATCGGGAGATAAATACCACACTTCAAATCCCCTCGAAGCGGTATTGAAGGCCGCATTTGCGTGTATTGATATATAGATGATTGCCTCGTGCGGTGCGGTTTTAAACGAGTTTGCCTTTTCTACCCGCTCCTGCAGCGACGGAAAGGTGTCCCCTGTTCTGGTAAGCAAAATCTTTTTATCCGGGTACTGTCTGGTCAATCGATCATGCAAGTCCCGGGCAACGGAAAGCACAATGTCTTTTTCCCGGACTTCTACAGTTTTTCCTCTGACGGTTGTCTTTCCGATAGCTCCCGGATCGCGTCCGCCATGTCCGGGATCGATCAAAATTGCCCCTACCCGATATGAGACCGGTGTTGGTAAGGTATTGAAGAAGTTTTCGAGCCTGCGGGCAAAATCACGGGTAATGAAAAGCCCCCGCGAACTGTGAACGGGCGCATCAAGAAGTTCTACATCCCGATAATCAAAAAACACGAGAGATTCTCCCGTGCGAAAATTTACCTGATGGCCGTTTTTTTCCAGGATGGCCACACCGGACAGGGGATCCCAAAAAAACAGGGCGCCGATATTTTTCGACACATCCTGAACGGATACAAGCGGAGCCGTTTGTGCCATGATACAACACACAAAGAGAATACGAAGAAATAACAGAAAAGCAAACAAAGGGCTATTTTTTTTGACTGTCATACCGGTAGAGTATCCCCTGAACACTGCCCCTGGCAAGTGCACGCCATAATGAGCGGACAGAAACATCGTCCTCTGACGACAGCGAATCAACAAGTCCGTCTTCAATGGATATGGACAGAGCAAGAGCCTCTCTCAGGGTTCGTCCTGCCCAGTCTGTCCCGGTATCAAGATAGATATCAAGATCACGGGGGATTCGAACCAGGACCTTTGTTCGCTTCTGGGAAGAAATTTCAACAGAGAGCGTTTGCATGGAAGAATCAAGCGCACCAGGGGGAAGATTGAAGGCATCAGGAGGGAAACCGCCGGTTTCTGCGGCTGTCGCAGACAAGAAACTGTCGGTCAACGGACAGTTTGTCGCAAGCCGTATAACAATCGATCTGCAAGCGCTCTCTGCGCTCGTAATGGCATCCCTGCGTCCTGATGCAACAGCAATACAATTGCCCGCTTTTTCGACATTATTTATCGGAAAGCGCACGCTATCACCGACGGCAGCGCGCGAAAAAATCTCTCTGACGCCATCCATTGTTCGGGCTGCATCAAGACCATGAACCGACGCAACAGTGCCGGGTATGGAGATCCAGGCGCGTTCCGCACATATCTGATTGACCGTATTTTCCGGCACAATCGGTTTTTCTCCGATGGCCAGATCCAGGGCAAGCGAGGTCAGATCGATTCCCGACGAATATGGAAATGTCCAGCCTGACATATACCCCCCGGACAGTCGACCGGCAATTTCTCCGACCATTACCCCTCGGGACGTATACTTCAAGTCCCCCTTTGCTACACCATGTGTCAAGCCGAGCGACTTGATACCCTGTCTGAAAACCTCAACCAGGGCGGCTTCAGTATCAGAGTCAATATCGGCGGGAATGGTATGACCCATTTCAATAAAGAAGGGGGGGAAAAAAATATGACGGTCAGCAAGACCGGTCAGGTGAACCTCTCCGTCAAATACAAGAGCCTCTATCGAAAACTCCTTGCCATCCATGAATTCCTCAATAATTACGCGTCCTGACCGTGAATTTGATAACGCGGATTCAATGGCTCCTGCAAGGTCAGTTTCCGTTCGTACCGCCATACAGCCGCGCCCGCCCATATTATCGACGGGCTTGACGACCAGTGGATAACTCAATCCCTCTTGCTGTATCAGAGAAACGGCCCGAGTCGAGAGACCTCGATCAATACCGAAAAAACGCGGGCAGGGAACGCCGTCGCGTTTGAAGCAGGCGCGCATCCTGAGTTTATCTGAGGCATTCAAAGCCGCTTCAAAGGTATGGCCCGGTAAACCCAGATGATCTGTAATCCAGGCAACCGAAGCGGAAAAATCGGTCGCTGCGGTAAACACACCGTCAAGGCCATCACGATCCCGTATTTGTGTTGCAAGACGCAATAACTCGTCCCGATTTTTAAGGTCCACCGGATAAAAAGCGTTCGCTTCGTTCTTGCACACAGCGGCAGGATTTGCGTCTACAGCGGTAACATGCCATCCTTTTGACCGGGCAGAGCGTATTGCAACACCCTGCATAAACCCTGCACCCAACATTAAAATACGCTTCATGAGTCAATATCCTCCAGATCGCCATTCTTGACAGCATATACTTCGAAGGTATCGCCCAGGGAAAACAATCTGCTTGTCATATACAAAATCTTCCATAATAAACTGTTTGCTTTAATTGCACCCGCTCCGGGAAAGCGTTCAGGATGATGACCCGTTGACCGAATTTCTTGTACGGTAAAACCATAGCGAATCAGTTGTTTACGCACGTGGCTCGAAGACCAAATAGTATAATGATCTGTTGGACTTCTTTCCAGAAACCGTCTTAAATTGGTCCTTGCAGAAATTCCTGTGGCAGAAGGGGTTGAAAAGGCAAGGATACCACCAGGTATCAACAATTTTCGAATCCTGCGAAATACCGGTTCAAGATCCTGAAAATGTTCGATGACATACCACAGGGTTATTGCCGCGAAACGGTTCGAATCAAGGAGCATATCCCGGTCAGGTGCGGGGAAAGAGGAAACAACCGCTGAAATACCCAGGGTATCCCGGACGTAGGCGACCGCATCTTCGTTTATATCCGTGCCAAATGGTCTCCAGAGCCGAAACCGTGCCGCGTCAAGAAATGGTCCGTACGCACACCCGATATCGAGTAATGATTTCTGAGTCGGTTCAAGATGCGGAAGCGAATGCTTTTGAATAGTGTCTATTATCTGTATTCTCTTCAAACCGTCACCGCGTATGGCATTAAAATCCTCAAGATAGGTTTTTCCGTATTGTGAACGATACTCTTCAAAAAAATACGATTTTGTATAGGCCGAGGTACTTCCGGCAAAAAAATGCAAGTAAATCATTCCACAGGAGGAACACCGCGCAACACTTCTGTCAGGAGCCCGATAAAGTATACGGGGACGCACACTGTTTCCGCAAAATGGACAGGAATTACGGCTCCCGCCGGCAAGCCGTATCATTTCTGATACCAGATCGCATTGAACGCTGCCGATACCGGGCACAAACGGAGGGGTATATGGCGTTCGAAGCATTTTTTCAATTGCATTCAGAGATATCCGGTCAACGGGAAGAACCTGAAATCCATACTCCCTGCCAAGTCGATAATGGTAGCGGGAGGGCGCAAAAAGCAAGACTCTGCAACCTGCCGCAGCGGCTTCAATTGCTGTAAATCCATAATGGGTAACAACCAGATCGTAGTGACACAGTTTCTCCCGAAGATTTTCTATCGGTCCCGATATAACCAGAGAGGTAGAAGTTCTTTGTAAACCCGAGGCAGCGGGATCAACCACCGTTACATCATAATTGAGCAACACCAGCATATCCGCCACCGGCCTGGCAAGCCCCGATGCGTTCTCGCCACCCGCCACCACAAGAACCGTCCTCACCGTATCGGGCAAGGTCATCCTGCGATTTTTTGGAAGAGGAATAAAGGAATGATCCCTCCGGTTCGCACCAATACGCTGACGGCCCAAAGCCGGGATTATGTCCAGCAAATAATCGGCACGGGCACGCCCCTGCCCCCCTTCATCCAGGGCGACGACCGGACCGATTGAGCTCAGGCGCTCCATCTGATCCGAATCGGTCTGAAAATGATCAAGGATGATTAAGTGTGCGCGCGCAGGCAGGGAATGAACCACACAGGATGCAATATCCTCGGGTATGGAAAAGGGAATTTCCATGTCAGGCGGCACATACACGGAGATTTGCCAATTCTCGCGCAATGAGCGAACAAGCGAACCGATACGCACAAAATGACCGGTTCCCTGTCCTTCAGATACGGAGGGAATACATACAACAGGTCTTGTAGCATATGACCATGCCGCCACTATTTCAGAAACCGATGGAGGAAATGATATACCATGTCCCGACAAATAACGGTACATCAACACTGCCCTGTCATAATCTTCCTTGGTGTCTATCGTTGTGCGCATCGAGGGAAAATACCAGGATTCAGGAGCTGGTTCCCGCACGCACACAAACTCGTCAGTATGATTATACAAGGCAGGACCGACATGTTCGCGATCCCAGGATGAATCGGTCATTGTTTCCGCCCGCAAGAGGCTCCTGCCGTCCATCACCTCAACACCGCTTCCATGAGGTAAACCGCTAAAGGTAAAGTAATCAATCTTTCGCCCATCCTTGACGAGGGTGGCATATCTTTTCAGAGAGGCTTCGGCAGCTTCATGGAAAACAAAGGGATTGTCACCTGTTGCCCGCAAAATGGTTACCGCACCAACTTTCCGTATAACCTGACAGAAACGCGAAAGAACGTCCTCCTTGGGCCCGGCGATGCATATAAAACCACATTCGGCGGCCAAGGGCGCAAAATATTCTTCAGATGCTGCGTCACAGGCAAGAACGTACATATCTGCCGACACTTCGGACAAAGCCTGCATTACCCGTGTCAAAACTGTTTTCCCGCCCAGATCGAGCAATGCCTTTCTGGGCAAGCGGGTCGAATCAAGCCGGGCCTGCAGTATTACCGCCGTTATCACAGATTTGGCTCCCAACGCGCTGTCATGGTAGCAGCATCATGTACGAAACGGTTGCGATTGATGGAAATCCATTTTCGCGCTTGCAAAAAGACCCGAAGGGAAGAGAGTATATTCCGGCCGGAATGCGTCGCATAGGTATAAAAACGGGACCAGGGCAAAAAGGCTTCGTGAGCCCGCAGTACGGGTGCCAGATTTTTCAGGTAGAAAGAAAAATATGAACTGTCCGGAGTAATATCTTCTTTAGGTATTTCGCTGTCATACAGAATCCGGAATCCGCTTGCAATTTCAATACGTTCCCCCCACAGATGAGCGCGAAATCCAAGATCAATATTTTGCCAATAGGCATTTCGTATGCTATGATCAAAACCGCCCAGCGAGATAAAACGGGTTCGGTTGTATACTCCGGTAAAATCGAAAGGATACGCGGTGCGACATCCATCCCGGTAGCACAGCATGGGTTCAATATCGAACGAATTTCCTTTCAGGGCGGGAACCATTTGAACGGGAAGAGCTTCCATACGCTGACTTGAAAGAACCGGAGCCATACAAAACAGATCGGAAGCGGTTTGTCGCTGGAGGACACGAGCAGGCAAGGAGGCCGGTGTTATTTTCATGTCGTTCCAGACGACAAAAAAATAATCGGATTCAATCTCGGCAACAGCGGTATTTATCATTTCACCGATGGTAACTTTTTCAAGCGGAAGTAAAAATTTAACCGACGGGAAACGGGCGGAAAGACTTTCAATATCATAGGGCTCGTTAGCCATTTCCACAGAAATTATCGAAGTGAATCCCGCGTTTTCAAGATTCTGGAATACCGCAGAACGGTAATATCTACCACCCCGATGCAACAGAATAACGGTAAGGGGAATATGTTCCTCGATACTTTTTTTTACAGTACCGCCGATTATTGTGTGAGAAACTTTTTTCTCATTAAAAATTAAAGGTATAGTATTCATCACAGTCAGCGCACATCCCCTCATAGCGGCCTTCGCAGTGCCCCTCATATACCGCACACATCCGTGAACGAATATACTCGAATGTATCAGTAAATACATTACCGTACGCCATTGATGCGTAGACATCTTCCCGACACAGGGGTACGGTTCCGTCAAGCATGATACACATATCACGCTTCAAATGCCAGCATGGATTGCGCTCAAGCGGGGATAAATCTGCAACACGGCGGTCTTCAATGGTTTTGCAGAAATGATCATGTTTCTGGATAATAACCGAACCTGTCGCCTCTTTCCAGTAACGGTAAAAAGGCTCAAGCTCTTCTTCGTTATCCTTGAGCCTGAGCATTTGAGACCATACCGCACGGGGAAACAACGGGGCAATTGTATGAACGAAATTGACTGCCTCATTGAACAAAGCTATGCAACGGCCCGGGAGATCCCGGTCCATGCATCCATGCAGGCGAGTCCAACTCTCCGCTGTAGTCGCATCAAGCGACACTATCCAATGTATCGGTTCCTGTCCGTTTGTCCGGTTGTGCGCGGAAGCTGCAATACGGTGGATACTGGCTATCGTTTCTGCATTCCAGCCGATACCCGTTGTTTCGATTAACACGGAAAGGCCTGGATACTTCAGTACACCGGCAACAAGATCGACAATACGGGGATGATATGACGGCTCTCCGAACAGAGAAAGACCAATGACAGCCTCATGAGAATACGCGGCAATGTTGTCGACGATGGACAAAAAAAGACTCACATCCATAAAATCATTTCGTTCAGTCGCCCGGATTCCCGGAGACAGGCCTGCTCCGTTAGAGCACATGGCGGGATAGGGGCAGTAAACGCATTCATAGGGGCAGCGACCACTGATCTGTATATTATAGAAAGCCGGCAGTGTATACAGTTCTTTCCGGCGCGCGGAAATAAGTGCTGAACAGTTCTCGACGTTCAGGTCGGAAAATGATTTACAAAGACGCAGATTTCGCAGCGAATCGGCGGCAAATATCAAGCGTAATTGTCGGTGATCCACCGGGGATACGTCGGTTTCAATATCAAACGAGTTTATCTCTTTTTTTATGGTATCAAAGATGACCGTGCGCTCAACACGGGAAGTATCGTCCTGTGACAGTTTCTTCAGAAAGGGTGCACTTCCCGCTGAAAGAATATCGGCGAAAAGACCGGAAGGATACCCGTCAGCAAAGGTGTATTCTGCCGCATAGCGAAGGTGTTGCTTTAAAAGACGTTCAGTTGCGGATATATCAAGAAGAGGTTGATCCGCAAAAAAGAAGAACACATTATCATAACCCTCCGTTTGTTCGGCAAGCGTTGAACAAAAAGAAGAAACAGTCCACATTTCTTCGTGAATATGGTGTATTTCGGGCGGTATGGGTGGCAATTCCGGCAATATGGCCCCGGCATGACTCCGATGGCCAGAAAGCAATACTATCCGGGAAACATCCGGCAAGGCATGTGCAAAGGTGACAGAACGGTCAAAGGCAGAAACTGTGCCCGAAAACGGCTCAAAGGCACAAGAGGAAATTTCACCGGCAAACAGAAAAACAATATTTTTCATCGTACCTTCAATATCGGCATCAGAACGCTCAGCTTGAGAAATCTCCCGACGCATGCTAGTGTATGACCGTGAACGGAATCAAACTACTGCGCGTATCGGAAATCAACTCACTCGTCAAGGAAATACTGGAAGGTTCGTTTCCCTCAGTATGCCTTGAAGGAGAAGTATCAAACTTCCGGCCATCCAGCTCGGGACATCTGTATTTTACCCTGAAAGATGAGACAAGTGCAATTTCTGCGGTCATGTTCAAGGGAAAAGCCCGCTACCTTCCGTTTACTCCGAAGGACGGCCTTCTGGTTCACGCTACAGGATCCCTTTCGGTCTATGAAGCCAGGGGTTCTTACCAGATTGTCGTCGATTCCATGAAACTTGCCGGTCAGGGCGACATTCTTTCGCTGCTTGAGGAACGGAAGAAAAAACTTGCCTCGGAAGGGCTTTTTGATACTGACCGAAAGAAAAAAATCCCGTTTTTTCCACAAACGGTTGCGGTCATTACCAGCCCTACGGGAGCTGCTATCCGCGATATCATTCAAATTATCAGAAGAAGAAATCCGCATATCGGGATAACAATTCTTCCCGCAGTCGTTCAGGGAAACGAGGCATCAGACAGTCTCGTCCGCCAGCTCGATGTCGCAAACACACACAGGCTGGGCGACGTGATCATCATTGGACGGGGGGGAGGATCCCTGGAAGATTTACTTCCCTTTTCCGAGGAAAAAGTAGTCAGAAAAGTCTGTGAATCAGACATACCGGTGATAAGCGCGGTAGGACATGAAATTGACTGGGCGCTGACCGATTTTGCAGCCGATCTGCGTGCGCCGACTCCCTCGGCAGCGGCAGAACTGGTAAGTCCGCTCAAAAGTGACATTCTTGAACGGATAGAATCCGCCAGGTATGAAATAGAACAGTCCATGCATCGCAAGACAGATCGTTTCCGGCTCATAATGAATCAATTTAGCCGGGAATCCCTTGAGCTGAGATTCAGACGCATAGAACAACCGCTATTATTGCGTTTTGATGATGCAAAAGAGGCCTTGCTGGAAGCGCTATCAGCACGGGTCCTTGATACCCGCCTGGCGATAGAGCGCATGAGCGCTACCCTTGAAGCGGGCAACCCACGAACGATCCTTGCCCGTGGATATGCGATGGTTCGGGACAAAACGACCGGTGCGATCATCAGATCCAGTTTAGACGCCCCAACCGGCTCACTGCTGGAAATAATTCCCGAACAGGGAACAATCACTGCCCGTGTGGAGGCTACAGAACATGAAGAAATTTGAAGAAAGGCTCGAACGGCTTGAAACACTGAGCGAGGCGATACGGAACCCCGACCTTTCCCTTGAAGATGCACTGTCATTCTTTGAGGAAGGCATCAAGCTGGCAAAGACGCTTGAAAAGGATCTGGACAAGATCGAAGGTAAAATCCAGATACTGATGAATCAACCCGCTACGGTCGATGAAAAACCCGAACTTGATCTTTTTTCGGAGCAGGGTCTTGACTGAACACACGGCCGCCCTACCCGGTCCCGTACGGGAACTGCCCCCCGAGGTCGCACGAAAAATAGCGGCAGGAGAAGTCATTGACCGTCCCGCAGCGGTAGTCCGCGAGCTTCTCGATAATTCAATAGACGCGCTCTCACGGAAGATAACCGTCGAGATTACCGGTGGAGGCATAGAGCGCATCAGAATTTCAGATGACGGATATGGAATGACCCGGGAAGACCTGGCCGTATGCACCCGAACACACACCACCAGCAAGATTTCACGGGAGGAGGACCTGCTGTCGCTTTCCACACTCGGTTTTCGCGGTGAAGCATTGTCTTCAATCCAGGCAGTTGCTCAACTCGAAATAACCTCGATCCGCAAGGGCCAGGGAGCCTGGAGGTTGTCGAATGGTATTCTGGAACCGGGAAGACTTCAAGCGGGTACGATTATTCAGGTTGAAAACCTCTTTGGCAACTTTCCCGCCCGCCGCCATTTTTTAAAGCGTCCCGCGGCTGAAACCGGGCAATGCAGACAAATCTTCATCGAGAAGGCGCTGGCCTGGCCAGATATAGAATTCCGTCTTACCGTTGACGGACAGCCGAAATACATCCTTCCGGCGGTCAACGGTCTCCGCGAACGGGTCATTGACGCTTTGAAACCCCGGGAAGGGGCAACCCTTATACACAATATTACCGGAACCGGAGAAGGTTTCAGCTTTACTGCAATAGCGGGGAGTCCCGATGTTGTCCGTCCCGACCGGAGGGACACTCAAATATTTGTGAACGGTAGACGAATACAGGAATATTCGCTCGTACAGGCCATAGAGTACGGCGCCGAGGGGCATTTCCCGAACGGAGGCCATCCGTTTGCCTTCCTTTTCCTGACAATTGATCCCTCTCTTGTCGATTTCAATATCCATCCAGCAAAGAAAGAGGCTCGCTTCCGTGATGCGGGCACTATTCATCATGCGGTAAGTTCGGCAATTCAGTCCTTCTACCGGAATTACACCATATCAAAGATGCGCCTGGAAACAAAAAACCGGGAATTGTTCGAAGGAAAAGAACACGGGTTTCCCTCGATCGATCACGCGAATCCGGCATCGCGAGCCCGGGATATGACTTCTGCCGGTATGTCCCCTTCACCCTTCAAAAACTATCGGGAGCATTCATTGACATCGGGCGAACGAAGTTGGCCCGAAATGCTCGTCCAGGCCGCGCACGGTAAGGCCCCGACGGGATACATGCCTCCCCTTGACACTGGATCGGGATTCCGATTTCTTGGCCAAATTCTGGGGACATTTCTTGCGGTGGAAAAAGGCAACCGGTTATATCTCGTTGACCAGCACGCGGCGCACGAGCGAATTTTGTATGATGAGTTGATGTGTCATCCGGGAGGAAGGCAGGAATTATTGGTTCCCTATACCATTGAAACGGACAGTGAACGTGTCGATGAACATATCGAAGCCGGCAAGGCCGATCTGGAGCAGGCAGGCTTTGTGCTAAACAGGACAGGGCCGGGATTGTGGCAGGTTACCTCGGTTCCCGGTCGCTGGAAGGGAACTGCCCATGATATACAGGAAGCCCTGAGCTCGGGAAAAACAGACGGCCGTGCCCTGCTCCACGGTCTGTATGCCCTCTCTGCCTGCCGGGCAGCGTGCAAGGACGGCGACATTCTGGATCCGCTTACTGCCCGGAATCTGGTTGAAAAAACCTTTTCGCTTGAGGAACCGGTCTGCCCCCACGGAAGACCGGTTTGGATCGTGATTGACCGGGACGAACTGTTTGCACGAATCGGAAGAACCGAGTAAAACACGGCGAAACGTTTTTTCGGTCAGAGTGTCTGCAGGAGGGAGCGAACTTCCGAAGCGCGGATATAATCAGGCTTCTTGTTTAATAGTTCCTGTAACACTTTTTTTGCCGCTTCACGGTCATTCAGACTGATGTGAAGCTTTCCCAGTTCATAATAGGCATCCCAACGGGCGGGATCCAGTTTTAGTACCTCAAGGTATGTATCGCGCGCTTTTTCATTCAGAGACGCGCTGGTATAGGCGGACGCAAGATTGATTTTAACCGTCACATCCCGGGGTGCGCGGGCAACAGCTCGGGCATAGTGATCCACCGAACGGTCAAACTGCTCCTTCAAACCATATGCCTTGCCCAGGTTGTTGTTGACCTCAAAATTTTCCTTTTCAAGATTGAAAGCGGCTACCAACTGGGACAGGGCATCATCGATACGGCCCGCTTCAAGATACATGGTGCCCAGATTGATTCGGGGCTTCACATATTTGGGGTCAGCAGTAATTGACCGCGCATACTGTTGCAGCGCTACATCCATCATGCCGTTGCGCTCACCGGCGAGCCCGTATGTATACAAAAAGAGCGCGTTGTCAGGAGAGGCATCTACTGCCTTCTTTGCATAATCAAGTGCCAATGCGGGTTTTCCCAGTTCAAGCTGCACCGTTGCCATGTTGTAATTCGTCTGGGCATCAGAAGAGCCAAGAGCGAGCGCCTCACGGAAATAGCGCTCCGCATCATTGAATCGATTCATTTTACTGTACACAGATGCAAGTTCACGAAGCGCCGAAACATTTGAAGGTTCAAACTTCAGCGCAGTAGTGTATGATGATACCGCTCCCTGATGATCACCGGTTCTATCCAGGATTCGGGCAATTTCGATATGCGCGCGGGTATAGTCGTTCTTTATCGCTACAGCCTTCCTGAAGGCTTGAAGCGCCTCGGTTTGTTGATTCAGCGCGCGGCAGGACATCCCGAGATTGAAAAAGGCTGGTTCGAAGTCTGACTTCAAGGAACCTGCTTTGGCAAACTGGGCTTTAGCTTCGGCAAATTTCCGCTGTGAATAGAATATTTTACCCAGTTCAAACGGATACAGGTAATTGGATGCATCAAGACGGGCCGCTTCCTGCAAGCTGGCCAGAGCGGCATCCGTTTTGTTCTGATCGGCCATTATCCGGGACTTCAGATAATGAGCCGATGCCGATGTAGGATCAAGCTGTATTGCACGATTGACATATTCAAGCGAAGAAGCGGTCGCCTCATCACGAATGGTACTGTCAGAAGATTGACCGGCAATGGCATACAGAGACTCGGCCATTTCCAGATATTTCTGGGAGGCAAAGGTATCCTCCCCTGCGGGAAGTTTTCCGGTAGCATCCTGAAAGCTTGACAGGGCCGAGCGAAGACTTCCCGAGGCAGCGCTGTCTTTGCCCTTATTGACGGCTTCATTGACTTCCTGAATCCGTTTTTGAAGGTCAGCACTTTTTCGCGCAAGTTCGGCCTCAAGTTCTTTTCGTCGTTGCGCATCGGATGCAGCCTGTGCTGCGGCAGATTGCTCGGCAGCGGCACGGTCAGCGGCAGCCTGTTCGGCAGCAGCTCGATCCGCTGCAATACGCTCAGCATCAGCGGTTTTCTCGCTCTTTGCAGCGACTGGCTGGTTCATGGAAGCATCGACCGGTGTATTACGGTCCCGTGACGAAACTTCCTGGGCGGATAGCCGCGAGGCCGCGCGCTGGGCTGCATCTGCAGCTTCAGCAATACGCGCGGCAGATCGACGCGCAGCTTCCATTGCAGCATCGATTTCTGAACGACTCAGATCAGCAGAACCACCCTCCAGAGCCTGCTTTGCCCGACGAGCTGAAAGAATGCTGTCCATCAATTCCTGCGCATCGCTATCCATAGGATCCTGAATCAGCAGGTTCTCGAGAAGGGAGAGAGCCCGGTCATATTCTTCCTTGTCAACATAGGTTCGCACCAGGGTCAACGTATTCATCCGCACACGGATCGACTCATCATCAGTGCCCGGATTCACGGCCGCTCGTAATGCGATAAAACCGAGCGTTCCGACCAAAAGCAGTAACAGAACACCCGCGCCTATGACAATTCCTTTTTGTCTGTTATTCAAGTTCGCTTACCTCATCATATAATAGTATATCTTCAGAACCTGCTGAAAGCGTGCTTGCGGCGTCTACTGACTTGAGCGATGAACTAATTGCGTCCAGAAGTTGCTGATACCGGTCCGCTGCCGCGCGTTCTTCAGCCTCTTTGGTTAATCGCTCTGCCTCAAGGCGTACTGATTCATCCTCGCGCGCTTTCCGCTCGGCCCGTATCAATGCCAGAAGCTGGTTTATAGAATCCCGTTGCCAGCTGGCTGGATCCAGGGTCAAATAATAAGAATAGTCATTTTCCGCTTCGGTAAAGCGCGCAAGCTTCATGCGGGCATTGGCCCGGTTCAGGTAGGCAGGAGCATATGCCGAATCGACTTCGATACTCCGTGAGTACATGATTTCCGCATCCTGATACAGCTCCTGCCTGTAATAGACGTTGCCCGCATTAAAGAACAATGCCTTGCGATCAGTACCCGATGCGGAGGTTCCCCTCATAAAGGTGCTTATCGCATCAGCATATTTACCGGTCTGTTGATAGGCAAGACCCAAATGCAAAAAAACGGAGGGAGGTGTTCCGCTTTGCAACGATGCCTGATATAACAACGGAATTGCTTCCTGCATTTTGTTTTCGGTAAACAGGCGGTAGCCTTCCTCGAACGGGTCAAGAGCATACATGGTAAAAAGCGTAAATACAGACAGTATAAGGAACGAGCATCTTTGTTTCATGTTTGACAATACCCCACAAAAGCTATAGTCTATTACTATGTCATCAATGTTTATAGCCTTCATTTTAATTCTCGGCACCGGTGTGGCCTTCCTGCTCATTTTTCTGGTCAAATCGTTTCTCCTGCCACAAAAAATATCAAATATTGACAGACTAATCAGCTCGGGAAAGACGACACAGGCCATCAGACTTGCAAAAGGACTTATTGCAAAGAACCCGCGGGATTCAGAAGCCCGGTACATGCTGGGAAGGGCCTACCTTTCCGACGGCAAGTCCGAGCTGGCTCTGATGGAATTCAAGGCAGTGAATTCCACCACCATTTTTTCGGATAAAATACCCGAAGCCGATTTTCGCAAGACAATAGCACAACTTTATCTGAAATATAACCAACCTGAAGAAGCTCTCAAAGAATATCTTTTGCTTATCAAGAAAGAACCCTTCGACGCACAACACTATTATAATGCCGCACAGCTGTTCGAAGCACGCGAAAATTCTGAACAGGCTCTGGCCTACTACCGCAAGGCGGTAGAAACAGATCCAAAACACGCTTCCGCCCATGCATCGCTTGGCCTGCTCCTGTTTCGCAACAAGCAGATGACCGATGCAAAAAAAGAAATCGCTCTCGCATTGAAGCTGGATCCCAAAAATACCGCAGCATATTTTTATCAGGGTAAACTGCTGCGTGAAAGCCATGACTACGCAAATGCCCTTGCATCGTTTGAAAAAGCACTCCGGGATCCCGAGTTCAAACAAAAGGCACTCATTGAACGGGGCTGTTGTTACATGGAAGCAAACAGTGTTGAAAAAGCGATTATTGAATTTGACCGGGCAATAAAGCTTTCAACGGACGACAGTTCGAATGACACCCTGCATGCCCGCTATTTTCTTGCTTCCTGCTTTGAAAAACAGCGAGATATAGACCAGGCTATAGGCCAGTGGGAAAAGATTTTTTCCAAGCGTAGAGGTTTTCGGGATGTCGGGGAAAAATTATCACAATACCAGGAACTCAGATCCAATGATCATATAAAAGAATATCTCACTGCAGGCAAAGAAGATTTTTTTACCATTTGCAAGGCAATTACAACCAACGGCCTGGATCTTTCGGTTCGGGATATAAAAGAAACAAAATATGGTTGTGCCCTCATTGCAGTGGAGAACGATGCGGAAAAATGGCGTAATGTTCGAAAGATGCCCCGACTAATCCTGTTTTATCGCGATCCGAATCTAATTGAGGACTCTTTTTTACGATCACTACAGGAAGATATGAAAAAGCAAGCCTTAATACGCGGAATTGTCATTACCAGCTCTGGCTTTACCCGTACTGCCCTCGAATTTGCAGAAAGCCGCCCAATCGAGCTTATCGGGCGAGACAAGCTGGAAAACATGCTTTCATCGATAGACGTATTCGGTCAAAAAAGCTAATATATATACGCCATGAAAATCCTGTGCGTTTCTGATCAGATCGATCCACTCGTGTATAGCAGCAGCATCAAGGAACGTTATAAGGATATTGATTTTGTCATCTCTGCCGGCGACTTGCCCATGGAATATCTCGATTTCATAGTCTCATCGCTCAACAAACCGGTTTATTTTGTATTCGGCAACCATAACCTGAACGAATTCGGTTTGTACCACAAAAATCTTGATATACAGGCACAAAATAAAGCCCAACCGCTCCTGAACTATGCTTTTTCGCATGGGGCTACCTATATCGGCTTTCGCACGGCACGGGAAGGAAATATACTCATGGCAGGTGTTTCCGGATCGCTTCGCTATAACAAGGGTTTGAATCAGTATACCGACCGTCAAATGCGATGGAAACTATTCAAACTGGTGCCTCGCCTTATTCTCAATAAACTCCGCTATGGAAGATATCTGGATATTTTCGTTACCCATGCTTCACCGGAAGGCATTCATGACAAGAATGACCCCTGTCACAAGGGGTTTGCTTCCTTTATCTGGTTTATGAAGACTTTTCATCCCGCATATTTGATCCATGGACATATTCATTTATATGATCTACAGGATATACGGGTTTCTCAGTATAATAAGACTACTGTAATAAATGCTTACAGCCATTTTATTCTTGACACCGGAGATATTCGTTCATGACCGTCGTACACAAATCCCAGGCGATAGAAGACTTTAATAAGGCAAGAAACAAGGTATTGGTTAATGAAATACAGCATTTTCTTGATCCGGACAAAAAAAAGCTGCTGTCTTTTCACGATGTCAAGGCAATTTTACGACCGAAAAACGAAGTGTATGCCGGAATGCAGACTGTCCCCATACAGAAAATCGTAGGCAGCGAAGGTCGCTATCAGGATTTTGATAATCATTTTCTTCCCCGCTCAAATATGCTTCGGCAACGATGGGAACGGGTCGATGAAGCTCATCTTGCCGATATTTCATTACCACCAATTCAGCTCTATGAAATTGGAGGTGTTTATTTCGTTCGCGACGGCAACCATCGGGTCTCCGTTGCAAAGGCACAGGGCGTCGAATTTATCGATGCCGAAGTTATTTCCTTGAAGAGTGAAATACGGCTTTGGCCCGGTATGACGCAAAAAGCACTGCTGTCTCATGTCATAAAATATGAAAAACGTATCTTCTATTCCGAAACTAATTATGGCGATATTACCGAGGACTGGAATCTGGATTTTACTTCGACCGGCCAATACGATGTAATTTATAATCACATTCTGGTACATAAATATTTCATCAATGAAAAGCATAAAGAAGAAATACCGTTCAGTGATGCGCTTCTTTCCTGGTATAAAAATGTCTACCAGCCAGTAATGGCAATTATCAAGGCGCATGACCTGAAACGGGCTTTTCGGCGAAGGACTTCCAGCGACCTCTACGTCTGGATAATCAAACAATGGGATGATCTCAAGGCTAAATATGGTGGGTTTTACAGTCTGGATGAAACTGCCCGGGTCATAGCCGAAACAGCAAAAAAAAACTGGCTTGATCGCCTTATCAACATTTTCAAAAAAAATGTTCAACCTTGACGGTCAAAAATTTCAATGCTACACTTGAAATACAATGCAAACAGCACTTCTTGATTCATTCGCCCTTTTGCCAATAGCAGCAAGCATAGTGCTTCATTCTGCTGCAGGATTTCTGCTTGTCAGAATTAAAAGCAAATCACCAGAGAAGATTCCGGGGAACGGTTTCTATGTGTTGGGCATCGGTTTTATAACCGTTATGCTTGTAGCGGGTGTTGCCGCCCTTTTTATCACCGGTTCATTCATTTTGTCTCTGTCCGTATTCCTGGCAAGCATCTTTTCGGTTCTTTTCATGATAGCGCTCGCCTCATTGAAAACAGAGAAAATTGAACAGGCAGAACACATTATCGAGGACACCGAAGAAACGACAATTGCAGAAAAAGAAGACCCCCTAGTCAAAATTGGTCATAATTTTTTACTTAATGTTGCCGAGTCTCTCACCACCGAGGTGAACCCGATACGGTTATTGGATTATATTAACGAAACGCAAATTGCAAGCACCCGGGCAGATGGAGGAGTTGTCTTCCTCACCGATGATTTTGACGATATTATCACATCCAAATCCTTCAAGGGATCCTTTCCTCCTCCCTATAAGCTGCCCCAGGACTTACCGCATAAACCCGTTAGGGTCGAAACGAATTTCCGCTATGTACAGTTTAATCTCGGAGAAAGCGTATTCGGGGAAGTGGCAGCAAACGGAAAGCCGATGCTGATACCGGACGGTACAGCAGACAAGAGGGTTCATGTAAACGGTCCGGAAGAATTCCTGGTACCCGGTAGCTACATAATTGTTCCTCTCATCGTGCGGGGACGGGTTGTAGGTGTATCGGGTGTGTCACGCAATCCGGGAAATCCGGCCTTTGGTGAAAGCGAGTTCAGAATTGCCCAGTCAGTCGGAGAATATGGTGGAGCCGCTATAAACAATATTTATGGCATTCAGGAAGTGCTGGAACAGGCAGATCTTGAACGCGAAGCAAGTATTGCCGCAAAAATACAGAAAACCCTCCACCCGAAACGGCTTCCCGAGTTACCGGAAGTGGGCTTCGGTTCTTTCTTCAATTCAGCGAAAGGTGTTTGCGGCGATTACTACGATATAATTCTTGCGCGAAGGGATCGCATAGCCGTGGTTATCGGCGATGTTGCCGGAAAAGGCATCCAGTCAAGTATGGTTATGATGATGGTACGTTCCATACTGCAACTAGTAACCAATACGACAAAGAATGCCGGCACTATCCTCGATTGGGTAAATAAGGGTATTACCGGAAAGATAGATCTTGATCACTACGCTACCCTTTCATTTGTCAGTTACAGTCCCGACAGCCGGGTAGTCGAATTTGCATCGGCAGGACATCAAGCGGCTCTGGTCTGGCATGCCGATACAAAAAAAATGGATCGAATCCATCAAAAAAGCGATCCCATCGGAATTGAACGGGCATCGCAGTATGAGACAACAAAGTTGACAGTTGGTAAAGGAGACATTATTATACTCTTTACAGATGGTCTGATCGAAGCGTTGAATACCGAGGGAAAACAGTATGGAATAGACAGCCTCTCGGAAATCGTCAAGGCACATTCCGGCGGAACCGCAAAGGATATTGCTAAGGAAGTTAAGCAAAATATCCAGGCTTTTTTGGGTTCAGCCACGCTTCATGACGACCAGACTCTTGTCATCATGAAGATAAAGGCATAAAAGAAGAGGAAAGGAGCTGCATCAGTATGGAACTTAAAATCAGAAAGAACGGAGATGTATACATCATTGATGTAAACGGTGAAATGGATCTCTATAATTCATACAAGCTCAAGGAGTTGGTTATGAAGATGCTCGAGAAAAACGTGCAATCCTTTATAATCAATCTTGAACAGGTAGATTATATCGACTCTTCAGGAATTGGAGCATTGATTTATATTTGCTCCACAGTAAAGAAAATGAATCTGAAGCTCTCCATTACGAATATTCATGGCTCTGTAAAAAAAGTTATTGAATTGACAAAGCTAATGGGTTATTTCCCCATTACCAACAGTATTGAAGAAGCACTTCAACAAATGGAAGGCTAAAATTAATAATAGGAGTACTGCAGATGAATCCGACCAAAGATTTGAGGGCTGATGGTAGCGACCCTTTATTTGACAAGACTAATATGCTCTACAAGGAATTTCCGTCAGATTTCCGCCAGATACGATATTTTACCCTCCTTATCGTTCAGTCTGCGCCTCTTGAGATCAAGGAAATTAACCTTCTTGAGCAACAAATAAGCGAAATCATAAAAAACGCGGTAAAACATGGAAACGATTGCGATCTGAACAAGAAAGTTCGCGTTTGGTATTCTTTCAGTTCTACGCATGCACATATCATCGTAGAGGATGAGGGTGACGGTTTCAAGGATCTGGAAAAATGGAATGATTTTAACAGGAAGCGGTTGGAATGTCTGTACCAACAAGATTTTGAGCACCTCGGTTCCTATGTTTCTTTCCGGACTCAGCGAAGTGATGAACAGGATGGAGGCAACGCTTTGTTCGCCGCTCTGGAATACTGGAACGGGGGATTTGTCTATAACGACAAACGAAATGGAGTTGCAATGCTTAAAAAATATCCCCAACGACGTCACGGTATATCAATCGATGGTGAATAAAATCGAGCTGACGGTATTACATCCGTCAGTTCCAGTATCAGGCACTACCCGGGAGTAGTGCCTTTTTTTTATGTTGAATCAAATTTCTCGTGATAACATTTTTCAAACAGAAACCGGGAATCTTCAGTTTGCATATCATGGAGTGTAAACACGAAAAATTCCATACTATTTGTTACCGGAATTGAGGACAGATATTTCCCGGTGCATTGAATTTTGCGAATACCCGCCTGAATTTCAAGGCATTGAGAAGTTTCTTTCGATATTACCCTTTCCCCGGTAGATAGAAATCCAAAATACAGATTATCTAGAAATATAGGGATACATGATTCCCAATCATGTAGACTGTTCGCGGTTCGAAAAAAATCAATAACCCGAAACAGATGAGAAAGCAAGAGCGTATGTGTTTCAGGAATAGATAATCGTCGGGAGATTGTTCGAATAAAACCCTGTGGAAGATGATGTACCTGATTATTGGATGTCCACAACGGAAATAATGGATGAGCATGGCCGGTGAATCTCTGTATGGTGTCAGAGATTACTACAGATGCCTCGGTAGAGGTACTTTGAATAGTATCCAGTTTGATAATATGATCAGGAATAATGCAATAGAATTCGTTATTCTCTTTTTTTAGCTGTGTTGTAAACATTGCTTTTCTTCTTTTATGATCAAAATA
>LVBK01000078.1 GCA_001604385.1 Spirochaetales bacterium Spiro_09 | reverse complement strand
GCATCAAATTGTGAATCAGAATAAGGGCTGGAACTAGTATGCATGAATGAAAGTAGTGTAGTAAAAGTATTTTGAAGAGCGTGCGTGTTTTCAATTTTGGTTTTGAGTTCGTGTGACTGAAGCAAAGATGAATGGTAGAAGTAAATCATTGATGATAGTATTAAGGAGATGAACAGGAGCAGGAGAAGAATGTTTAATGAGATATATCCCCTTGATCTGCTTTGTATCATTCGTTACTTCCGATACTTGTTGTAATATATCTGTCCGCAAACCAGACAGTTGCTGAAATTGCAGTATTGTTCATCATGACTATATCGGATGTCACTCCCAAAACACTGTCATTAAGGCCTGGGATAGCAGTAAATAACACCGACTTAATATCGGTAAATGTATAAGACCACAGTGTCTCATCTGATTTGACTATGGTGTATGTCAATTTGGTGTTGAAGAATGAAATTTTTAGTGTATTTGATTGAATGCCCTCATAAAATGGTATGTCAATCTGTTGATTGCTGTCTGTGAGTATTTTTGGCTTAATCCAAAATGGATATGTAATCTCTTTAAGCAAACGATAATGTGTCGTGATCAGCTCATGTTTCTTAATTACGTCCTGGTTTCTTTTCCAGTTCATTGTTGCTGTATAAAATAGTTTTTGAACTCCGAAAAATGAAAAAGCCAAAAAAATGCTTAAGAACATTAGCGTGACAATTGTTTCTATAAAGGTAAATCCACTGACATTTCTCTTTACCATACTGTGCCTGTGGTCTGAATGAAGTTATCAAGGAGTGTTTCAAGATCATGCAAAATGTGTTGTGATTTAATTAAAAGGGGTATAAGAATTGAAAGAAATATTGTTGTTATTAATACAGTGATCATTGCATCAATGAGTAAGGACCCTTTTGTATTATTCTCATATTTCTTTTCAGGTTTCATTTATTAACTTCATGTAGATACATTTTTTCAAGCTCATCGACTTCCTGTAAAGCACCCAAATTTGTCCTGAGAAATTCAATTAATAAGGGGATTTCATCAAATTGCTTCAATTTTATCAATATGAGTACTTGTAGATATGTGGCTGAATAGAAATCCTTGTCAAGATCAAGTGTCGACTGTACTTCGATCAGGCTTTCCCGAAATAATCCGCATTCAAAATGATTGACGGCTTTTGAATAATGCTGTCGAGCGGAGTTCATTTTAAGGTAAAGAACTTGGGATTTATTCATGAAATCAAATGATGTGGTGGTTGATGAATACCCTTCTTTATGTATTACGAGTATATGGTTTCCTCTGGGAAGGTTGGGTATTACAAATCTTCCATTTATATCCGTTAAAGGTCCTGTCTCTCCATTTATTAATACAGAGGCATTGTGTACCGGAACACCATCGGCATCATAAATCATCCCAAATAATGGAGCCTTATCAAATTCTGTCATAATGGGTAATTTTGTTGCACATCCTGATAGTGTTGCAATGATTATCGCTATCATGAAAAAGAATCTATTGCGCATAAGTTTTCCTTGTTTTATTATTCATCATATCCCGGAAAAATATCTATTGAAATTTCCCAGAAGTTTATTCTTTTCTCAACCATTGAGCAATTTGTAATTATAATTATTTTTTCATGCATATATAGTCCATGCAAGAAAG
>LVBK01000007.1 GCA_001604385.1 Spirochaetales bacterium Spiro_09 | reverse complement strand
GATTTGGATAATGAGGAAACATGCTATCCAGATCTAAGACCAGACAGCCAATTTATAAGGGATTATATTGCTGATCCCATATATAAGACCGTGTATTATAACATTAATGGTCGAAGATATACGATCAAACTGTTAGTTTCTGGAAATTGGAAACTTCCTGCTAACGTCCGTTATGGATTTATTGTGGGTAACCAATCCAACCCCTTGGAGCTATTGATTGAAAGTGGATCATTGGATGATACCGTAGGTATATGGAAATACTTCCTATCTCCAGGAACTGTTAAATTTGCAACACAGTTTGTCTTAGGGGTATCAGAAGCTTATTGGCTAAGTCAAGAATATTATTGGAATACGCAGGCTGCCATTCGATATGCACTCAGTCTATTTGTTAAGAAAAGTTATAGAGAGGCAAAAAATGAAGCGCAGGCAGCAAGATCAATGAAATTCTGGGCTTCAAATGCAAATGACTGGTTAGATAACCACAACGAAAACTTTTCCAAGATTTTAGGTACAAGAAAAAATGAAAATGATGGATTTATTCCGAGTGGTGACCAATATATCGACGTTGCACAATTCGGCGGGCAGTATATTGATAGAGAATCAAAAGGAAAATTCTCTGGTCAATACAATCATTTAACAGAATCTACCCATGAAGATATTTGGGGTATTCCCTCTTCCAGAAAACCTGTAGGACTTTATAATGACCGAATGGAAGGTTCTGGTGTACTTGCGAGATGGTTATACAATGGTAGTCTATTACCAGGACAGTATAAAGAAGCGGAGAATGTAAACTGATGTTATTCAAATTAATGCTTTTGGTCTTGACGACAATTTGTTCGCTATCATGTTCTCCACCTACTACTGATGAATCGTTGAAAGTACAAGATGTAACTGCATCTGTATTGTGGAGTAGATCTTCTTTTTCGGGATCAACTTGGCCTCTTGCTGAGAAAGATGGGACTGTTTACTTTGCAGGTAATGATGAAATCACTTTTCGTGCTATTAATGCAGATACGGGAGTTATTGAATGGGAAGATAATGAATTAGTTGGAATTGCCACTGCTCCTGTGTTTTTCGAAAATGGCAGGATTGGAGGACTTAGTGGAGAAAATCTTGTACTTTATAATTTAAATGGAATTGTTGATAAAAGTGTAAATTTTGGTGACTCTAGGTGGCAAAGAAACAGTCAGGCTGTGGTTGACGGGAATACTGTATATTTTGCAACAATCGGTCATGGATTGTGCCGGGTGAACATTCTTACCGACCTCTATTGGGACGGAAACCAATGGCGCGCTGACCCTGAAGTGTTGTACCCCTTGCCGGAAGATGCCGATGGTGACGGCAGAATTCACTGGCTTGCCCCTGTCATTCATCAGGGAATAGCCTATGGCGGCGTTAACCCGGAATGGGGAAAACCAGGAACCTTTTACGCAATTGACTTGGATACTAAAGAAATTTTGTGGCAAACAAAAGGACAACATTTAGATGCCTGGGGTTACTGGACACCCCTGTACCGCAATGACAGGCTGATTATTCTTGACCCCTACGGTTTCGGGATTATCGACCCGGCAACCGGAGAAATTCTTGTTGAACACGGTGTGTATTATGCAGGCGGAAAAGATGCTGGTGGATTTATTTATAATAACCGGGCGTACTACACAAGTGGTACTGTTGCAGACAATACAGATAACCCGAACAATGTAAAATGTGTGGATCTTGACACCGGCGAAGCTGTCTGGATGAAGTCGTTCGAGTACAGTCACGGGTCGAATCCGGTGTGCCACGAAGGCCTTACCTATGTGTTCTCGCAAGACTGCATGCGTATCCTCGATGCAGAAACGGGCATGCTTCTTGGCATTGACACCTCAATACATGGAGACCGGTGGCAACTGTGTAACGTACTTAAATATAATGACACCGCAATTGTTAAACATTCAACCGCTATTTATGCCGTAAAACTTAACTTTCGCACCGACGGGAAGGGTAAACTGTGGCAGGAAGAATAAGAATTCTGGTACCAGCTCTTTGCTGCTGCCTTTTTGTGCTCGCCAGTTGTACTTCTGAAAATGATAAACCTGTAGCACAGACTTTTTCGGTATGGGCAAGCCTTGAAGACACTGGTTTACAGCAGTTATGGCTTCGTGTCCGGCTAGAAGATCAAAGCGGAAATGTACCAACGGGAGCGCGAGTATATTTGAGCGACCCGCAATATGCTGTTCAATGGGTTTACTTCAATTCTTCAACGAATCTGTACGAATCAATGGTGCCAAAAACACAGTCTGGATTGTACTCCGTATCGGTTGAAAGTATCATGGGAAACGCTGAATTATCTATTCCTGTTATCGTCCTCACTGAAACACCCGATGTCATTGTTATACAGGATTCATCAGGTGTTGTAGCCGGACAAGGAAACCGGGTGTCTTCTTCCAGAGATATTTCAATTGCCTGGCGGGAGGTTACGGGGTCTTCTGTATATATCTGCACGGTGCGTGCTAGTCGTGGAATAGTATTTAGTCAGTCAACTATAGAGACTTCGATACGTATCCCGGCAGCAACTTTATCTCCTGCCGAGACCTGTAATGTGTTGGTTGAGGCTCAATATATTGCAGGCGATCCCTATCTTCGTAAAGAGAATTATTATGCATTCAATTATCGTGAAAGTCCGACATATTATTTTACCCCTGATTAAAACCGGATTATTTTTACCGAATCTTATATTTTTTACTGGTTTTTTGCTATGTGCATGTGTACCACAGCAACTTGCGGAAGATCCATCGCCTGACCCGGGAAAGATAGAATCCCCAGTCTCGGGGGCTATTGTCTCTTTAGGACAACGTATTCTATTGCGAAGTACTTCTATCAGTGATTGGTATTCATCGATAGACGGGGCACTAGGCACTGGCAGGACTCTGACCATTTCTTTAAGTCTGGGTGAGCATGTGGTTTCAATACGAGACAAATCTGCAATAGTCGACACTATTCTCATACGCGTTCTGGAACCTCCTCTTCTGGACCGCTATACACAGGATATTCAGGGGGAGGGTGCGGAACTTATTCTTCCTTCCGGCTCGTACAGTACTTCTTTGATTTCATTTGGTTCAAGTGACAGTTCTGTACAAATATCAGCAACAGAATATGGCCCTGCTTCTCCGGTTGCTATCGATGATACTTCCCGTTTATCTTTGCAGAGAGATCTTTTATTTTGGGCTACTACTACCACACACGGTAAAACACTTGTCAAACAAAGTGCAAGACATCTTATTACTGCAATGATAGGAGATGAGCGACAGTTTCGCTTTGTTAATCTTACTACCGGAAGTGGAAATGATGAACCGGTACTTGCGCGCCTTGTCTGGTCATCGGTAAGTGTTGATATATGGCTTGATTCAGAAGCATCCCTTTCAGATGAGATTATTAAATCAATGGGTATGTATCTTAATGATTTTCTGATTCCACATCATATAGCAACTTGGGGGCAGTGGATCGATATTGACAGGAATGGAAAGTTGTCTGTGCTCTGTACGTTACGCTTTAATACTAGCGGTAAGGCTGTGGGTTTATTCAATCCTTCCGACTTTTTTGCCTTTTCCTCAGATAGTTCTTCCTCAGAATTTAATCCCTTGAGCAATGAGATGGATATACTTTACTCCGCTTGTCCTGATGATGTAGGAAGTAACGCGAATTTCTGGATATCAACAGTGTTCGCAACCCTTGCCCACGAGTTTCAACATTTGACAAGTTTTAGTGAAGTATACCGGCAGTACGTTGAGGATTCTCTTCCTGTGCCGGTATTCGAAGAGTCTTTTTTAGAAGAAGGTTTGTCTCACCTTGCCGAGAATCTTGCAGGTTATGGTTTTAGTGGCGGAAATAGCGCTTTTGTTGCAAGATATTTAGCCCGAACTGAATCTACTCCTCTCGGTACAGTGCCTTCGGTCATATACGGCGATAGTGTGGAACGGCGCGGTGGTATGACCTTGCTTTTATCATGGTTATATGAGAATCAGAATTCAAATGGGCAGACAAATTTTTTTTTGAATACTTTATATAAATCAAGAAAACGCGGGTGGAAACGTATTGAAGAAGCAACGGGCATGAATAGAGAACAAATTCTTGAAGATTTTGCGTCCTTTCTTGCCCGCGACAGAAATATCCCTATTCGTGTTCACCCATATACTGGTGAGCCCGTAATGATTGACCCTTGGGCAGGCGAGATCGAATCTTTCGGAATGAATTTTTCTCTTAGTGGACCGATGCTAAAAGACACTTCCTCTTTTATGAACATAGCGCCCCTGTCGATACTGTTCGGACAACCTGTTGCTGGTCAAGATTATCTCAGGGTGTACTCAGAACGTATTGGTGGAACTGGAATAATTCGGTTACTTCTCGAGCGGGATTAAAGCAAGTTTGATTGATATTACATTTTAAAATATCCTTATTCACTAAAACTGATCTATATCAATCGACGAGCATTTCCTTGATGATTGCTTTGACCGTGCGTATTGTTGCTTTTTCAAGGGTCCCCATCTTTTTGATTAATCTTTCTTTGTCGATTGTTCGTATTTGATCCAGAACAATCCAGCCTTCTTTCGTATTGAAATCAATCTTGACCCGTGTTGGATAGGGATGGGATTTTGTCGTCATTGGCGCAATTATGACGGTACGTATGGCATGGTTCATCTCATTTGGAGAGATAATAACGCACGGCCTTTTTTTCTGAATTTCGTGCCCCTTGGTCGGATCAAGATCGACCAGATAGACTTCGTACTGATTGATCACCATTCCCATTCAAAAGCCTCATCATCATTCAGATCGGGAATAAGAGGGGAATCCTGTCGCTCATTATGCATGTGTCTGAATTCATTGTCCCATCCGTTTCGTGGTACGGAAGGAACAGGGGTAAGTATAATACGTTTGTTTTCCACATCCAGTTCCAGTGTGTCGGTAATATCCAATTGTTCCAGTATTTTTTTGGGGAGGCGAATACCCTTTGAATTGCCAATGGCGACTACAGAAACCATCATATAATACCACCTATAATGTAATTATATTGTTATTACATTGCATGTCAACCTTTTAAGCCTTCCCGTTTCGCATTCCTTCTTTTTTAATGGTATACTGAAGCCATGACAAGGAACATAGAAAATGATGTGGTAATCGTCCTTGCGGGCGAGGCGGGACAGGGCATTCAATCCATCGAAAGCATTCTGTCGTTATTGTTAAAGCGGAGCGGCTTTCATTTTTATTCTACATCCGAGTTTATGTCGCGGGTGCGCGGAGGGACCAATTCGACCGAGATCCGCGTATCGTCAAAACGGGTTACGGCCTTCCGCGACCGTATCGATATACTGATCCCCCTGCATGCCCAGGCGGTTGAGCACGTCGCCTACCGGCTCACGAACGATACCGTGATTATCGGGGATAAGGCGGCTGTCGGCCATGAGGGGATGATAGACGTGCCCTTCTCGAATATCGCGAAGGAGGTCGGGAACGCGCTCTATGCCAATACGGTCGCTGCCGGCTTTATATGCGGTCTGTTGCGCATTGACGCCGAGGAAGGCGCCCGCTTTATGCGCGATTATTTTGCCTCGAAGACCGAGGAGGTGCGGGATAACAACCGTAAAGCCTTCCTGATGGGGTATGAGGCGGCAAAGGATATTCCCGGCATATCCATTACCATCGAAAAAACCGGGGAGCCCAAAAATGAGCTGATGATCTCCGGTTCCGACGCGGTGGCCTTCGGCGCGCTTGCGGGAGGCTGCGATTACGTATGCGGTTACCCCATGTCTCCGGCGACGGGTGTTTTGCAGAAGATGGCCGATTTTTCGCGCCGGCACGGCATTATTGTCGAACAGGTCGAGGATGAGGTCGGCGTGGTCAACATGGCCCTGGGCGCCTGGTATGCGGGCGCGCGCGCCTTTGTGTCCACCTCGGGCGGCGGCTTTGCCCTCATGACCGAGGGAATTTCCCTTGCGGGCATCATCGAGTCTCCCCTGGTGCTCCACCTGGCCCAGCGCCCCGGCCCCGCAACGGGATTGCCGACCCGCACGGAACAGGGGGACCTTGACCTGGTGCTCTATGGCGGACACGGGGACTTTCCGCGCCTCATCTTCGCGCCCGGCACCATAACCGAAGCCTTCGAGCTGACCCGCCGTGCCTTCGAGCTTGCGGACCGGTATCAGGTTCCGGCCTTTATTCTGACCGACCAGTATTTTGTCGACACCCGGTACAATGTGCCGGCCTTTGATCTCCCCGCGCAGGCGCCTGATCGGCACATTGTCAAAACGGATGCCGATTACCTCCGCTTCAAACTAACGCCGTCGGGCATTTCGCCCCGCGGGGTTCCCGGCTACGGTCAGGGCATGGTATGCGCGGACAGCGACGAGCACGACGAAAGCGGGCACATAACCGAATCGAGGGACGTGCGCGTGAGCATGGTCGACAAGCGCAAGCGGAAAATGGACGCGCTTCTTGCCGAGGCCGTTCCCCCGACGCTGACCGGAAGCGACTCGTACACGCACCTGGTTGTCTGCTGGGGCTCGACCCTTCCGATGGTCAGCGAGGCGGCCTTGTCGCTTCCGGGTTTCAATATAGCGATCCTGCATTTTTCCCAGGTGTTCCCGATTTCTCCGCGTGCCCGCGGCCTGTTGGAGCAGGCTCATACCATCGTGAGCGTTGAAAATAATTCCTCCGCCCAGTTTACCCGTTTACTGCGGGAAAACACCGGAGTTCCGGTTGCGGAAACAATCCTGAAATATGATGGCATGCCATTTTCCGTCGAGGAGTTGAGGGAAAAAATCGCTACCGTGCTGCGAAAGGGGAGGGCTCATTGATGAATCCATTTGACTTTGAAACAAAACCCGATATTGCCTGGTGTCCCGGCTGCGGCGACTTCATGATTCGCAAGGCGCTTCTGGCTGCCCTTGAAGAGCTTCGCCTTAAACGCGAAAAGGTGGTATTGGTGTCCGGTATCGGACAGGCGGCCAAAATGCCCCAGTACGTGAATACGAGCTTTTTTAACGGTTTGCATGGACGGGGCTTGCCGCCCGCCACGGCGATCAAGGCGTGTAACCCGGAGCTGACCGTTATCGCGGTCGGGGGCGACGGCGACATGTACGGCGAGGGGGGAAACCACTTTTTGCACGCAACGAGGCGGAATCCCGACATGACCCTTTTTGTACACGAGAATATGGTATACGGCCTGACAAAGGGGCAGGGCGCCCCGACTTCCCGAATCGGGATGGAAACGCCGGTCCAGGTATTCGGCGTGTTCGAAAAACCGTTGAATCCCATGGCCCTGGCCATTTCCCTGGACGTGACCTTTGTCGCCCGCGTTTTCTGCGGCGATCTTGAGCGGACCAAGGAGATTATGAAAGAGGCCATTTTGCACAAGGGTTTTGCCCTGGTTGACATTTTCCAGCCCTGCGTCTCCTTCAATAAAATAAATTCGTACGCCTGGTTCAAGGAAAATACCTATTATCTTGACGATAGCTGGGATCCCTCAAACCGGGCAGCTTCCTTTGCGAAGGCGCTCGAGGAAGAACCCTTCCCCCTGGGTGTTATCTACCGGAGCGATCACCGCAGCACCTTCGAAGAAAACCTGCCGGTGTATCATACCGATACATCGCCTCTGTATCGTCGACAGTTCAATACCGAAGCCCTCGTGAAGGAAATGAACGCCTTCCGCTGAGAACTTCATGCTTCCGATGGCGAGGCCGCCCCTGCAAGGATTGAGCCGAAACCCGGTAAGGGTTTCGGCGTCTTGCGGCGGCTCCGCGCATGGCCCTGGGCCGAACGCCCTCTGGTGGGCGTTCGGCGGCGCCTTTCATCCCTCGTTCTGCCTCATACATGACTCATGGTGCATTCCTGTGATGTGTGATTTCATATTGACAAATATCTATATGAGAAGTATATCTAATATAGATGGTTGTCTATATATGAGACGCCTTTGTCGGAGGGATACATGGAAGTAGATTTCAGGCGGGCCGCCTTGCTTTTCAAGGCGCTGTCCGACGAAAACCGGCTGAAAGTTGCTCATGTGCTGTCATGCGGCGAGTTGTGCGCATGCGAAATTCTTGAGTATCTGGACGTGACACAGCCAACGCTTTCGCATCATCTTGCGGTACTGACCGAGTTGGGACTGGTTGTCGCCCGTCCCGAGGGAAAGTGGATACATTATTCGCTTGACCGGACGGTTGTCCGTGAACTGGAAGGGTTTGTTGGCGAACTGTTTCGCGAGCACGAGACATGCGCATGCAAAAAAGAGCGGAGGATGTGTTCATGAGTAAACAAACAGGACGGGCCGATATCGGCTTTTTCGAGCGATACTTGAGCGTGTGGGTAGCCCTTTGCATGGCGCTGGGCGTTGCGATCGGGCACTTTTTGCCGGTTGTGCCGGACTTTCTTGGACGGTTCGAGTACGAGCGCGTGTCAATTCCAATTGCGGTGTTGATTTGGCTCATGATATATCCGATGATGCTCAAGGTGGATTTTACGAGCATCCGGAATGTGGGAAAGAATCCGAAGGGATTATATGTAACCTGGGTGACGAACTGGCTGATCAAGCCGTTTACCATGTACGCAATTGCGGCCTTCTTCTTCTTTGTGGTTTTCCGAGCGTTTATTCCTGAATCCCTTGCGCGGGACTATCTTGCCGGAGCCATTTTACTGGGAGCCGCCCCCTGCACGGCCATGGTGTTCGTATGGAGTCATTTGACGCGCGGGAACCCGGCGTATACCGTGGTACAGGTCGCGACCAACGACCTTATTATTCTTGCCGCCTTTACGCCGATTGTCGCCCTGCTTTTGGGGATTGGCGGGGTGACCATTCCCTGGGGAACCCTCCTCCTGTCGGTGGTGCTCTTTGTAGTGATTCCGCTGTCAGCAGGCGTGCTGACCCGCCGCGCTCTGGTTGCCCGTCACGGTCTTCAGTGGTTTACCGATACCTTTTTACCGAAGTTTTCCGGCGTGACTATAACCGGTTTGCTTTTGACACTTGTTCTGATTTTCTCGTTCCAGGGACCGGTGATTTTGCAAAACCCCCTGCATATCGCGCTCATCGCCATTCCCCTGACCATACAAACGATTCTGATATTTTTCATTGCCTACCTTGCGGCGAAGATCTTGAAACTGCCGCATGACATTGCCGCTCCGGCGGGGATGATCGGCGCGTCAAACTTTTTTGAGCTGGCCGTAGCCGTGGCGATCTCGCTCTTCGGTTCCAGTTCCCCGGTTGTGCTTGCGACGATTGTCGGTGTTCTGGTCGAGGTTCCTGTCATGCTTGCGCTGGTACGCATTGCCAATAATACTGCCGGCTGGTTCCGGCCCCATGGAGAGTAATATGGAAAAGAAGAAGGTCATGTTTATTTGTATTCACAATTCGGGCCGCAGTCAGATGGGCGAGGCGTTTTTACGCAATTTTGCCGGGGATCGGTTCGAGGTTGCGAGTGCGGGTCTTGAAGCGGGAAATTTGAACCCGATGGTGGTCAAGGCGATGGAAGAAATCGGCATCAGTATGACCGGTCATTTTGCCAAGAAGGCCCAGGATTTCGTCGACCGTGGAGAGCACTTTGATTACGTGATTACGGTTTGCGACGAAACAAACGCGGAGCGCTGCCCCATGTTTCCGGGAAAGCACGAGCGCATCCACTGGAGTTTCCCCGATCCGTCGGCGATTGGCGGAACCGAAGCGGAAAAGCTTGCCGGCATCCGGCCCATTCGCGACGCGATAGGCGAGAAGGTAAAGTCGTTTATCGCGTCGGCGTGAGGCTGGTTCTCTGGGCGTGAGTCGTGCACGCCGCGCGTGAGTCGTGCACCCCGGGTGTGAGAGGCTGGCACGCGGGGTGCCAGCTTGCACCCCGGGTGTGGGCTTCGTTCGCCGCGCGCGCGGGGAACCAACTCCCTGTTTCCGTGCTATCTTCCTGCGCGGGGAACCAACTCCCTGTTTCGGTGCTATCTTCCCGCGCCCATCATGCGGCGAAGCACGTAGGGTAAAATTCCGCCGTTTACATACCAGGCAACCTCGATAGCGGTATCGAGGCGTGCGGTTACCGAGAACACGACCTCCGTTCCGTCAGCCTTTTTCGCCACAACCTGCAGAGCTGCCCGCGGGGTAATATCGGCCAAACCAGCAATCGAAAATACTTCCGAACCGTCCAGACTGAGCGACTCGCTGTCCTCTCCCTCCGCAAACACTAAAGGAAGAACGCCCATGCCCACCAGATTGCTCCGGTGGATGCGCTCGAACGAACGGGCTATGACTGCCTTGACTCCCAAAAGGGCCGTGCCCTTGGCAGCCCAGTCGCGCGAGGACCCCGTGCCGTACTCCGCTCCGGCAAGCACAATGAGCGGAGTCCCTTCGGCGCGGTAACGCAGGGCCGCATCGTAGTTGAACAGCTTCTCGCCTTCTGGATACTTGACGGTGTACGACCCTTCCGTGGAGCCCAGCATCCGGTTCTTTATGCGAATATTCCCGAAGGTTCCCCTGAGCATCACCTCGTGGTTGCCCCTCCGCGAGCCGTAGGAATTGAAGTCCTGTTCGTCGACGCCGTGAGCGCGCAAATACTGTCCTGCGGGATACTCCGCATTGATTGCTCCTGCGGGAGATATGTGATCGGTGGTTACCGTGTCCCCCAACATAAGGAAGACGCGCGCGTCCGTTATGTCTGAAACAAGGGGGGGCTCGCGGGTAAATCCCTCGAAGTAGGGCGGGTGTTTTATGTAGGTCGATCTGTCATCCCACTTGTAGGTGGTGCTGTCTGCCATATCAAGGGCCTTCCAGAATTCATCGCCTTCGAAAATGTGCGCATATTCATCGGTAAACGAAGATCCATGTACATGGGTCCGTACAAGATCCGCAACTGCTGCATCGCTTGGCCAGAGGTCGGCAAGAAAGACAGCCTTTCCGTTCGGGTCATGGCCAACCGGCTCTTTTTCAAAATCGATAGTGACTCGGCCCGCGAGCGCGTAGGCTATAACAAGCGGGGGCGAGGCAAGATAATTCGATTTGACTTCTTGGTGGATGCGCGCCTCGAAGTTCCGGTTCCCGGAAAGCACTGCCGCGACATTCAGCTTGTTATCGAGAATCGCGCGCCCGATGTCCGCGTCGAGCGGTCCGCTGTTTCCGATACAGGTGGTGCAGCCGTATGCGGCAATATGGAAGCCGAGCGCCTCGAAATAGGGAAGGAGACCGCTTTCCTCAAGATACCGGGTAACGACCTTCGAACCGGGCGCGAAGGAGGTCTTCACGTATTCGGGAACCCTCAGGCCGCGCGCCACCGCTTCGCGTGCAAGAAGACCGGCGCACAGGAGAACCTGCGGATTCGAGGTGTTGGTACACGAGGTAATCGCCGCAATCACGACGCTTCCGTCGCCGAGGCTCTGCGGTTTTCCCCGAACCGTGATGTCCGTCCGCTTTGGCTTGTCGCCGAGCATTCGGGCAACCGAGGGGGCCATTACTGAAAGCGGAATACGGTCCTGCGGCCGCGCGGGCCCTGCAAGAGACGCTTCTACGGTCGCAAGGTCGAAGTCAATGATCATGGTGTATTCGCGGGAGTCCTCGTCAGAGCGGCCGTAAAAGAATCCGTTTGTTCGCGCGTATGTGTCCGTCAGGACAGCCTCGCGCGCGCGGCCGGTCAGCGTAAGGTATTCGATCGTTTTTTCGTCTATGGGGAAAAACCCGAGCGTGGCCCCGTATTCGGGCGTCATATTTGCGATTGTCGCGCGGTCGGGAATCGACAGGCTGTGCATGCCGGGCCCGAAATATTCGACGAACTTTTCGACAACCTTGTGCTTCCGCAAGAGTTCGGTCAGGGTCAGAACAAGGTCGGTCGCCGTCACTCCCGGGCGAAGCGATCCCGTCAGGCGAACGCCGATTACCTCCGGAATGGAAAGATAATACGGCTGGCCAAGCATCACGGCCTCGGCCTCGATGCCGCCCACGCCCCAACCCATCACGCCGAGCGCGTTGATCATCGGCGTATGCGAGTCGAGGCCGACAAGGGTATCCGGATACGCGAACGCACGACCGTCCGTCTCTTCGACGACAGTCACCCGACCCAAATGCTCAAGATTCACCTGATGGCAAATACCCGAATTGGGCGGCACTACCCGGAAATTGTCAAAATTATTCTGTGCCCACTTTAAAAGCGTATAGCGCTCGCTGTTGCGCTCGTATTCTTTTTGTACGTTGCCTTTCAGGCTGTCGACAGTCCCCGAAAAATCCACCTGCACCGAATGGTCCGCGACAAGCTCCACCGGAACAACCGGATTCACGATCGCCGGGTCGCCGCCCAGGTCGCGCACTGCATCACGCATAGCGGCCAGATCGACCACCGCGGGAACCCCGGTAAAATCCTGCATCAGAACCCGGGCCGGATAATACGGCAATTCCACCGGAGCGACGTAGGTTTTTTTCCAGGCGACGATATTGTCGAAATCACGGTCGGTAGCAATCCGGTTATCCAGCTTGCGGAGCACGTTTTCGGCCAGTACCCGCACCGAAAAAGGCAGCCGGTCAAACGCTGCCCCCCGCGCTTCCGCCGCCTGCCTGATATCATAAAACGCATAGACGTCATCGCCTGCCCGCAGCTCGCGCACAAAATCCTGATTATTCATCCGGTCCTCCGAATCGCCTTCCGGCGGAAAGTCTCTTTTCGTATAGTGTAGCAGAAAAAGATTGAGGCAGAAAGCGTCAGGAGGGCTGAAGGTGCACAGCGCGGAGCCGCCGCGAGCGCGCGAAAAGCCAAAGTGTGCTATGCTTTCGCCTAGAGAGGTAGGTATGCGTAAATTCTGGGTAATACTTTTCGTGACTGTAGCGGGCTTTACGGTAACATCCTGTGAAACCCTTCTTGAAATGGCTGCTGGTACTGCCGGCCGGCCACAGCGGATAACCAACGAAGAGGCGATCGTTGCCCTCCGCGATGCCCTGTCCGAAGGAGCCCGAAGCGCAAGCGCGCAGCTTTCGAAAAAGGACGGGTATTTTGCCAATGCGGCGCTGAAAATTCTGCTGCCGCCGGAAGCTCAACCCATTCTGGATGCCCTTTCTAAAATACCCCAGGGACAAAAACTGGTTGACGATGTCGTGCTTCGGCTCAACAGGTCTGCCGAGGAAGCCGCGAAAGAGGTCGTTCCCATTTTCGTGAATGCTATAACCTCGATGACCATTGCCGACGGCCTCGCGATCGTTAAAGGCGGCGACCGGGCTGCGACAGACTACCTCGAAGCGAAAACCCGACCCCGACTGTTCGAGCTCTACCGGCCGAAAGTCGATACCGCCCTGGGGAAACCCCTGGTTCTAAATATCTCGGCAAAAAAATCCTGGGAGACGCTTGCGAATGGCTACAATTCGGCCGGAAGCGTCGCCAATGCGGCAGCCCGGGTTGCCGGTAAAAAAGCGCCAATGCCGCCTGTTGAGGTGGACCTTTCGACCTATGCGACCAACCGCGCTCTTGACGGGCTATTCATGAAAATTGCGGAGGAGGAAACGAAAATACGGAAGAATCCGCTCGCCTATGCCTCCTCCATGATCAAAAAAGTATTCGGTGCCCTGAAAGAAGGATTACTGTAAACGAGGGGAAACGGGCAGCTACACGTCTATTCGCATGCGTATCATGTCCCGGCATTCTATACCGTTCTCGAAAATCGGCTCCGGATGGGTTCGCCTGAAAAAGTCAAAATCGACACCGACTATCCGGAAACCGCATTTTTGATAGAGCAGCATTTGTACCACGCCCGGGTTTCCCGTACCTATCTCGATTGTCCGTGCGCCATTCTTTTTTATTTCCGCTATTGCGAACTGAATCAGCTTCTTCCCGATTCCCCTGTTCTGGTATTCTTCCCTGACCGCGACGTTCATAATTTCCACGGTGTCTGCTTTGGTGTCCATCCATAGAATAACGCCGACCGTATCCTCTCCGTTGTGCGCGCTGAAGCACACGCCCTTGTCCAGGTACTCCCGTACCAAATTTTCCGCAGGATCGGCAAGAAGCAGTAAATCCATAGGTGCGGCTGAAGGTGCTGTTACTTTTCGTATGTCGATATCCATGATGGCCTACTGATAAATAATTATCTTCGGTTGCGGGCTGAGGGCCGCTACCTCGGCTGGAGTCATGAGCGGGCTGTCATAATGTATGCCCGGCTTGTCCGAATAATAGTACCAGAGCTTGAAGGCCTTGGTGGGAATTTGGGTGATGGTGGCATTATATGCGTGAGTGTCGCGCTTCAGCCGGGGAGCACCCCATCCTGAGGTAGAATGAACCAGCTCGACCTGCGGAAAGCCGGTTTTGATCCCTGCATGATTTCGGACCATCGCCGCCTTGAACTGGTGGAAAATCAAAAAGCGTGTTCCCTCCAGTTTATTATCCTGCAGGTAGGCGCTCATATATTCTTGCATCCAGGTAAGCTCTTCTCCCCTGACGAAGCCGATTTCTTCCATAGGGCGGCTGGTCCGCCACTCAAAATCGACCGCCAGATGCACATGGGGATACTTTAAAAATGGCAAGAGTTTGTCCATTGCTTCTTTCAGCGTAAATCGGCCAATTTGATGGTCCAGGATTATCTGCACATTGTGTTCGGCGGCATACTCGATATACCGGCTGACCATCTCGTCGCGCATGCATAAAATATTTCCTGCCGGCTGGACCGTACCGTAGATCAGGTAAATGGCAGGAACAACCTGGTATTCGGGAAGCACGTCCTGATAGGTCTTTGCCGTTGCCTGTACCCGTTCTACCAGTTCGGGCAGGGAATGGCGCCCTACAATTCCCATATACCGGGAATTAGGGTGGCCATAGTAGGCAAGCAACACTCTCTCTTTTTCTATGAATGAAGTGTCCGTCGGTTCTTCACCGGTTGAGACCTCGCTCTCTGTCGAAGCAGCTGGTTGTCCGTCTGCTGCAGGGTGTTCAGGAGCGGCAGTCACTTCAAGGGGTGGGGTCACTTCCTGCGGCGAGATTCCTTCCGACGAGGTTTGAGAGGCGGTTGTGTCGGGAGCTGTGGCCGAGGCCGACGCGGAAAGGGTAATAACAACAAAGAGTGCGGATACAATGAGGGACAGAGCTTTCTTCATGCGGTATTTCCTTCAGGCAGTATACTCTCTGTATCGGAAGAAACACTCGATGCCCTGAGGGGTCTGCAACGGGAAATCGCGTTGTTCGTCGCTCTTCACTCGTCCCCCAGCCGATCGAGTGCCTCTTTCAGGCGAGCTGCTCCCCCGGCAAAGGATTCCTCCGGAAGTATCAGACTGACTGCAAGGATACCCGTGCGCTCGCAGTCGAAAAAGTAGCCGGGAAAAACCACAATATGTGCGGTATCAAGCAGGTACAAACACAGCTCTTCCTCAGTAAGATAGCGGGGTACTTCCACTAGGGCGGTCCATCCACCATCGCAGCGCATTACCCGGTACGGGCTTCCTTCTCCGTCAAAGATCCGGTGCAGTGTGGCTAAATTCATGGCAAGACGGTTTTTCAGGTTTTCCTGAACTGAGCGGCCAATCGTTAACAGGGAGGGAAGGGCGAGCATTGGCACCACCCCGGCTGAAAGATAACTGTCAGAAATTACTTCAAGTCGTTGACGGGCCTCTGTTTTCAGCTCGGGAGAACCGGCGAGCTCTATCCATCCAAGTTTTATTTGGGGAAGGCACAGCATTTTCGAAAGTCCGTTCAGACAAAAAACGAGGCCTTCCGCGCTGTCCCGGAAACTGCGCCCGGCGTCTGACGTTTCAATCGGAAAGGGCAAGAAGACTTCATCGACAATGAGCGCGCATCCCTGTGCGAGGGCAAGTCGCTCAATTTCCTTCCGCTCATTGCCCGAGACAAACGAGCCGGTCGGGTTATTCGGATTGATCAGCACCAGGGCGCGCGGCTTGAAGCGATGCATGCGTTCCTCAAGTTCTACAAGATCGATGTGCCATCCCGCAGGGTGTACATATTCCAGCCGGTAGCTTTCGGTACGTACCGCTTCCAGTCCCGCAAGATAGTCAAAGAGGGGGTATCCCGGTTTCGGCACCATGATGCAGTCGCCGGGATCGCACAACAGTTTGAATAACCAGCTGTAGGCCTCCGAGGTGCTGGCGCACAGAAAAATATCCTCGCTTGCGCTCCCGTTTGCAGCTGCCAGTGCGTTGCGTGCGGATGGCAGCCCCTGACAGTCGGGCACGTACTGCAGGGCGGCGGGGTTTCGTAAATGTTCCAATACTGCTTCAGGAACCAGGCCGCAACGCGTGGGATTTGACTCTGCAAGGTTACACAGGGTGACGCCTGTGGCGACTAATTCTTCCCGCCGCCGGCTGAGGTGATTCGGCGGTTCGGGTGGGGCAACACGGTTTGAAAACATGGAGATCCTTCCTGTCGGTGAGTACATGCGAATATCAACAATATTGATAGCAGTAAGGTCGTGCCATCAGGCTATTCCCAGGCGGTTGGTCAATTCCCGGTGAACGGCAAGGTAGCAGCAGCGGCTCATCTCGACAACACAGGGTGCGGTGATTGAATAGATGACCTGCGTTCCTCTTTTTTCCATATCTACGAGGCCGGCTGTGTACAGGAGAGATAGGTGTTTCGATGCGGCCGATTTATTCAGTCCCATGTCCGCTGCCAGCTCGCACACACACCAGGGGCGTTCGGCCAGGCGTTCCAGCATGGCTAGACGATCCTTGTGTCCTGCGGCTTTCAGAATGTCGGCTGTTTGCTCCAGCCGTTTCAGATCCTTTGTATCCATGAGTTTATTGTTGCAATGTTTCGAAACTTTGTCAAGTTTGGATATATTTTCAGTATTGACTTTTGTTTACAAGTTTCCAATAATGGAAACATCTACAGGAGGCCATTATGGTTATTCAGATATTGGGCTCGGGATGCCCCAAGTGCAAGCAGCTTGAAGCGAATGCACGCGAAGCTGTGACGAGGACAGGGGTTACGGCAGAGGTGCAAAAAGTAACTGATATTGATCAAATTATGGAAATGGGTGTGATGATGACACCGGCTCTAGTCATTGACGGCGAGGTGCGGAGCGTCGGCAAGGTGTTGACCGTGGAACAGATTTCGGCTCAGCTTGTTTAAGATCGAATTCCTGAACAAGAAGGAGAAATAATGGCAAAAAAAGAATATAGCCCCAACACGGTTCTATTGTTTCTTGTCGCCTCTTTTACCGCGGTCTATCTGATTCCCTGGGATGCCCCCCGGGTTTCAAAGGCCATACTGGAAGGCTTTTTCATGCTCGGCGATTACGCGCGCGAACACGTCCTTTTGTGTCTGGTTCCGGCCATGTTTATTGCCGGCGCCATCGGAGTTTTTCTCAATCAGCAGGCGGTCATGAAGTATCTCGGACCGAAGGCTCCCAAGGCTCTTGCCTACGGAGTCGCTTCGATCTCCGGAGCCATACTTGCAGTATGTTCCTGTACCGTTCTGCCCCTCTTCAAGGGCATTTACAAAAAGGGCGCGGGCTTGGGTCCTGCGGTCAGTTTTTTGTATTCCGGTCCGGCAATCAGCATTATCGCCATCACCATGTCATTCAAGGTGTTCGGCTGGAAGCTCGGTCTCGCACGGACAATCGGTGCGATTGTATTCGCCATTGTTATCGGACTTTTAATGCATGTAATCTTCCGCAAGGAGGACGAACAGCGCCTTGCCGATGAACGCCTTTTTAAGGCGCCCCTGGACGAAGGGGGCAGAAAGTTGTGGCAGACCGCCCTCTATATCGGTTCCATGGTTGGTTTTCTGATCTTTGTAAACTGGGCTCCGTCAAACGGTGCTTCGGGGTTTTGGGATGCCGTCTTCCGCGCAAAATATGCAATATCAAGTGCTTTTATTGTCCTTCTTGCCGTGTCATTGGTGTTGTGGTTCAAGAAACATGAACTGGGCGAATGGCTCGCTGCAACCCGCGACTTCGCGCTGCAAATTCTTCCCCTGCTTTTTGGCGGAGTGATGGTTTCCGGCTTCCTCCTCGGGCGCCCCGGTCATGAAGCACTTATTCCCGGTGAATGGATTGCCGGGATTGTCGGGGGAAACTCGCTATTCGCAAACTTTTTTGCCTCTGTCTCCGGCTCGCTCATGTACTTTGCGACCTTGACCGAAGTACCCATACTACAGGGCTTGCTCGGTGCCGGAATGGGCCAGGGCCCGGCTTTAGCGCTTTTGCTTGCCGGTCCGAGCCTCTCTCTCCCCTCGATGCTGGTTATCGGCGGGGAACTTGGCGCAAAAAAAACCGCGGTCTATGTGGCCTTGGTGGTCAGCCTGTCGACCGCGGCAGGTTATCTTTTCGGCTTTCTGGTGTAAGCGTTATTCCCGGTCGGCTTGACCGGGAATCGAATATTCAAATCCCCAGGGAATGCCGAATTTGTCGACGAGGCTGCCATAGACAGAATTCCAGAAGGTCTTTTGCGCGTTCATGGTAACCGTTCCGCCCTCGGCCATTTTTTTCACAAACTCGTATACGGCCTCCTCGGAAGGAACTTCGAGATGGATGGTGATATTGTCTCCCTTCGTGAAAGCCGAACCTTCCCAGGAATCGCTGAAGTACAGGTAATTACCGTTATCAAAACGGATGGAGGCATGCATTACCTTGTTCTTCCATGCGTCACTGACGGGCATGGAGGGATCAGGTGGCATATCCCTGAAAGTAAGAATTTCCAGTGTTCCGCCCAGAATCGAGTTGTAGAAGCGCACCGCCTCTTCACAGTCACCGTTAAATGAAATATAGGGAATCGCTTTCATTGTGTATCTCCTTGCCTTACTTGATAATTACTACAGGCGACGTTGCCTTGAGTGTAAAAGGAAAGCTCCTGCCGTCAATGATTGCTTCATAGAGGCCTTCGCTTGCGCTGACGTGGAGCGTTTTGCCTGATGAGAGCGGGAAGTCTGCTTCTTTGAACGACCATTCATCTGTAATAAGAGAGACAAGCCGGTTGAACGCGGGTTTCGGTGACAGGTCGGTGCGAAGAAGTCCTGCGGGAGCCTTGAGCCAGTTTCCGTCGACCATATCCCACCAGACTACGGATTCCACGAGCGGATGGGAGGTTACCTGTGTGTAGAACTCCTCGACCTCCTCAAGCTGCCGCTGTTCTCCCTCGGGAGTGGTTGGCCAGTTGTCGATGTGCAGGTCGTTCAGATCATCTACCTTTGGGGCTATTTGCCCGGACAGAATTGTCAGTTCGGTGAAGTGCAGGGGCAGGTTGAAAACAGAGAAACGTTCCAGGTAGGTGTCGACGGCCTTTGTGCCGCGGTAGCCTTCATGCATGTGGGTTTGCAATCCGATGGCGTCGATGGGGCAGCCGCGGTCCAGGAGTTCCCGGACAAGACGCGCGTAATCGTCCGACAGATCAAAGTCGTTGATTAGGAGTTTGGCGTCCGGGTTTGCCTCACGGGCTGCCGCGAAGCATTTGAGCACCAGTTCTACCGTTCCAAAGCGGCGGGCTATCCTGCTGACCGCGTTGTCGTATTTATTGAAGACCGGCATGATGACCGCTTCGTTCACCACGTCCCATATGTCGATGACTCCCTTGTAGAGCGTAACATCGCGCCTGATCCGGTCGAGCTGTTTGCCAAGAATTGTATCATCATCATATTTCATGAGCCAGTCCGCGCAGACCGTATGCCAGCACAGGGGATGCCCCTTCAGCGTAAAGCCGTTTTCCTTGGCCCAGCGCGCTGATTCGGCGACCTTTCCTTCAGGATCGGGCTTTCCTTCCTCCGGCTCGTAACGCCCCCAGTAAAAGGGCAGTGTTCCCGCGTTCCATGCGGCCGAAAGCCGTTCCTTGTAGGTCGCAAGCTGGTCACCCTGGTAATAGCCGAGCGCGAATATATTGGAACCGAATGTGCATTTTTGGCGTAGTTGCCTGATTCTAACTTGTGCTCCGGGTTTGCGGATATCGAGTTCAAAGCTGTGTTTTTTCATACATCCCCCTTACCCTGAGTATAACGGCAAATTCCCGCAAGCGGGCGTTTTTTTGCGAAAAAACAGGTGTATACTGTCGGCACATGATCAGCGATTTTCAGGTTCTGGGAATAGAAACTACTACAGACCTTGCCCTCATCAAGGCCGCGTACCGGAAGCGGGTGAAACAATTGCATCCCGATACCGCAGACTGTAGTTTGTCCGCCGGCCAGAAAGCCCGCAACAGTCTTCTTATGGTCGAAGTGTGCAAAGCGTATCGCAGACTGCTATCAGTTACAGATACCGCTCAAAATAAAGCGAGGGTGAACAGTTCACCAGTCGCGAACAAATCATCCGCAAGACACAGTTCGGCAAGATCCCGGTCTGCGCTCATTCGCCATGGCGACCCCGCCTATGTGTATTACAAGAAGGGCATCACTCTTTTTTACAGGATACATCCGTCACAGTGGACAAAGGGCGAAGAGCGGGAAACAGTGTTGGCTCTTGCCTCCCTCTTTCCCCGGGCCTATCATTTTTTCACTCTGGTGGCGGATCAGTATCCCGAATCGGTGTGGGCGCAGGATGCCGTCGATAAAATGGCCTTGATAGAGGAACGCATGCGGTTGTACAAGAACATTATCGAGTCATTTGATTAAGACTGCTCACAGTCTGAAGCGGTAACCCGCGCCGTGAACAGTCAGGATGTGCCGTGGACTCGCACAATCAATTTCGATTTTCTGCCTGATCTTTGCGATATGCTGATCGAGCGTGCGGGTCGTGCCTTCGTAGCGTACGCCCCAAAAACGTTCAAGGAGGTTTTCCCTGGTATGCACCGTTTCCGGATGGGTGAAAAACCAGCGGAGTAAATCCACTTCACGCACGGTCAGACTGAATGTTCGGGCCTCGTTGTTTCGCCTCACTTCCAGAGTGAACCGAAGCGGGTCCACTGTGCAGTCGCCGAAAGTGAAGGGCGCGCTTTCGCTATCGGCAGGATACATGCCCTCGCGTTCCGATCTGCGCAGTGCGGCCCTCACTCGCGCCGCAAGTTCCCGAACCCCGAAAGGCTTTACGATATAATCGTCCGCCCCCAGCTCGAGGCCCAACACCTTGTCTATCTCCTCGTCTCGTGCACTCAAGAAAATTACGGGAATGCGCTCGTCCGTTTTCCGTATATCCCGGCACACGTCGTATCCGCTCAATTTTGGCATCATGATATCAAGAAGGGCAAGGTCGGGCTTCCTTTCTTTCCAGAACGACAGCGCTGCTTCTCCATCGGCTGCGGCCAGGACCGCGTAGCCCTCCGATTCAAGGAGGTCAATTAGCCCTTCCCTAATAGCCCATTCGTCTTCTGCCAAAAGTATTGTTTTCATATATCCTCCGCAAGCGGAAGCGTTATGGTGAAGATGCTGCCTTTTGTGTAGTCTGCGTTATCCCGCGGGGCGTAGCTGAGTTCGCCTCCGGAGCATCGCGCAAGCGACCGTGCAATGGCAAGCCCCAATCCGGTGCCACCTTTCCCGGCGGTAAGACGTGTATCCACCCGGTAAAACTCCTTGAAGATTCGCTTCCGATGAGAGAGTGGAATGCCGATGCCGCGATCCGAAACTGAAACGCAGGCGTGGCGCTTGCGGTGGTCGGTACCCACGGTGATGTGGATATCCCGGATGCTGTCTGAATACTTTTCCGCGTTTGAAAGCAGATTGTCCAGAATGCGGATTACTGCCTCCCTGTCTGCTGATACCGGAATTGAGCGGGCTTCAGACGAAAATTCAAGGGTAAAGCCTGCATTTCTCAGCCGGTCGGCATTCATGTCCAAAGTGTCGCGCGCTAACACTGTCACGTCGAAGGTTTCAATATTCCCCTTTGCTTTTGTGCGCTCCAGCTTTGCTACATCCAGCACATCATTGATGAGCGAGGTGAGCCGTCCGCTTTCGCTTACAATCCGGTCAAGATATTTTTGGCGCTTCTTTGGATCGGCATCCGCTCCCTCGGCGAGCATTTCGGAGTACATTCTGATGGAGGTAAGCGGCGTTTTCAGTTCGTGCGTAACGGTCGTCACGAAGTTCACCCTTTGACGCGCCTCAAGAAGACGGTTTGAGGAGTAGCGAAGTAAAAACATAACGGAGCCTGATATGGCAAGGACAAGAGTTATAACAAGAGCGCCCAGCGCATATCGCGACGCACGTACTCTGTTTTCGAAGGCAGAAGGGTCTGTCAGTATTACCGCTGTTTCCCAATACGGAAGAAAAGTGCTAATTTCACCCGCCAGGAGGGGCCGTCTCCAGTCTTCAATCTTGACTCCGTCGAGTGAAACAAGCGGCGCTCCTGAATGATCAAGAACCGCCATGAAACGTATACGGTCGGCAGGACTCCCTGCCAGGGACACGATCGATTCTTTTACGGTTTCCATGTCGAGCTCACAGCCCAGTATCCAGTCTCCCCGTTTTTCCCAGTACAATAGAACAAACTCATTGTCAAAAATGCGTGGCAGAAGTCCACTGGCGGCGTCAGCGACCAGATCCCGAAAGTAACTGTCTGTTTCGATATACACCGAGCGGGCAGGGAGCGTTTCCCGTGTATTGAGGGTATCAATGACGGGATTGACGTTTCGTGTAAGGGTTTCTTTACCTTCCTCGGCTGCTTTTTCGTAGACGCGTTTTTGTACTTCCGTGTCGGTCTCGAAAAGGCTTTGGGCAACCTTTGACCGGGCGGCCGGTGTCCGTTCAGCCGGTGTCGCAGAAACTGCCCCTGAAGGTTCCGCTTCCACCTTGTCAGCGGTATCTGCGAAATCCGAAAGACTCAATTCCGCTATCGCACCTGCGCTTTCGGACAGGGAGGGTTCTGCTTTTTGTTGCTGCAAGCCTATGATCGAGCTTTCATATTCCTGGGCGATACTTTTGTATACCGGTATTGGCTCCACATTGCCAAAGACGTTCAGGTACCGCCAATAAAAAAGTTTTGTTTCTTTGTCCGGATACTCAATTGCGCCCGAGGGGTCGATAAGGTAGGCAATGCCGACGAGTGCATTCTCTTCTTTCCATTGCGCGAGCTCCCGGTGTGTGGGTACTTCCCGTGTTCCTGACCTTGGTGTGCTGACGGCAAGTCGGGAAGGTAGCTCTGAAAGCCACTCATGAATGCGTCCGTTTGTCTGGCTCACTTCCAGAAAAAGGGATTCCCGGAGTCTTGCTCGCATGCCCGATTCCTGTTGATCCAGACTTCGGGTTGCAAGCCATGTTAAAAGGGCGAGCGGGATGACGAGAAGTGGTATTGATAAAGCGAGCGCAAAACGCCCGCTGCCCGGTTTCATGATTGTATTCTACCAGTTTTATTCCGGGCGGACAAACCCCTTGTCCTTTGTCTGGTTCCGAAGCGCAGTCAGTATCGCGTTATCGAGGGCTTCCTCCACACTGGCGGTCGACTTCTTCCCGGCAAGCCAGACCTCCCGTTCCGCAGACAGTATGGCAATTTCGGCTTGTATCTTTGTCCGCTCGGCTAATTTTCCCTGCACGTATGCCTCTCGCGCTGATGTCGGCAAGGATTGCAATTCCGGAGGAAGATCGCTTTCTCTTATGGCTGACAAGGGTAATGATCCCGAGTGTGTCGCGTCCACCAAATCCCAGGATGAGTTTGTATAGCTTTCCGAGGATTTCACTTTCGCGCGCTCGTAAAAGCCCGCACGGTTCAGTTCCTCCGCCTTTTTGTCCTGTTCCTGTTGCATTTCCTTTCGTGCCATTCCCTGCGTTCCGTATGCGATATAGGTGTCATTCAATAGCGTGTTGAGTTCGCTCAGTCTGTCATCCTGCGGGCATTTGATGTATTCATATTCATAATCGCCGTTGATGTTTGCGTATATTCCTCCCGACAGACGGGCTCCTTCTTCCCACAGGGTATCGATTCCTTCGTCCCTGTCTCCGCAAAATATGGTGTTTACCGTAATGCCGCTCCGTGCTGCCCGCCTCACCGCTGTCCTGAAGTGGACAGATCCCTGATCGAAGCCTTCGTTTCCTGCAATGTACACAATCTTCACGTCTTCGTTTCGGTTTGACCAATCAAGTTCATCGAGGCTTTTTTTGATTACAAGGCCGCAGTATTCTTCCCCGCCATAGGTATCAAGCTCGAACAACCTTGATGATAATTCGTCAAGGTCGCCGGTGAAGGGCATAACCCGTCGTACATAGCCGGCCATCGCCGAATTGGCATTATTTCCGTATTCATACAGCGCCACTTCGACTGTGGTTCGCTGTCCTCCCCTTGTCATCCTTCCCGCCTCGCTCACGATTGTCCATAATTGGCTTTTTGCCTGATTGATAAGGCCGTCCATGCTGTTTGAGGTGTCAAGCAATAGCGCAATCTGGATAAGGGGCCGGTTGTCTCTCGGCAGTGCGGTTGCTGTACTTCCCAGCACGAGGGCCATACCGAGTGTGGCCAGAATCCGTTTGATAGCGTTTGTCATTTTCATACACATCTCCTTGGGGTAGCGTGATACCTCAAAGGGTATGGTAAACACCGTTTTCGGTTGTCACCGGGATGTCACACGTTGTAAAAAGAGTGTAAAACGTATAAACTGCTATCAATATTGTTGATAACAGCTTTTGACCAGCTCGATTCCATCGCTAGTACCGAGCTGCGGCATATCATCACCGTAATGTATGGTGTTCTTTCCTCAACCGGATAGTCACGTTTTGTTCTCTCCTCGACACAACCTTTTCAAACACGCAAGGGCTGACTCGGCGTCGCGTGATGGAACGAAGAGGTGGTCATGGTGACAGGCGGCGACAACGTTCACGCTGATATTATGCGCGCTCAAGGCAGATGCGACCGCAGCCGTCAAACCGACCGCCTGTAAACTGGAATACACTTGCAGTGTGATGCGTCTGAAGGTTCCTTCAAATGAAAGACCTTCTGCAGCAGCCTGCTCTTTGGTAAGAATAAGCGTCATGCCCTCCTCTTCGGCAAAGGAGCCAACGGGCGTGCGGTATAAAAGAGATAGGTTAACAGCATATACAGAAGAAGGTCTGCAAGCACAATGGTTGCGCGAAGGCTCCCCTTTCGGAACAAAAGGAGTGCGATGATAAGAAGGGGGAGGGCGACACAAAGCGTGATGTAATCCTGCGCGATACCCTGAATGGCGACTGCCGACGACATGTGGGCATAGAGGCCTCTGACATACAGCTCGACCGTTTCACCCCGTATGCTCATATAGGTGGAAGGCCCTGGTCCTTCCCGACTCAGAATACCTGTGCCGGATGCGACTGCTGCAAGTAGGACTACGAGGATAACCAGAATGGTGATTGTTCGTGTATGGTTCATGTTTGTATCTCCAGATCCAGTATAGCCGAAAACGGGTAAGCGGTACATTTCCGAATCCGAGTTCGCCCCTGCATGGACTGCCTGAATCCCCTTCCGGGATTCAGGCGCTGCGCGGCGGCTCCGCGCGTCCATTGGAGACAGGGCCTGCCCTGTCGGCTCCCCTCCTGGCCCGTTCTGCCTCATTCTTGCCCGTTCTTCTCTGGATACACAGCCTTTTTTCGGGTATAGTGGCGCTCTACACGACACGCGCGGGAGGAAGAAGATGGATTTCAGGACGAGGGCCGAGCAGGGGGTGCTGCTTTTTGACGGTGCCATGGGCACGATGATTCATGCGGCGAATCCTGCCGACGCGGATTTTCAGGGCCATACGGGCTGCCCCGAGATTTTGAATGTCAGCCGGCCCGATCTGATTGAAGCCATCCATTGCGCCTATCTTGAGGTGGGAAGCGATGTTGTGGGCACAAACAGCTTTGGCGCGAACCGCATAGTCCTGGGCGATTATGGCATCGAAGATCGCGCCTTTGAACTTGCCCGGAGCGCCGCCCGGATTGCCCGGAAGGCTGCCGACCGCTACAGCACGCCCGGGAAACCCCGGTTTGTCGCGGGCTCGATGGGACCGGGTACACGCCTCGTAAGCCTTGGGCAAACCGACTGGGACACCATGTACCGCTCCTATACAGACCAGGCGGCCGGCCTCCTCGAGGGCGGCGTCGATCTTTTTCTGGTGGAAACCTGTCAGGACCTTTTGCAGATCAAGTGCGCGCTGACCGCGATCGCCGATGTGCTTGCGGCCGCGGGGAGAGATACCTCCGCGGGGAATGAGACCCCAGGCACCGAACGCCTATCTGCCGTGGACCCGCTTTCCACCTTTCCCGTCATCGTCACCGTCACCGTCGAAACCACCGGCACCCTCCTTGTAGGAAGCGAACTGGCTGCCGTCATCGCCGCCCTTGAACCCTTTCCCATCTTCGCCCTTGGCTTGAATTGCGCGACCGGACCCGACGACATGCTTCCCTTTATTACCGAATTGAGCGAAACCTGGCCGCGGCGCATCCTTATCCAGCCGAACGCGGGCCTTCCGCGCAATGTGGACGGCAATACCGTCTACGACCTTCCGGTCGCCGAGTATGTGCGCGCCATGAGCTCCTTTATTACCCGGTATGGTATCGACGCGGCGGGCGGCTGTTGCGGCACGACCCCGGAGTATATTGCCGCCCTTGCAGCGGTCCTGCCCTCTCTTGCCCAGGCCGAGCGGAAACCGGTCGAGACTCCTTCGGTCGCGAGCCTCTTTTCCGCACAGGCCCTTATGCAGGAACCCGCTCCCTTTTATATCGGCGAGCGCACCAACACCAACGGCAGCAAGCTTTTCCGCGAAGCCCTGCTACGCGACGACTGGGACGCCCTGGTCGAGATTGCGCGGAATCAGGCGGCAAGCGGCGTGCACGGCCTTGACGTCTGCGTGGCCTACACCGGCCGGGACGAGGTGCGCGACATGAGCGAAACCCTTCGCCGCTTTGTGACGCGCATCAATTTGCCCCTGGTAATCGACTCGACCGAGTATGCGGTCCTCGAAGCGGCGCTCAAGCTCTACGGCGGACGCGCCATTATCAATTCGGTTAATCTGGAGGACGGGGAAGAGCGCGCCCACCGCATCTGCGCCCTTGCCAAACGGTACGGCGCCGCCCTTATTGCGCTGACCATCGACGAGTCAGGCATGGCGCGCACGGTCGAAGGCAAACTCGCCGTCGCCCGTCGCCTGCACGATATCGCCGTGAACGGCCACGGCATGCGGAGCGAGGACCTTATTTTCGACGTGCTGACCTTTACCCTCGGCTCGGGCGACGAAACCCTGCGGACATCGGCGCTCGACACCATCGAGGGAATCCGCACCGTCAAGGCCGCCCTTCCCGGCGTAAAAACCGTGCTCGGCCTCTCGAACGTCAGCTTCGGCCTGTCAGTCCATTCGCGCAAGGTGTTGAACTCGGTCTTCTTGTCGGACTGCGTGGAGGCAGGGCTCGACATGGCCATTGTCAACCTTGCCCATATTCTGCCGGTCTCCGCCCTGGAAGGCGACGACCTCGAGGCGGCGCGGAAGCTCATTGCGAACGACCATGGTTCGGGCGATCCCCTGCATGGCTTTATCAGGCATTTTGAAAGCAAGGATCCCGCCTCCTTTTCCGCCTCCCAGGGAATCGGGCAGGAGGACGGCCTGACGACGGCGGAAAAACTCTCGCGTCGCATAGTCTCCGGCTCCCGCGCGGGACTTGAAGACCTCCTCGCCGAGGAGCGCGCCATCCGGTCTCCCCTATCCATCATCAACGACACCCTCATACCTGCTATGAAAATTGTTGGTGAGCTCTTCGGTTCGGGCAAAATGCAGCTTCCCTTTGTCCTCCAGAGCGCCGAGGTTATGAAGGCCGCGGTTTCTCTCCTTGAGCCCTTTATGGAAAAGGCGGAAGGCGAAAGCCAAACCTCCATTGTTCTTGCCACCGTCCGGGGCGACGTGCATGACATCGGCAAAAACCTGGTCGAGATCATCCTTTCCAATAACGGCTACAAGGTATACAACCTGGGCATCAAGGTTGAAATTGGCGAGATTATCCGCAAGCTGGAAGAAACGAATGCGGACGCTGTCGGCATGAGCGGCCTCCTTGTCAAATCCACCGTGGTCATGAAGGAAAATATACAGGAACTCGCCGCGCGCGGTCTTGCCGTTCCCGTCCTTTTGGGCGGGGCCGCCCTGACGCCCTCTTACGTGAATGGAGTGTGCGCGGATGCCCACATTGGACCGGTTATGTACTGCCAGGACGCCTTCGAGGGCTTGCGCGCCATGAACCTTATCAAGGAAGGAAAACTGGAAGAATATCTTGCGGCAGAGCGCGCCCGCCTTGCAGCCCTTGACGCTTCGAGGAAGGCCTCCCGTGTGGAAGCGGTCGCCGATGACGCGCCCCTTGTCCTTGCCGACATCACGCCTCCCGTAGCCCCGTTTTTGGGGATCCGCGAACTTTCAGGCGTCAGTCTGGATACTGTCTATGGCTTCCTGACCGAGGAAGTGCTCTTCCGCGGGCGCTGGGGATTCCGGCGCGGAAGTTTGAGCCGCGAAGAATACGAGACTCTCATCGAAAAAGAGGTGAAACCCCTCTTTGTCGCTCTCAAGGAAAAGTCCCGCGTAGAAGGCCTCATCGTTCCCCGCGTATCCTACGGCTACTTCGAGTGCAACGCGGAGGGGGACTCGGTCGTCCTCTACGACCCCGCGTTTCCCGCAGAGCGGCGCCCACTTGCCACACTGGGCTTTCCCCGGCAGGCAGCAGGAAGCCGCCTGTGTATCGCGGACTTTTTCAAACCCGCGGAGTCGGGAAAGGTCGACCTTATTGCCCTGCAGCTTTGTACCGTCGGCTCCCGCGCCCAGGAAGAATGCGCCGCCCTCTATGCCGCCGACCGCTACCGCGAATACCTTCTCTTCCACGGCCTGGCCGTCGAATGCGCGGAAGCCCTTGCCGAATACACCCACCTCCACATCAGGCGGGAACTTGACATTACCGGCGAAGACGGGCAGGGCATCAGCGACTTTGTGGAACAAAAATACCGGGGCAGCCGCTACAGCTTCGGCTATCCCGCCTGCCCGGATTTGGCGAACAACGCCGTGCTCTGCGACCTTTTGGACGGCCCGTCCATCGGCGTCACCATGACCGACGGCTACCAAATGGTTCCCGAACAGACAACCAGCGCCTTCGTGGTCCACCACCCCCAGGCCAAATATTTCTCTGTCTAAGGAGAGAACATGCGCTACATTTGCACAAACTGCGGCTACGTCTACGACCCGGAAAAGGGCGACCCCGCTCACGGCATCCCGGCCGGCACCCCCTTCGAGGATATCGGCGACGACTGGCACTGCCCCCTCTGCTACCGTGGCAAGGACGCCTTCGATCCCTACGATTAAACGAGCCTCCCGGGTATTTTGACACATGGAGGCAGAACGGGCCACGCGGCCAGATAGCGTGGCCGGGCGGAGCCGCCGCCAAGAGCGTCCTTGATGGGCGGACTCGGGTTTCCGGTAATTTTCTGTCATTTCTTTGGAAATTGTCGGTGAAGCATGGTATTCTCTTTTTATTACTCACTCCCGCAGGTAAAAAAACGGGAATAATAAAAGGAGAATTCATTGAAAACGTACATGAAAATCCTCGCTGCCGCCCTCGTATTGGCGGTTTTGCTCGGCTCGTGCGACACGGGCACGGGCTCCGACAAGAAAAAAACCGAACCCGAACCGGTTATGTACACCTTCTCCGCCGTTGTTTCCGAAAGCGGAAACGGTACGGTGAGCTGGACTCCGGAAGGAACACAATTTACCGAAGGTACCCGCATCACGGTTACCGCTACCGGTTCCCCCGGTTACAGTCTTGTTTCCTGGACCGACGGGACCGGAACGGTTGCGAGCAGCGCAACCCCCTATTCGTTTACGCTTCAAGCCGACACGGCCCTTACCGCCCATTTTGACGGCGGGTCTGCCGTGTATGCGGATATTCCGCATGCGACCGTGACCCTGGACCCTCCCGGTCCACTCTTTGATCCCGGAACCGAGGTTACCGTGAGCCTGGAGGCCGAGGACGGGTATGCCTTTTGCGGCTGGACCTCTGGCGCTTCGGGAAGCCAGAAAACGGTACAGCTTACCGTCGGCTCTGAAAGCATACTCCTTGACGCCGTGCTCATGCCCCGCTGGACTGCCCTCATTCATGTCGCGGTAGACAATAATATTGACTTTACCTTTGAGCCGGAATTCGGCGTTTTGACGAATTACCTTTCTACCCTCGAGTCCATCGAGGCCGCGGATACGTTTGATGTCATGGACATCTATGTCCTGATGGACGGGTACGACAAGAGCGATCCCCGGGATGAAGGCTATACGACACCCTTTACCGACGGCTATTACAAGCTGACCGGTGGCGATTTTTCGGATGACCTGGTCAATAACACGGGAGAGATCAACTCGGGAAGCGTTGCGGTAACGAAGGCCTTTATGGACTTTGCGATGGCAGATTCAAAATCGGTCCGGACTTTCTATTCGGTGTTCAACCATGGCGGCGGATTCGACGACTACAATGAAGCGGCAACCTATGGAATCGGCTTTGACGACAGTAATGATGACGCCTTGTCGCACAAGGAACTTGCACAGGTTACCGCGTACCTCAAAACCCTGACCGAAAAGAACATCGACGTGTTTTTCCCCTATGCCTGCCTCATGGGTGGCGTTGAGCTTGCGTACGAGATCAGAAACAATGTCGACGTTCTGGTTGCCTCCGAGGAAGTCTTTCCCGCGGAACACTGGTCCTGGGAAGCCCTCTCCGAAGCGGTGGAAAACCCCCTGATCGGATCTCTCGATCTGGGTGCTGCCTTTTGCGATTCCGCTCTGGAGTATTTCACGAATGTCGAGCCGCGAACCTTTACCCTCGCGACGGTTGACCTGTCCAAAATCGGTTCGCTCAGTATCGCCCTCGATTCTTTCGCGACTGCCGCGTTGAGCTGGATCGGAAACGACGCCACCCGGGCGGCCCGCTTCGATATGGCAGCAGATACCGGCCTCTATATGTACACCCCTTATTATACCGACATTGGCGTGTTCATGGACCGTGTCAGGGCCGACACGGAAATTGGTTCTTCTGTCAAGAATGCGATTCCTTCGGTTGAAGCGATGCTTTCGGCAGCGGTGACCCACTTTACGACTGCTGACGCGGATGACGGTTTGATCCCGCATGGGGAAGCTGAAGGCCTTTCAATATTTCATGCGATATGGGCCAGCGAGCCCTATGGCTTCTATTATAATCCGACGACATATGCCACGATCCTGGAGTTCGGCAAGGCGAATGCTTGGTCAAATTATGCGAAAAAACTGGACGCTTTAAAAATAATACCGCTTGTCCAGGAAGACGATCAATACGAGCCGGACAATGACGAGAATTCTACCAATATTCTTCTCCCGGGTCTTGCGAACCAGCAATACCATACCTTCAGCGATTATGGTGACGAAGTGGACTATGATGTCATGATTGTCAATTTGACGGCGGGAACCACCTATACCTTCGAAACTTTCGAGGGAAACATTGCTGATGCCGACACTTGCATGGCTTTATATAGTTCTTCGGGCGTCCATCTTGAAGACAATGACGATATTGATTTGTTTGGCGGCAACTGGTATTCAAAGATAACCTATACTCCGTCATCAAGCGGTGAGTATTTTCTGGTTGTATGGGATGAATACCAGGAATATGAGGATTACCGGGTGTATTACGATACGGGAACGTGGGGATCCACCCTTGGAGACCCCGCCGAAAAACGTAAATGGACTCCCCGCGGCCTTGTCCGGAAATCGGCATTTTGATGCTCAAGCAGGTAATTTCAGTGAATGCACACAATGCGGTACGACGGACGGCGAGGGTGGTTAGTTTACGTACGCTCATGTATATCCTTGCCTTTCTCTGCTGTCTGGCGGGCTGTGTCTCGGCACAGCCGACTCCAGCCGGAGTGGCCACAGCTCCGGAAATCTCTGACCGTACCGAGGCTCTGGAAGGAACCCTTGTTCGGCGTCTTGTCGCCCCGGGCACCTTGAGCGAATATGCCGTTTTTTATCTTGAAACCGGCAAGCGCGAGTCAGTAATTCTTTTTAACGAGAAAGGGTATTCCGCTGGGTTTACCGCCTGGGAAGGCCTGAAGGTTCGCGTAACCGGCGAGAAAACCGAAGGCCGTGTGGGTAATGCTCACAAACGGGATCGCGGCTTCAGGGTGGATTCAATTACCAGTGCGGAATAAGACCGTCTCCGGAGTGGCCTGCTTTGTCCCCTGTTTCCCGGCGTCAGATACCGTTTTTAGCGTCCTTTAGCGCAGTCCGAATGTTTCTGACGCAGGCTTTCCGCGCTCCATCACGGCGACCGCCCGCGAAAGATCACCGGGTATGTCGATACCCTGCGGGCATTTGGGTGCGCATTGGCCGCAGGAGCGGCACAGGCTTGAAGCCCCGTTCGGCTTGTCGCGATTTACGGTTTGCCCGTTTCGGGCAAGCCGGCCGTATTTAAGCCGGGAATACGTAAACCGGAAATAGTGGTCTATAAGATTTCGGGGTGTTGTATTTGAATAATTGAGGATTGCAAAGTTCTCCGGAATATTTACGCCGAAGGGGCAGGGCATACAATAGCCGCAGGCTGTACAGGGAACAAGTATTTGCCGGCGGAAACAGTCGACCAAAGCTGTCAGGGTTTCCCTGTCCGCGCTGTCGAGTGAGCCAACTCCCGACGTATCTGCATACCCGCAGTTTTCGTCAACCATCCGCCTTGTACCCATGCCGCTCAGAACGGTTGCCACTTCCTTCCGGTCCCAGAGGAACTGGAGCGCCCATTCAACGGGCGTGCGCCGCTTTGCCGATTTTTTCATGATCGCCAGAGCCTCTGCGGGTGGAGTAACCAGGGTTCCTCCCTTTAAGGGTTCCATGATGACGACAGCCATCCCTTTGGAATGGGCGTATTCCAGGCCGACTGTCGTCGCCTGAATGCCGGTGTCAAGATAATTGTACTGGATTTGCGTGACATCCCAGGGGTAGTAATCCACAATTTCACGGAATACCGGCAAGGTGTCGTGGAAAGAAAACCCGATATTGCCGATTTTGCCTGCCGAACGGGCCTTTTCCATGCGTTCAATAAAGCCGAAGTCCTTGACCATTTGAAAGCTTTTCGCGTTCAGGGCATGAAAAAGATAGGTGTCGATGCGTTCAACCTGCAAGCGCGCAAGCTGTTCGTCAAGAAAGCGCTCGAAATCGTCCGGCTTCCGCACCAGTATCATGGGAAGTTTTGTGGTCAGATGTACCTTATCCCGAAAGCCGTCTTTCAGGGCTCGACCGATTGCGCGCTCGCTCGCGCCCAAATGATAAAAATAGGCAGTATCGATATAATTGATTCCGGAATCCACCGCATGGCGGATCAGGGTAATTGCCTTTTTCATATCCACCGAGCCCGGCATAAAGGGGGTGCCCGGAAGGCGCATTGCGCCCAGGCCGAGCGCAGAAACCGAAAATCCTGTTTTTCCGAACGGTCTATACTGCATAGACCTTCAGTATAGCATCACTTCCGGCCTCTGTGGATAGCGGCTAAATGATCTTTCTGACGCCCAGGGTCTCCTGCCATTCGCGCAGTCTGTGTATGAGCTTTTCATGCAAATCGACGCCGTCCCGGGCAAGCCGCTGCTCCTCATGATGCGAATGTTCGCCGGGTATGCGGATTCGGCCGTCGTCCGCCTTGAGGCGGGATGTAAGGTCCTCGACGCGGCCCGATATGGTGTCGGGACCGCCGAAGGCCCCCAGATCGAAGGCGATGACCGATTGATTATGGCTGTTAATGCCACCCCCTTTCGCGACACGGTTTCCCGTATGACCGCCGGAAAGGATACCGGTCAGTGTTTCCGTCAGGAGGGCAAGGCCAAAACCTTTGTGGGCTGCCATCGGCTGGATGCTGCCGTCAAGGGCTGCCTGGGGGTCGGTTGTCCAGTTGCCTTCGCTGTCCTTGGCCCAGTGTCCGGGTATTTGTTTTCCCTCGCGCGCATAGGTTCTCAGGTTCCCCAGGGAGGAATAGGCCATGCACACGTCGAGCATCAGTTTGCCACCTCCCGTACGCGGCAGACCGAAGCCCATCGGATTGTTGCCGATGACATTCTTGTCGCCGCCGGGAAAGGACATGCAGGGATCGGTATTCGAGAACACCAGTATGAGAAATCCGTTTTCCACACCAATTTCACAATAGGGACTGGCCGCAAGAAAGTGGTTTGAGTTTCTGATAGTCGCGAATCCGATACCGTTCGAGCGGGCAAGGTCCATGGCACGGGACGTGATATGGGCGCAGCACACTTCCCCCAATCCCTTGTCACCGTTCCATACTTCCGTCGCTCCATGGGACGACTCGAGTTCAATATGGGGGTGCGGATTAACTCCCTTTGCTGTCAGCCAATCAAGGCGCTGGGGCAGGAAATAGATGTCGTGGTGGCCGACGTTTCGGAGCGTCGCCCGTCTGAATATATCGGCAGCGGTTTCAGCGTCCTTTTTGTGTAAACCCGCTCCGCCGAGCAAAACGGCTGTCAGTTCGGTGATGGTTGTAATGGGAAAGATCATAGGGGATTGTATGCCGAAAACGGCCCGTTCGGCAATCATGTATACACTGCTATCAATATTGTTGAAAGAGTGTGTATCAAGAAGAGGGGGTGTATGGCATAGATCCCGATGGGAAAAGTGGTATGATTGTTTCAACAATTTTGATAGCAGTAATGATATGTCGATAGGTATGTACTTTTAATCTGCCTTTTCAGGCCGAATTAAAACGTCTGGTAAAAAAAACTGTGGTATACTGATTTTTGAAAAAAACTGATTTTCAAAGAGGAGAATAACATGAAAAAAAGGTATCCTGTTGCAGGAATCCTGTTATGCGCAGCCTTGTTCGCCGGATGTGGAAACAAGCAGAACTCTTCTGTTTCTGTGTCCGAATCAGCTCCCGCTGCAGAAAAAAAAGCGTCAGGAAAGACAGCGGTAGTACTGTATCACAAGGCGGCACTTTTCATCGAAGAAGACAATGCAATGGTCTACAAGACAACCGCATCGATTGGTGATATGGTTAAATGGCAGGACGTAGTTAAAAAATCAGTGCGTAAAAGCGATGGACAGGAACGAGAGTTCGCAAAAATTTCTGTTGATGGTAAAGACTATTGGATTCAAACCGTTTTTGTTGCCGGTAATGCGGTGACCGGTCTGGTTTCTTCAGCTGAAACCATTTTATACAGTAAGGCGGACGCGACCGGAGCAACAAGTGACATTCTTCCGCAATATGCCATTGTCGGTGTCCATTCCGATTCTGAAACAAACGGATTTGTACCTGTCAGCGCATATATCGAAGGAACTCGATATGTCACTGTCGAAAAACGCTTTGTTAAAAAAGAGAACATTTCGGTAAACAATAGCGATGTCCGCGCGATGCAGTTGTTTGCCATTGCTTCCACTGAAAAAAACGAGGTTGTAAAAAAAGAACTTCTGAAAAATGCCCTCGAGGCGAATTCACAGTATCAGCAACGTATCGAAGAAGCATTGTCAGCACTCGAGCCGAAAGCGGCGCTGGAAACAGAACCCCTGTCGACTTCATTCACTGTCAACGATGATAACGTAAATGTCCGGGACTACCCCGATACAACTGACGGTGCGGTAGTTGCCCAATTGCAGCGGGATCAGACCGTTACCTCGGTTGCCAGGTTGTCTGCAGCGGTCGAGCTTGCAGGTATGACAGGTCACTGGATTCAGATTGTCGAACCCGCCGGCTGGGTGTTTTCCTCTTTTTTGATCGAGGCTGACGAACAATAATTCATGACCGGGCCTTGCGGATATCCGTGAGGCCCTTTTCTTACCAACAGGATCAAGTTCGCCCTTTGGTATGTGACCTGCCTGTGTGCATTTGATTCTTGATGGGGACCGGCCTGTTCTGGATCCGGCAAAAATACCAAGCATTGTCGACGAACAGGGGAAGATGCTCAGTGATGTATCGGAACTACGGAAAAGGCTTGTGCCCCGTGAGGCGTTCAACGAGTTTTCCGCGCAAATCGACGCCGTTCAAAAGAAGGGACTGAAGATAAGTCACCTGGATTCGCACCGGGGACTTTGCTTCCTTATTCCGGCCTTGCGAACAGTATATCGTGAACTGGGTCTAACCTATAAGATACCCCTGGCCTTGCCTGCGGTTTTTCTCTTTGGAAAGACAAGACGGTTTGTTCCCGGTTCTTCCGATTCATTGATAGGCGCTTATGATATCGGGAAAGAAACGATTGAAAGCCGTCTTGTCCGATATGAGCGGATGATCAAATTTCTTGGAAGGGGGAAGCATTATTGTTTTTCGCATGCTGCCCCTCCGACACAATCAGTCAAAACAGGATTGGGGGATTTCGCCATCAGAAACAACGACTATGCCCTTTTTTCCAGCCCTGAATGGAAGAATCTTTTGGTAAAGTATCAGGTACGGCTTTCACCAATGTAGTTATTATTCCTTCAAACTTCCCGTAGTTAGTCCGGAGATTATAAATCTTGACATACACATATATACGAGTACCGCGGGGAGAAACGACACCGCAATTCCTAGATAAATACCGCCAAATTCCACATGATGAATATCAGCCTGTAAAAGCGCGGCCATCATCGGTACCGTAAAAAGAGATCGATCGCTCAGAATCATGTACGGTAACATAAAATTATTCCACGCTCCGATAAACATAAAAAATGCTTGCGGGGCGAGCGCAGGTTTCATGACAGGAAGTGCAATTGAATTGAATATCCAGAATTCTCCGGCTCCGTCCAATCGAGCGACATCTGCGAGGGTTCGGATGGGTAAGGATGTCAGGTATTGGTTAAGGAAGAAGATAGCAAGTGGAGAGGCAAGGGCTGGAATTATCAGTGGTATATACGAGTCGAGAAGACCCATGGAAAAAACAACTTGAAAAAAACCGATATATGCCACTGAAGGAGGAATCAACATGACAAAAAGCAATAATCCCCAAAGTATTTGCCTCCCCCTAAAGTGATACATATACACCCCGTATGCAGCCATCGATGACGAATACGTTGCGCATAAAGCGGTCATAGTCGCAATAAAAAAACTGTTCAAGAAACCGCGCGAGAGGGAAAGTCCGGTTGAATTAAGTATGCGCCAGTTATCCAAAAGATGTGTTGAGGGAAGAAGAGAAAGACCGGAGTTTATTTCAGGTGTGGATCGGGTAATATTGATTAATACCAGATACACGGGAAGCGCTGCGAGTATTCCAAGAAAAAGCATTACCAGGTATATGATTGGCTTGACGATAGATGTGGAGATTGTTTTTTTGTCAGAGCCCGATTTTGTAGTCATTTTTTATCGCGCCGCATTCAGGCTGTTTCCGGAATAGGTTGTTATTACATACATCATGCTTCTGATACTACTAATATTTATCCTGTTCTGTACAGGTATTACTTGTGCTTTTATTTTTTTCCTGCTACCTTGAACTTGCTATGAAACTATCCATGACTGTTAATCAGTATTATCGCTTGTACTCGTTGTATCTCCTTTGCGGAGGCATACGGTACTAGCGACATGGACTGGTCGCGAAGGGCCCGTTGTCGACTTCCCGGAGGGGAAGGCGACAACGGGCCTTTTGTATTTTTAAAGGGCTTGTGTCTTTCCTTTCCACCGGGAGTCGTTCAGGTATCTTTCGCGTTATGTAATTGTCCATAAGGAGGAATAAATGGACATACGGAAAGAGGCAGAACGCCAACTATCTTTATTGGAACGCGGCATTGAAGAAGTGATACCCCGTGATGAACTGCTTGCAAAGCTCGAGCGCAGTATCGCGACGGGTATCCCGCTTCGCGTTAAGCTTGGTATTGATCCGACAGCACGCGCCATTCATCTGGGACATATGGTTGTCTACGGAAAACTGCGTCAGTTTCAGGATCTGGGTCATCAGGCGGTATTGATTTTAGGGGACTACACTGCGTCGATCGGCGACCCGACCGGGCGGAATGCACAGCGGCCACCGCTCACCCTGGAGCAGGTAACGCACAATGCACAGCACTACACCGACCAGATTTTTCGCATCGTTGACGGCTCGCGTGCCGAAGTCCGTCGTCAAAGCGAATGGTATGCTTCTCTCACGCTTGCAGAAATTTTGCAGCTCGCCGGGTCGTTTTCTCTTGCAGGTCTCTTTTCACATGAGACATTCCGGACTCGACATGAACAGGGAATCCGCGTGGGTCTTCACGAATTGATGTATCCGGCTTTACAGGCGTATGATTCGGTGGCCGTTTCGGCAGATATCGAGATTGGCGGTACCGACCAGAAGTTCAATATTCTTGCCGGACGGGATGTACAAAAAGATCGTGGTCTGCCTCCCCAGTGTGCTCTCCTGATGCCCCTGCTGCCTGGCCTTGACGGTCGGAAAATGTCAAAATCATTCGGAAATGATATTCCGGTTATTCTTGACGCATCTGAACAGTTTTCCCGGCTTATGTCGATGGCCGACGAAAGCATGGAGGCCTACCAGCGGCTGGTACTGCTTGACTCGGCCGACTCGTGTGCGGAAACCGCCTCGCGCATGGCTGCCGGTGAAAACCCCATGCGGATTAAACTGGAACTGTCGCAGCGGATTGTGGAACGGTTTCACGGGCAGGAAGAAGCAATCTGTGCCCGTGAAAACTGGGAACGTATTTTTTCCCGCCGCAAAACGCCCGATGAAATGCCGGTCTATACAATTACTTCTCCGATGGATATTTGCAGGGTACTCAAGGAGGGCGGTCTGACTGCCTCGTTAAGTGAAGGCCGTCGGCTAGTTATTGAAGGAGCGGTGTATGTGCAGGATGTCCGCGTGAGCGATCCTGGTCAGGTAATTGATGTCGGGACATCAGGCTTCGATGAACTCGTTATACATATTGGTCGGCGCAGATTTTTACGTGTGCATCTTTGACGGTGTTTTGTAAATTATTGCATTAATTCCTGATTAAAATCCGCGTTGGTAATTGACTTAATTTTTTCTTCTTGGTATAAGGCATACAAGACATGCGGGAACACAAGATGACAAAGGGACAGACAGAAGCAAAAATAAGTGAAGCTGTGAGTGCCTTTGAAATCAACTACATGGGTCGCGGGCCGAAGCAGATTAAAACTACCATCTGCCAGGATTTGATAATAATTCGTCTTAAGGGCTTTCTAAGTCAGGCAGAACAAAAGCTGGCAGAGAGTAGTCAGGGAGTCGAGTTGTTAAAGAGAGTCCGGACAACCCTTTTTGAGGGAGCTCTCGACTATCTGGACGCGCTTGTCAAGGATGTGATACATGTTGACATCGAGAGTGTTCATTCCGATGTCAGTACGCGCACGGGTGAAAAAATCATCGTGCTGACTTTGAAGGAAAACTTGGAGCTGAGGCTATCCAAGTAGTTTTGAAATGACAATTTAACCGGGAGGTCTTGCCTCTCGGGGAAGACCACGGGAAGGGTCGGAAGACCAGTCTCAGAGTAATCCAGTATTTATCGGTGTATGCCGGTTGATACTGGATTTTTTTTTGCCCCGTGCGGTTTTCGGTCGCAAAGAATCACAGGTCGATTGTGGATTGCGACAGTATGAGGCGATTGTTTACCTGCAAGGGCAATATTATTACGAATCCGATTGGAGGATACCAAAGATGTTGAGCAAGGAAGTTTGTTCTACCGTTACTTTTTCCCGGGATGCCCTGTGCAACTCGACCCATGAACTGTTGCAGTCGAAAGATTTCTATTTTTTGATTGAGCTTTATTGCAACAAGGTCTCCGGTGAAGATCAGAATGTCCGGACCCTTTTAAGTTATTACTTCAATGACGAAGGGTATGTTGACTGTTGGCGCATTCCCCACGTGATGCTGGATATTCACCAGAAAAATTATCAGTATCACCGCGAAACGCTTGATTCGCCCGGTTTCCTTGCCTTCTTTTTTTCTTTCGTGCTTGGTTTTTATAACTACTGCATGCTCGAGTATAAACCGTTCAAACTTGACGAATGGGCATTCAAAAAAGAAGCAGACGCGATAGTAAATCTTGCAATCTGCAAACATCAGTCAAATCTGATGATAGATTCTTTCAGCCAGATTATCGAGAACCTGCAAAGCTACAGGGGTAGTGAAGGAGCAAACAGATGAACGACAGTATCAAGAAGATGGTATTACCCGGAGAACTGAAGTCGGTTCTTGCGAAGGGAATGTCCGTAAAGATTCCCGAGACCAGGAAGGAACTCCTGGAACTTGCGATGGGCGGCGAGGGCTGTAACCTGTTTGAAGTTGCCTATGACGTTCCGGGAAAGGGCCGGGTCGTCGAGGCCACCGTGGCACGATGCAAAAACGGCGCGGTAATTAACTATCAGGACACATACATGAGACGGCGCGATCCGAACTGTATGCTGGTTGCGGATTCGGGTGAAACCGACAAGCAGCGCTACTCCGATGTCACTGGTGTGGATTTTTCTGCGCTTCGAGAAATGACCTTCGAATGGCTGAAGGGTCAGAATTTATTACTGCTTCCGTTTACCGCGGGAATCAAGGAGATGGGTTGTCCTGCCCTCCTGGTCGCTCCCGATAACGCGGGCTTTTTTGCCGGCGGTCTTGCCGATTTGCAGGGTTTTATTCCCGCAAGCGAGATTCCCGAAAATTTCACCCCCCGCGCGATTATCTATCTTGCACCGATCTTCAGGCACACCCATTTCAAAGGAAAGCAGATGGTCGTGCACAACAGGCTGGATAACCTGTACGAAATGTTTGCATACAATTTGTATCCCGGACCCAGCGCGAAGAAAGGCGTATATGGCGTGTTGCTTGACATTGGGGAAAAGGAAGGATGGGTAACCGTTCACGGTTCTTCGGTCAAGGTAATCACTCCCTATGATAACGTCATCACGATCATGCATGAGGGCGCAAGCGGCGGCGGAAAAAGCGAGATGATCGAAAAGATCCATCGAGAATTGGACGGAAGAATTCTTCTGAGCCAGAACACAAAGACTAAAGAAAGGCTCTACATGGATCTCATCGAGCCGTGCGAATTGAAGCCGGTTACGGACGATATGGCCCTGTGTCATCCGTCCTTGCAAAATGGTAGCGGAAAGCTTGTCGTGAAGGATGCCGAGAATGGATGGTTCCTCAGAACCAATCACATTACCAGTTACGGAACGGACCCCTATCTTGAGGCCTTGTGCGTTCACCCGGATGAGCCGCTTATCTTCATCAATTATGAAACGCTCCCCGGGTCAACCTGTCTTATTTGGGAACATATCATGGATGCCCCGGGGAAGCCGTGCCCCAATCCGCGCGTCATTATGCCGCGCCGGCTTGTGCCGAATATTGTCGATGAACCGGTCGAGATCGACATCAGGAGCTTTGGCGTGCGTACCCCGCCGTGTTCGGCTGAACATCCAACCTACGGTATAATCGGCCTCTTTCATATATTGCCGCCGGCCCTTGCCTGGTTATGGCGTCTGGTCGCGCCGCGCGGACACGATAATCCCAGCATTACCGACACCGAAGGCATGAGCAGCGAAGGCGTCGGCTCATACTGGCCCTTCGCTACCGGAAAGATGGTTGATCAGGCAAATCTGCTATTGAAGCAGGTACTGGATTTTCCGAACACCCGGTACATTCTGGTTCCCAATCAGCACATCGGAATCCACAAGGTAGGATTCATGCCGCAATGGATTGCACGCGAATATCTTGCAAGACGCGGAAGCGCGAAATTTCATGGTGATCAATTGACCGCCGCGCGAAGTCCGCTTTTGGGTTTTGCCCTTACCAGCATAAAGGTTGACGGTGTATTTCTTCCGAAGGATCTACTTGAAGTGAACCTTCAGCTAGAAGTCGGAAACGCCGGTTACGATGCCGGCGCCCGGATACTCTCTGCCTTCTTCAAGAAGGAGCTGTCCAATTTCCTGACTGCGGACATTGATCCCCTTGGCAAGAAGATAATTGAATGCGCGCTTCGCGATGGATCTCTTGAAGAGTATATGAGCCTTATCCCAATGAAAATCTAGCAGCACTTCTTGCGTCAGACCGGCACAACGCGTTTGTGTCCGGCCTGGCGCAGCTGCCGGCAATAGTGTCAAGCCGGGAAAATTATGAACTGTGCAGAAAGGAGCGACAGTATGGTACTTATAATGTTTGGGGCACCTGGTGTGGGAAAAGGAAGTCAGGCTGCTGTGCTATCAGGCACTTTTCAAATTCCCCATATTTCCACCGGTGGCATATTTCGGGAAAACGTTGCCAACGAAACGACCTTGGGTAAAATCGCAAAATCGTACATGGATCGGGGAGCGCTTGTTCCCGATGAAATAACCATCGACATCATCATGGGGCGGGTGCTTCAGAATGATTGCAGGAACGGTTTCATCCTGGATGGTTTTCCCCGTACGCTGTTCCAGGCAAAACATCTGGATGAACTGCTTGCGGAACATTCGTTCCCGGTTAATGCGATAATCAATATTACGCTGGAGGATGAGCTCATAATTTCCCGACTTTCGGGCAGGCGCGTGTGCCCGTCGTGCAATCTGGTGTACCATCTGGAGCACAATAAGCCCTCACGGGCGGAACGGTGCGACCGGTGTAACGGTACCTTGATTCAGCGAGCCGACGACACCGAGACAACTATCAGAAAGCGTCTTGAAATTTATCATGATCAGACCAAATCACTCCTGGCATATTACCGAACCGTACATCCGGTGTTCGACATTGAAAGCCAGTCGGAAATTTCGGAAACCACAAAGCATATTTTTGAGGCCCTGGAAATCCCGGTGTCATGACATGAGTATCCGTGTGCGAATTCCCCTTCGTGGCGTACGCGGCGTCCTGTCAGACTAGCAATAACATCCGTATTTCTTCGTCATCGAGCAATAAGGGAGGTAACATCTGATGTTTGGAAACAATTCAGCTAATCTCTATTTCCGATCCTCAGATATTGCCTTTCTGACCAAGCACAAAAAGGAACTGATCGTTGCTCCCGTTTTGGAACCTTTTTTGTGTGTCAAGATTGTGCAGGTTGAAGGTGTGGATACAGACACCTTTGGCACCTTTACCGGGGAAATTCCGCGAAAAATCAGCCAGCTGGAAACGGCTCGAAAAAAGGCTAGAACAGGAATGGAACTGGCGCGTACAAAAATGGGGATCGGTAGCGAGGGTAGCTTCGTTACCGATCCTCATTTCGGCGTGCTGCCCTGGAACATCGAGATGCTCGTTTTTCTTGATGACATTCATAATCTGGAAATTGTCGGCATGGCTGAAGGTCCTGCGCGCATACTGGAAAAGTCCGCTCGCAGCCTGGAGGAAGCAATGGGCTGTGCGGAAGAGTTTGGTTTTCCCCGATACCATATGATCGTCAGACCTGACAGCAAGGACAGCCCGGACTTTATCAAAAATATACGGACGAAGAAACAGCTGCAGACCGCGATTAGTCATTGCCTGGAGAAGTCTCGCAACGGGGTGGTCCATATCGAGAACGATCTCCGTTCGTTCGCCTGTCCGTCACGCCAGGACATGATCAGGCTCGCGGCCATCAATTTGCTTTTAAAGATGCATTCTTTTTGTCCACAGTGCGATACACCCGGCTATTGGGTAATGGAGTACAAAAAAGGATTACCCTGCCGTAATTGCCAATTACCGACCGGTCTTGCAAGAGCCCAGGTATATGGCTGCCTGAAATGCGGTTACAAAAAGGAAGTTGAACGGAGTGACATACAAAGCGCCGGTCCGGAAAGCTGCTCGTTCTGCAATCCCTGAACGGAGTAACGGCACTGGTATGTATCTTGCCGGATTACAAATTCAACAAAGCGCCATCCCGCATTCGGGGGAGGCGCGTCAGATAATTTTTACCATTGAGGAGTAAGTAATGACAATGCAGAAGCGTGTGTATTTTTTCGGTGACGGAAGCGCCGAGGGTGATGCAAAGATGAAGGCGACCCTGGGCGGCAAGGGCGCCAACCTTGCGGAAATGACGAATCTTGGCATTCCTGTACCCCCAGGATTTACAATTTCCACCGATGTGTGTGCCTCGTATTATGAAAACCGGCAACAAATCCCGGAAGGCCTTGAGGCGGACGTTCTGTCAAACCTTCGGCGTCTTGAGAAATTGATGGGCAAGAAGCTCGGTGACCCGGATGATCCGCTTCTGGTGTCGGTTCGCTCCGGTGCTGCCGTTTCCATGCCCGGCATGATGGATACCATCCTCAATCTGGGCATGAATGATAAGGCCGTTGTCGGTTTGTCGACCAGGACAGGGAATCCACGCTTTGCATGGGATGCGTATCGCCGATTCATCCAGATGTACGGTGATGTGGTGATGGGCGTTGACCACGATGAATTCGAGGAATTGCTGCAAGCCGCGAAGGCGAAAAAAAAAGTGGAGCTGGATACCGGACTTGATGCCGGCGACCTTTCGCTCCTTGTTGATGCGTACAAGAAAGTGGTAAAAAAACAGTGCGGGCAGGATTTTCCCCAGGATCCGCTTGACCAGTTGTGGGGAGCCATACGGGCAGTGTTCGGTTCCTGGATGAACGAACGGGCAATCAAGTACCGCGAGTTGAGCAACATCAAGGGCCTGAAGGGAACCGCTATCAATGTCCAGTCGATGGTTTTCGGCAATTTCGGCGATGATTCGGGAACCGGGGTCTGTTTCTCCCGAGACCCCTCTACCGGCATCAATGAATTCTACGGTGAATACTTGATGAACGCCCAGGGCGAGGACGTGGTTGCCGGGATCCGTACGCCCGAGGAAATTGCAACCCTGGCCGTTCGGAACCGAACGGTGTACGATCAGCTGGTAGCGATCAAGGATCGTCTGGAAAAACATTTTCGGGATATGCAGGACATGGAATTTACCGTTCAGCAGGGAACCTTGTACATACTGCAGACGCGGAGCGGAAAAAGGGCGGGAGCAGCGGCGGTAAAATGCGCCGTTGATATGGTCGAAGAAGGTTTGATCGACAAGGATACCGCGGTGCTTCGCGTCAGTCCCGATCATCTGGATCAGCTTCTTCATCCCATGGTTGACCCTTCTTCTCTCAAGGCCGCAGCGTCCATGACGGAGGGCCTCAACGCGTCTCCGGGAGCTGCCACCGGGCGGATCGTTTTTACGGCAGCGGAGGCGGAAGCCTGGGTGAAAAATGGAGAGTCCGTGCTCCTTGTGCGCAAAGACACAAGTCCGGAAGACATTGGCGGCATGGTCGTTGCGGAAGGCATCCTGACTTCAACCGGCGGAATGACCAGCCATGCGGCAGTGGTTGCGCGCGGTATGGGAACACCCTGTGTGGCCGGCGCGAAGGGTATTCAGGTTCAGGGGAAAACCGTCGCCATCGCGGGAAAGGTTTTTAGCGAGGGCGACTGGCTTACCATAGACGGCACAACAGGTCATGTGTATGAGGGCCGTTTGCCTCTGGTCAATCCCGTAATCAGTTCCGATCTGGAAGTTTTCCTCCGCTGGTGTGACGAGATCCGGCATGCTTCCGTTCGAGGGTCTCTCAAGGGTTTTTATATTCGGGCGAACGCGGACCAGGGCGAAGATGCCAAGCGGGCATTCGACTTTGGCGCTGAAGGCGTCGGTCTGTGTCGCACGGAACATATGTTTTTCGACAAGGAAAAACTGATTCACTTTCGTGCAATGATTGTCTCTGATACTGCCGATGACCGAAAGGCCGCTTTGCAGAAAATTCTTCCCCTTCAAAGAAAGGATTTTTCGGAAATTTTCAGGGCCATGGAAGGCAGGAGCGTAACCATCCGTTTGCTGGATCCGCCGCTCCACGAGTTTGTCCCGAATACCGATGCAGAAATTGCATTGCTTGCAGCGCATCTCGGAGTCAAGCCGGATTCTCTGAAGCCAAAAATCGACCGGTTGCATGAATCCAATCCGATGCTGGGTCACCGGGGATGCCGCCTGGCGGTAACCTATCCCGAGATTTACGATATGCAGGTTGAGGCCATCGCGCTCGCTGCCGTTGATTGCGTCAAGAACGGACACCCGGTGAAACCGGAAATCATGATCCCCATCGTTTGCGATGAGCAGGAGCTGCGATTGCTTCGTCCCCGCGCGGAGGCCATCGTCAATAAGGTTCTCGCTTCGGAACAGGTGCAACTGGACATCCAGATTGGCACAATGATTGAAGTTCCCCGTGCCGCTCTCCTGGCTCAATCCATTGCCGAGCGCGCTGATTTTTTCAGCTTTGGCACCAACGACCTGACCCAAATGACCTTCGGTTTTAGCCGCGACGACTCGCCTTCCTTTTTGCCCGCATATCTCGAGAAAGAGGTTCTCGCTACCGATCCGTTCAAATCGGTTGACGAGGCCGGGGTGGGAATGCTCATGGATTTTGCAACGACCAAGGCGCGGAGCGTCAAGGGGGATTTCAAGGTCGGTATTTGCGGTGAACAAGGTGGGGACCCTGCGACCATCGATTTTTGCTATCGAACCGGCTTGAATTATGTGTCCTGCTCGCCTTTCCGCGTACCGATAGCCCGACTTGCGGCCGCACAGGCGGTAATCAGAAACCGCTGACATTAGCAACACCGTTCCATCCCGTATGGATACCCCGAGAATCCGGTCGGGTTTTCGGGGTATTCTCCTTTGCTTTTCCGCTATGGTAGACTGCGGGTATGGGATTGAAAAACAAAGAAATGCGCCTGCTGTGTTCGACCTGCAAGAAAATGCTTGAGCCGCCGGTATGCTGCGGTAAAAGTATGGATTGGGACGGCGTTGAATTTTATTGCACTATTTGCGGTAAAACCAAAGCGATGCCGCTCTGCTGCGGCCGGCCGATGGAAGCAACAATTATCGAAGTTACCCTGCTGTAGTTATTGTTTGCGGAAATATCGGGGTATAAAAAAAATGGGGAGGGGGAGCACTTGCCAGATCGCCGGTCCCCGGTACGTATCATCGTGTTTCATTAATTGGGAGAAGAATATCGCGGAAAGGGGAAGGGCTTAATTACAATAAAAGATGGTGTGAAAGTAACCCCTCTTACTGCGTCTCGAGCCAGGCCATAGCTTCGGGCACGGTATCAAAGGCTTGGGCGTTGATGCCTGCCGCGCGGTATTCGCTGAACATGACCGAAAGCCATTTAGTGCCCTTGTTTTCCTTTAAACAGCGCGTTGAGGCAAGCATGATGTCCCGGAATACCTTGCCGTGACAGTATTTTTTCCACTCGTGGTGGAGTATTCCCGACTCGGTATAGTAGCGAACAGTCGCGAATTCGTTGTCGGTTACAATCAATGTTGACATATGAATAATGATAGTGCGGACGGGGAAAAAAAACCAATAAATGGTGTTATAATGGACACATGAGTAAATTTCGCGTTGCGCTGCTTCAATTATTTCCCGGTAGCGATCTGGATGAAAATCTCCGTATCGGGGCGGAAGCCTGCGAGAAAGCCAAAAGTATGGGTGCTGACATAGCCGTGTTCCCGGAAATGTGGAGCATTGGGTATGCGTTTCCGGAATCCGTTGACGAGCTTAAGGCAAAAGCGATCGGTAAGGATGACGGGTTCGTAACGGCCTTTGCCAGCCTGGCCAAACGATTGGACATGGCTATCGCGGTAACCTATCTCGAGAAGTACGACCCTTTGCCCAGGAACACCGTAACCGTGTTCGACCGTTTCGGAAACGAGGTATTCACGTATGCGAAGGTGCATACCTGCGTGTTCGACGCGGAGAAAAACCTTACGCCGGGCGATGATTTTTTTGTCGGCGAGCTTGATACCGCCGTGGGCGCGGTTCATTTGGGCGCCATGATTTGCTACGACAGGGAATTCCCCGAAAGCGCGAGAATACTCATGCTCAAGGGCGCGGAGATCATCATCGTGCCGAACGCCTGCCCCATGGAGATAAACCGGCTTTCGCAGCTGCGCGGTCGGGCTTTCGAGAATATGGCAGGCATCGCAACCGTAAACTACCCCAAGGGTCAGCCCGACTGTAACGGTCACTCAACCGCCTTCGACGGTATCGCCTACAAGCCGGGCGAACACGGTTCCCGCGATACCCTCATAATCGAGGCCGGCGAGGAAGAGGGCATCTATCTCGCCACGTTCGACCTAGACGAATTGCGTCGGTATCGGGAGCGCGAGGTTCACGGGAATAAATACCGCCGCCCCACGCGGTACGGCCTTCTCACGCGTGAGTAGGCTGTGAAGCGGCGAGAATCATGAGTCATGCCCCTTATATCCTCATGCCCATCCTGTTCCCCGACTCATACCGCTTAAGGCCAACGTGAAACATGGTATAGGAGAGGGCCGCGTACACTTTGAGCGGCAAGAAGGCAATGAACCCGGCAGGTATCACGGAGTAGAGCAACCAGCGGAGTCCGCTTCCGAAAACGCCTTCACGCTATAAGCTTCTCCAGTTCGTTCGAGGTCCGGTTTCCCTATGCGATTATTATTGAGTCGCGAAAGATACGGTGCACGTGACAGTAATCGCTTACCGGCTCTACCGAAAATCCCTTTTTTTTCGTTTTCCGCGAGCATCTTGAAAGTCTGGTACGCCACCGCATTGATCGCGATTCGCTCTGTCTCGACCTGGAGATTAAAACTTTCTATCTATACTCCCATAACGCGTTCACGATTTCCCAGGTATTATTGATATTGACTAGATGGAGGTAGTCGGTAAAATCGTTCGAGATTAGTTTTACAGTAGCGATTTTATCGGTATTGTCCAGTATCTGGATTTCCTTCACTGCATATTCCCTGTTTTTGATTTTTCCCTTTCCTTCCTTAGTGGCGTTTATCATCCATTCTTTGTCGACATTCCAGATTTCATCCGCCGACACGACTCTTCGCTTGGCAAGATACTTGGATAATGCCGCGTCCATTTTTTCCCCGTCACCCTCATACCAGCCGTCTACATAATTCAATACGCATTCGGTTATTTTCTCAGAATTATTCATATCACGCTCCTTTTGCCTTAATGGTAACATATACATTGTGTGTCACCTACGAAAAAAATCGTGTTCCTTTTCTGGTTCTGGAAGTAAAATAAGCTGCAGAGAAAAGGATGGAACATGAATACCGACGAAGCGATTCGAAAGCGAAGAAGCGTTAGGAAATTTCAGACCAAGGCCATTCCGCATGAGGATTTACTGAAGATTCTCGCCGCGGGAATTGAAGCGCCATCCGGGAAGAACAGACAGCCCTGGAGGTTCGTAGTGGTGCGGGGCAATGGCAAAAAGGAAATGGTCGAAATACTGAAAAAGGGCGTGGAGGCGGAAGAGGACGAGGAATGGAAAAAGTGGGCGATGAACTCGGTTAATATAATGAACGATGCCCCTGTTTCGGTTTTGGTTTTCAATAAATATGGGGATAGACCTTGGAAAGAACAATCTATTGAACAGAGATTCCAGGAATTGGTTGACGTCCAGTCCGTGGGGGCCGCGATCGAAAACATGGCATTGGCGGCTACCGCGCTGGGAATAGGTTCACTGTGGATTTGCGATGTATTCATCGCCTATGATGAATTGTGCGCCTGGGGTGGGCAGGACAACCAATTGGTTGCCGCTCTCACCCTGGGTTATTCCGCGGACGACTCCACGTTCAGGTACCGTAAGAATATTGATGAATTCGTGAAGTGGAGGGACTGACCTATGAGATCAAGTTGATGCGGGTGTGCGATCGTATTTAGTTAGCCGTATGAAAATAATCACGAAGACAATGCTTATGAATAGATCGATAAGTCCGAAAATCAGGAACAATGCGATCAAATCATTCGCCAGAATATTGTAAATTATCACGATGAGAAAAAGGGTGCGGCCGACTGAGTTCAACAACAAAAGCCCTTTTCTCTCTATCGGTTTCATGGAAGCGTAAAGGACAATTGATCCTATCAATACCAAGTCTATTCCGGCTGTGTTTATCAGCATTAAGTGCGTCGGGTTGACCGTATAAGCATAGTCAGGACTGGTAAAACCGAGACCGGCGTTCAAGGCGGTCATGAATTTTAAATAGATTTCTGCCAAACCCGGAATAATTAACGGAAACGCAAAGACTATATTGAATAATCCGCTGAATACCAAGAATGCCTTAACGTGCTGCAAGCGTAACTCTTTCATGTCAATAAACCCCTTTGCGGGGATTAAAGCATATTTTCATCTTTATTTCATTAAGATTTTTCCATAATCAAACGCCCCTGTGAGGCCCCCGTTCTCCCGCGTTGGGCTTTCTGCCTCGACCTAATTA
>LVBK01000043.1 GCA_001604385.1 Spirochaetales bacterium Spiro_09 | reverse complement strand
CAGTACAGCCTTGATTCGACCGACGGCACTGATGGCGCGTGGCTGGATATAACCCGTGCGGCCTCGTGGAACGTAACGGGCGTGAACTTCTCGACGGGCGGACAGGGAGCGAAGAGCTTCTGGGTACGCGCAAGCGACGGCATCAACGCGGCAACGACGGCGACCGTCTCCTTCCAGTATGACACCGAGAATCCTCTGTTGAGCGAAACAGTATCCGGCTTGACAACCGCCCTGGTGAACCGCAACACGGCGGTCTCCTTTGGCGGAGCGGCGAGCGACTCGAACGCGCTTGCCTCTGTGCGGGTGTCGGTCAATGGAGCGGCCCCGGTTGACGTGACCGGACCCTTCGGTTCATGGACGTGGACGCTGCCGACGACGAGCGAGGGAACCTTTGCCCTCGTGTTTACCGCAACCGATGTTGCCGGCAGAACGACGAGCGTGAATCGCACCGTTCTTATGGACACCACTGATCCTGATACCCCGGTTTTCACCTCGGTTCCTGCTTCATATGTGACAACCAGTCTTGCCATTGCCGGTACGGCAACTGATGGCGGAAGCGGCGTACAGACAGCTTATTACCGTATAAACGGCACGGCCGGAGACGCGGCAACGGGAACCCTGACGGGAACGGATAACTGGTTTGGAACCATAACTGTGCCTGGAGCACTGTCTCAGGGTGTTCATACAATCTCTGTATGGACAGTTGACCGGGCCGGTAATATCGGCGCGGAAGCAAGCCAGACCTTTGTTAAAGACACGGAGAATCCCGCAATAGCGGTTTCTGGGTATACGGGAACCGTATATCGGAGTGCTGCTTTTGATCTCCAGGTTACAGTAACGGATTCCCGCCTTCTGGGAGCAAGCCCCCTCTCTGTTACGTTGAGTGCACCCGGAGCTGCATCTATAGGAACAATATCAACAACTATCGATACCGACCAAATGAAGGTCTATACCGTTCCGGTCGTATTGGGTTCGGACGGTACCTACACCATAACTTTAAATGCACTTGACGCGGCAGGCCGTTCTGCAATAACAGACACCCGAACGGTCATTGTTGACCGCCTGGCGCCAGCTGTCTCGCTGGTAACGGTCAATGGCGGAAACAGCACTACCTTCGCTGACTGGAAGGGTACAGCCTCCCTGACTGTTGCCGGTACGGCAACAGATGGCGGAAGCGGTGTGCTCCTGGTAGAATACTCCCTTGATAACAGCGTGTGGAACGCATTGTCGGGTACGACGAGCTGGACGGGCTCGGTACCCGTAACGGACGGTACAAATTCGCTCTATCTTCGGGCTACCGATGCAGCCGGACTTGTCGGCAACCTGGCTCCCGTATCAATCCCGGTCGATTTGACGGCGCCTGAACTGACCATTACGTCACCCGTAAGCCAGCAGCTGGTAAATGGTCTTTCTGACCTTACCGTACTCATGAGCGCGAGCGATGTCGGCGGAAGCGGTGTTTCAAGCGTCCTGGTGAAAATCGGTTCGACCAATTTCGCAAGCCCTGACGCTACTGCCAGTCTTTCCGGCGGTACCGCGCAGACTGGAACCTGGAGTGCGACAATACCTGCGGCAACGCTGAATGCGCTGACAAATGGTCTGCAATATACGGTGAACGTGCGGGCAACCGACGCGGTTGGTAAGATAGTCACAACCAGCTTTACGATTCTTGTCGACAAGACAAATCCGACGGTGTCAATCGCAAGTCCGCTGGATCTTTCCACTATTAACAGGCTGGTAACCATCAGCGGCTCCGGAAATGATACGCAGATCCTGTCACAGGTTCGTGTTGACGTGCAGCGTTCTGACCTGAGCTGGGAAGAAATTCAAACCTTCACCGGTTCGGCTGCCTACAACTGGAGCATCGCAAACCTTGATACGACAGCATATCAAACTGCGTCATACCGGACACCGTTTACCCTCCGGGCTACTGCAACCGACGCTGCAGGCAACACTGCCGTCGATACGAATACGTACACTATTGATCAGGACTCGGATCGCCCGGTTCTTCGGCTTGCGAATGTCAACATCAATGGAACGACAACCCTGAAAATGACCAGTCTGGTCCTGGGTACAGCCTCTGATGATGATGGCGTTCCGGCATCTGTACTTATTTCTGAAGATGGAACGAACTGGACGGCGGCAACCTATTCAAATGGTTCCTGGGAGTATACCGCCTCGGCCGGAGACGGCAGCAAGCGGTTCTACTTCCGCGTAACGGATGCAGCAGGTAAAACATTCTCCAGCAACGAAGCATCTGTGCTCGACAGACCCAAATTGCAGTTTGGACTTGCAACCACCGATGCCCAATATGTTGACTTCCGTGTTGACACGGTAACTCCTGCAATCGGTTCTACCATATTTGCCGATATTGCTGCCCCGTTCACCTTTGCTGCGGACGCTTCAACTATCGCCTTGGTCAACAACGCTGCCTTTGGGGGAGCGAGGTCCGAATTCGCTGTCGGTGTTCTTGCAACTGACGCAAACGGCCTTGCCTCTGTTACCGTATCGATAACAGGTGTTACGGGCAGTCCGTTTACTGCAACGGGAACCTTTACCAATGCACCTGAAATCAACGCTGATCAAATTGTGACTGGCGGTCGATATCGAATAGTTAACGCGGGGACGACCAACTACACTACTTTCGGCGCGGTGAATAGCGACATTGGAACAGAATTTACTGCGACGAGAAGCGGCACAGCCCTTGATACCGGCATTGTCGCCCAGATGGTGTATGTGACCGGTACCATTGATGTGTCCGCCACGGCGGACGGGTACACGGTACTTGTCGTCGAGGTAGAGGACAACTCCGGACTCAAGTCGAACGCGAACCGGACCATTCTGATCGACAATACTGCGCCGTCGCTGACGCACCAGTCACCGGTGTTCGGCTCAACCGTAAATGGAAATATCGAGGTGAAGGGTCTTGCGGATGATGGCCTCGGTTCGGGTCTGAAGTCGGTCAGTTACAAGGTCGGAAAGGCTGCGGACCGTGATCCTGCATCCACAGGATGGCTCCCTGTTTCCGATGGAACCCTTGCCTGGCAAATCAATTTTACCGGAGCAAATACCATCAACAATTTCGCGTCGGCAACCTATGGAACCGAAACGTTCGAGGATAGCGGCCTTTGGATTGTCCCGATAGTCATGCGAATAGAAGACAATGCGGGCAACGTGTTTGTCAGCGAATATTCGACTTACGAGCTGGTCGTCGATCCTTCGGGCGACAAGCCCAAGGTGACGGTAATATATCCCGATCCCGCGAACGTGCGCACGACCATGGGCGGTATCATCCGTATCTTCGGAACCTCAGAGGATGATGACGGCGTTGCCTCCGTATGGATGCAGATTGATGTGAACAACGACGGGTTTTTTGATGCGGGCGATATTGCCGGCGCTACTGACTGGTATAATGGCGGTAACGGACAACAGGTCAATGGTACTCTCAGCTGGAACAAGAGCATCAATGAGTCGGGCGAATTCAATCCGCTTGTCTCGGGTACCATCAATACCATCCGTTTCCGCGTCAGGTCCCGCGACATCAACGGCCTTGACGGCAACTGGTCTTCGGCCTACATCATCGATGTCGACCGTGACGTTCCGCAAATCGGCTCATCGCAGCCTCTTTCCCTGGAACAGGGCGCGACCGTACGCCCCTATCTTGCCGACATGTATTTGAGCGGCAACTGGGTATTTACCGGTTCGGTGGAGGATGAAAGCGGAATTGAAGATATTGTAATCTCGGGCGGTATTACCGGCAGACTTGGTGACGCCGATAAAACCAGCTGGTTTGTTCCGGATGGAGATAACTATACGCTGGCCATTCCCGTGAATACGCCGGCAAACGCGGCCGGTAATATCAGCTTCACGATAACGGCGACAGACCGAAGCGCCCAGAACCTTATCAGCTCCGTTACCGTCAATTTGAAGTATGACAATCAAAACCCGGTTCTCGGTGCGTACACCGGGGATCTACCCATACGGCAGAGCAACAACCTGTATACGCTTTCTTCGAGCGTTGTCGATGGCGATAGCGGATTCGAACGGGTTGCCTACTACTTTATCAGGCGAGCCGACGCGAACGGTTATGCAAGCGCGGACAACCGCGTGTATAACCCCATGGAAAGCCGTATCGGCGGCGCCAACCGGACCAATTTGAATCAGCTCGTCGAGGTTGACGGCTTGCCGCGGCTCGCGCTGACGAGCGGCGTTAGCCGACCGGATGCGTATAGCCTGAGTCATGTATCCATCGAGAACAATCTCAATGTCCGACGCGGCGGTCTTGTGAAGATTGGCGGTCTTGACCGGTTAATTGAAACCGTAGACTACCCGTCCGGTACCATTACCTGGGCCGATGAGGTTGATGTCGCAATTACGGAAGCGTGGATTGCCTATGCGCTCGTCGTAGATAACCTGACGGTTGAAAACCCGATATGGTCGGGAGACACTATCGTGTCGATTACGAATGATGATGGCGACTTCATGGTCGAGTCCGTTGAGCGTACTGGATCAACCTACGACTGGACAGCCTCCATTGATTCGCGGAATATCCCGGACGGACCCATTGAATTGCATATGGTTGCCTGGGACAAGGCAGGCAACCGGGAATCGGCGATGATCTCTACTACTGTCCGCAATAATCCTCCGCTTCTTGCCGCCATTACGCTGGGTACGGACCTGGACGGGAACGACTCGGTGAGCGGCTCCCAGGAGATTCTTCCCCCGTACAGTGCCCTTGACGGAGGGGGAAAGCGTCAATCGAGCGCGACGGTGCTATCGAGTGCCTTTATCGCAAAGGGTTTGACCACTGCTAATATCGATGTGGTCGGCGGTAACGGTGCGTTGCAGTATGCCCTGACCGAAACGTCAACCGCATCAACGGTGCATCCCCTGGTGAATGGTAATTTGCGTCCTGACGAAGTGAGCGGCATTACCGAGATACAGGTTACTCTTGCCCAGCTAGAAGCGTTGACAGACGGTGCGCGCAGTTTTGTGTTTACCATTTGGGATTCGACGGAATTGACTACGCCGGGAACGGACAGTCTGTCTGCGGTGTTGACGGTACCGATGAACGTAGACGTTATCGACGAGATTGCCCCGGTAACGGTGGTGGACCGGTTCTACTGGAACAGCGCCACGGATAATTCCTTGTATGGTAACTTGAAGACGAACGGCCATATCGAGCTTGAGGGCGATTTGCCCGCAACGCCGTTCGATCAACCGAACGGTTTGTTCGACCGTGACCCGAAGGTGTCCGGGAAGATAAGTATTCGTGGTTCCGCGTATGACGACAAGCGAATGGAATACCTGTATCTCTATTTCGGTGACGAGGCGACGACAAGAAGCTTTACGTTCCCCGGAGTAGCGACTACGAAGGTTTTTGGCGGAAAGACGTATACGAATGTGGCTGAATATGTCGGCGGGGCGACTCCCTGGAACGGCACCGACCAATGGGCCACGAACGGCTGGGCCTTTACCGTTACCTCCAATACCCTTGACCAGAGCGGACATTTGGTAACCTGGCGGCTTGATATCGACACTGCCCGCATAGGCGGGGTAGCAGCTCTTGACCGGATTGTGCGCATGGTTGCTGAAGATACCCGAACGGTACCGAATGCCTCAAGCGAAACAGAAAACGCTACCGGAGACGTTGAAACGAACAACGTACCGAACTACCGCATGGACGTGGTTCCGTATATTACCGCAATAAGTACTCCGAAGCGGACGACCGGTGGACTGAAGGATATCAATATCAGATCCTCAAATGGTGTGTACTCGATTATTCGCGGGACCGATACGACCTTCATCACCGTATCCGGTTACAACCTCAACCCCAACGCGGTACGCATGGTGAACAGCACCCTGGTAACCGATCCTGCGGTCGGAACGACCTCCGGCTTGGCTATTGCCTACACCGGTGTAGACACAACCGGATATGCATCGTTCAATTTAACGAACAACATGAACAACTCCGGCTATGTCGAAGTCTTTACGAATGGCATTCGGAGCTTGAACAACATCAACTCGAATGATGCCGCCGGCTCGTATGCAGGTACGGATAATGTGAACAAGTATAATCGCGAACCAGACCAGTTCATCAGAAAGAACTTGATCTTTACCGATGACCGACAGGTGCGTTTCTTCCGCATGTTCGATACTGGAGTCAAAAACGGGTATTATCCTGAAATGATTATGGAAGGTAATAATCCGGTCTTCGGGTACGTGAATCTGACAGGTGGCCCCAATAGTGCAGTCAGCCTGCTTCCTGCAACCGGCGCGGGAACATATCGCCCCACAAACGCAATGCCTCAGCGGGCCAAGTTCAATGGCAGTACCGGAGCCGAGATTACTACCGAGTATCTGATCAAGGGCTTGATATGGGATCAGATGGCAATGGCAAAGGATGATGCCAATCGCTATTTCCACATGTCTGTCTACAATTATGATGGAGCCAGAAATCATTTCATCTACGATCGGTATTCCGAGCTCTATGCAAACGGCGAAGGCTGGGGTGATGGCGTTGAATATACCGGATATGGAGGAAACAGGGCCCAGGATGCGGGAAACAATGCAATCAGCCTTGAAGACACAACCTTTGGAAACGGACTCTTGCTCGGGCGGTATCAGTATCCGCGAATGGTTGTGAAGGGTAACTCGGTAGCCACCCATGCGAAGGTCTACATGCTGTATTACGATGATAATACAACGAACAAAGATCTGATTTTTAGAAACTTCCGGGTAGGTACCGGGGTTACTGGTGGTGGTACAGCTGCCTTGTTTACCGGTGGCACATCATCGACGAATGACGCGTTTGCGCAGCGGATCAACTTGGGTGACCGGAATACAACCGGGCGCATAACGGCTGCCTCTTCCGCGTCGAAATATTTCGATTTCGGCGTGACTAACGATTTCCGCGTAATCGTTGTGTATTATGACGAGGCTGCGGGACGGCTGCGGCTGCGTTATTCGACCAATACGGTTGATGCCTCTGCTCCGACTGGCGCCGTTGGCTGGACGGACTCTGCCGTCGTATTCCCGGAATACATCGGTAATTACGTGTCAATGACGCTCGATACCTCGAATGGTATCCATATTGCGGCCTATGATGCCACTGATGCGGATCTGGTTTATTTCTACCTGCCGGCCTACAACAGCGTGGCCCTTGAACAAGTGACGGTCGATGCCGCCTTCGCGGTCGGAAACTGGACGCAAATCAAGGTTCGCGAGGATGCAGGTTCGATCACCCCGTATATTGCCTACTATAATAGTTCAGAGACGGGTGGACGTGACGCGATCAAACTGGCGTATACAAAGGCTGCAATAACTCCCGGAAGCATCGTTGAAGGCGTGAATGCAAGCGGCTTCGTTACCGGGAATTGGGAATACCTGAACGTGCCCGCAATAACACCTCCTCAGGGTGGAAGCCTCAACTTCAAGAAGGTGAATCTCGATTTCAATACCGCAGGTAAACCCGTGCTTGGCTACCTGGGCACTAACCTTGAATGGGGTTTCTGGCTGGACGAATAGTAACGAAAAGCAGCGCTCGCCGGCAGGGGCGGGGAACACAGGGAATGCCTGTGTTCCCCGCCCTGCCGTGCATCGAGCGACAGG
>LVBK01000042.1 GCA_001604385.1 Spirochaetales bacterium Spiro_09 | reverse complement strand
GTGTAGGATGAAGCAAATAACACAGCCAGGGGCAAGGCAAAGGCGATACATTTAGGTAAATAGTAAAATAGCACTAAAAGAATACTCTTGAGAGAAACCTCGTTCGATAAATATTTCCATAAATTCTGAAACAAATCTCCCAACTGCAGAAGAAGAACAAAAAAAAGCAAGGCCACGAAGAGAACCGGTAGAAATTCGCTCAATAAATATCTCTGTATCAGTTTCACTGAAGTTTTCTTGAAATAAACAAAATGCCACTCATTCCCAAAACCGCAATATTGGGAATCCACATCATAATTGCACCGTTCGCGTTCAGACGGGTACTGAGCGTTTGACCACCAATCAATAGGGCCCAATACACAACGGCGATAATCAATCCAAAAATAAAACCGGTGCTCTGACCATTGCTCTTTGAGCCAAGCGCAAGGGGAAAGGCAAGAATAACGAAAAAGAATGCACCAAAAGGAATTGAAAACTTTTTGTTTAGTTCCATCAAGTATAAATTAATCGCCCTTTTATCACCCTCTTCTCTTTTTTTTCTTAACTCTCGCGCAACGTCACGTGAACTCATTTCCCGGGGTGATACGTTTGCAGAGTAAGATGGCATAATGTTCTTGAGCAGAATATTATATGACAAATTGTGCGCCACAATAGAATCATATCGGGAGCGGTCCTTACGATCAAAAGATATCACCCGGGGTTCCTGCATGGAAAGAGTCATCAATATGTTCGGATTATCCGATTTTTGTATAACAGAAGATTCGGCAGCGACAACCCTGCGACTTCCGTCATTCATTTTCTCGATAATCAGCAAACTGTCCAGAACATCATTGGTCATTGACCCGGTAATCACGACTGCGTTTTGATTACGTTTAATGCTGTTCGACTCAAGTTCCAATGCAGGTGTCGAGGTCAAAATTGAACGATATAAACGCGTATAATGAATTGTTCCGAGTGGTAATAGCGTATCGTTGGTATAAAAAGATAGTGCTGATATCAATATACCGGCACACAATACCGGGAGAAAAATGACACCTGTCGGAATACCCAAAGAATTCATGGCGATAATCTCTCTGTCAGTCACGATTCTTCCAAGACCCATCAATGTCCCAACCAGAGCTGAAAATGGCGCACTTGTCGCGATTATTGAAGGCAGAGCAAACACCATCAGTTTTGCCACATCCCGCAAGGGTGCTTTCTTCGACAGAATATCCTCTGCCATATATAAAATCTGATTAACAAAAAAAATGATAAAGAAAAAAAGGAAACACAACAAGAAGTACAGAATCATTTCTCTGAATATGTAATAAAACAGGATTTTCTTCATTATTTCCTGCCGGTAGAACCATAACCGCCAGAACCTCTTTCAGTATCAGAAAGAGAGGAATCGGGAATAAAAGTAGCCCGTAACACAGGAGCAACAACCATTTGGGCGATCCGGTCACCATTGAGCACGATAAAATCTTCATGACCGTGATTGATCAATACTACACCAATCTCTCCCCGGTAATCGCTGTCAATGGTTCCCGGTGAATTGAGCACTGTTATCCCGAACTTTAATGCCAGCCCCGAACGTGGGCGAACCTGGACCTCATAGCCTTCAGGTATTTCCAATTTTAATCCAGTAGAAACGAGAACCCGCTGTCCAGGTTTAATTGTTATAGGTGAATCGATACATGCACACACATCAGCTCCGGCTGCTCCAGCTGATTGATATGCCGGGAGAACTGCTTTATCCGAGGCATGTACTTTAACTGATAGAGTCATGGATACAGTATATCACTTCAACAGGGTAATGAAAATACAAAGAATGAGAGTCAGGACAGGAAGTTTGATTCTACCTTTAAAAAAAAAGAGCGACCGTTCAATGAACGGCCGCTCTCATACACAACATGCTTGTCAACGATTGACGTGCATATCAGGAATTGTCTTCCGGAAGCGCATCTACATAAGAAAGATTCAAACGTCCCATTTTGTCAATTTCAAGCAATTTGACCGGGATTCGCTGTCCTTCTTTCACTACATCGGATACATTGGCAACCCGTGTTCGCGAGAGCTTGGAAATATGGCATAATCCTTCTTTTCCGGGAAGAATTTCCACAAAGGCCCCAAAGTCCATAATTCGCTTGACTGTACCCTCATAGATACGACCAACTTCGGGATCTTCAACAATTCCCTTGACAGCATCACGGGCGGCAAGGGTTGCTTTCGCGCTCTTGCCGTAGATAGTGACGGTACCATCATTTTCGGTGTTGATAGTTACCTGGAATTGTTCACACAAAGCCTTGATGTTCTTTCCACCGGGACCAATGAGCGCGCCAATTTTGTCTGTTTCGATTTTCATTGTTTCGATACGGGGAGCATACTGTGATATTTGCGCTGAAGGCTTGGAAATGGTTTTGTTCATTATTCCCAAAATATGAAGACGTCCGCGTTTTGCCTGTTCAAGCGCCTTTTGCATAATTTCTGTCGAAACACCGGCAATTTTAATATCCATCTGGAATCCGGTTATACCACGTTCTGTACCGGCAACCTTGAAATCCATGTCTCCCAGATGATCTTCTTCACCCAGAATATCTGATAATACAGCAAAGCGTTCACCTTCGGTAATCAGTCCCATGGCAATACCGGCTACAGGAGACTTCATGGGAACTCCTGCATGCAACATGGAAAGAGTTCCGCCACATACAGAGGCCATAGATGAAGAACCGTTTGACTCAAGTATTTCTGATACTACGCGAACAGTATAGGGAAACGCTTCCCGTGAAGGGACCATCGGTTCGAGAGATCTTCTTGCAAGATAGCCATGCCCAATTTCACGACGTCCAGTACCTGTTCTTCCAACCTCGCCAACCGAGTATGGGGGGAAGTTATAGTGAAGAATAAAGTTTTCGCGTCGATCGCCCTCAATATCATCATATACCTGTTCATCAAAAACAGTACCCAGCGTGGTTACCGCTAGAGCCTGTGTTTCTCCACGGGTGAATACTGCTGAACCATGGGGACGCGTCAGCACGCCAATTTCACAGGTGATGTCACGAATGTCCTCGGTACCCCGACCATCAACACGCACACCCTTGTCAAGAATGGTTGTGCGTAAAATGGTGTATTCGAGCTCCTCAAACAAAGCTGTAAATAATTTTGCCTGCGTATCATCGGCAAGTTGTTCTGCGTATTGGGCTTTCAATTCGGATTTTACCAAGTCACAGGCTGCACGGCGCTCAAACTTACCCTTAACGAACAAGGCTTCCTGCAGACGGGGGTACGCCACCTTATATATTTCATCCCGATGTAACAGCTCGACTTTTACGGGGTTCAGCGGCAGTTTTTCCTTACCGCACAGTGCGCGTAAATCTTCCTGGAGCTTGCACATGCTCTTGATAAATTCTTTTGCCTTATCTAGGGCTCCGAGCATTATCTCCTCGGAGACCTCGTGGGCTCCACCTTCAACCATGGTAATGCCGTCTGCTGTACCAGCAACAACAATTTCCATGTCGGCTTTTTCTATTTGTTCAAACGTGGGATTTATGACATATTGATCATCAATGTAAGCTATTCGCGCAGCTGCTACGGGTCCGTTGAACGGTATATCCGAGATAACGACAGCAGCCGAACTGGCGATGACGGCCAGGATATCGGGAGGATTCGTCATATCGGATGATACACAGGTAGGAATAATCTGTATTTCACGACCGAAGGCCTTGTCGAATAAGGGACGCATGGGACGATCGATCAGACGTGATACAAGAACTTCCTTATCTTTCGGGCGACCTTCCCTCTTGATGAAACCGCCGGGGATTTTTCCTGCGGCATAGTACTTTTCGTTATAATCAACTGTTAGCGGAACATAATCGAGACCTTCCTGGCTCGATGAAGAAGAACACACTGTTGCAATGACGGCAGAGCCGGCATATTGTGCATAAATTGAACCATTTGCCTGTTTGGCGAGACGCCCTGTTTCCAGGATCAGATCTTCGTCTCCAATGCGATATGATACCTTATTAACCATAAATCAACCTTTGTATACTTGTGGAAAAATAAAAAAAGTTACCTGCCCTGTCAGGACAGGTAACTTCCACCTTACTTGCGGAGGCCAAGTTCCTTGATCAAGCTCCGGTATGATTCAAGATCTCTTCTCTGTAGGTACTTGAGCAGGCGACGGCGCTGTCCTACCAATATGAGGAGACCGCGATTGCTACCCTTGTCCTTCTTGAAAATCTTGCAATGCTCGGTGAGCTGCTGGATACGCTCGGTCAAAAGTGCAATCTGGACCTTTGTGTTGCCAGTGTCTTTCTCGTTTGCACCAAATTTGGATACCACCGCAGTGGTTGCTTCTTTTGTAAGTGCCATACTTACTCCTTATCTATCAAAATCATCATGATAACCTGAACTGAACCGAACGGAGACTGCGCAGCGGGGGAAAACTTCCTTTTCCTGCCAGTCCCAGCGATACCGTACGCGAAGCTATATGCATAACAACTTCTAAAGTACCAGAATCGCTGACAAGATCGGCCGCATACCTGCCCGCAGGGGGAAGTATTTGCGTAAAATCTTCTACCGGTGCTTCAATACCCCCAACAGAGAGTATCCAGTGAGAGGTTGTAATATCCAGTAAAAATGGATATCCGAGAAGACGTTCCGCAAGGGCGAAGTCAGCAGATTGAACAGCCTTTCTGATAGCGCTTGAACTTATTCGTACGCCATCCAGTTCAACCTGCCTGATGGAATCGAAACGGAAACCGTCCCTGCGGGCCAAATCCGCAATTTCGGAAGGACCCGTATCCAGGCGATGTCCACAACGGAAATCCGGGCCAACGGCCAGGTACCGCATATGAACAGTTTTTACAAGAATTTCAAAGAATACACCTCCGGACATTTTACCAAAATCCGAAGAAAAGTCAATCAGCAGACAAAATCGAAACCCCAATTCCTCAAACTTGCCCAAGCGCAAAGTCAAAGTCGAAACATCACCGGGGTATTGTGGGCCTTTTTTGACAGAACCGGGAGACCGTACAAAGGTAACGATACCCGGTACCAGAGCATGCTCATGAGCTTGCTGAAAAACCGAGGTAAACAGGGACAAGTGACCCCGATGGGGTCCATCAAAGCCACCAATAGTAAGGGCAGTACCCTTCGCTTCATGACAAAGAGACTTTAAAAGGAAAAGCGAGTCAGTAGAATCAAGTTCATCCCACCTGATTATTTTCATTATGATGATCCTGACACAAACACATATGAGAGATTGCCGTCAGTCCGGTCTATCATGCCGACAAAATCAGTCTCGCAAAAAACAGCAGCATGACCGTCATGGCCATCATGACTGTACCCTGAAAACCAGGAAGACTGCAGTAGCTGACCCTTCGTAAAGCGCTCAAGATGCTCTCGAAGAAGATACACAACAGAAAGATTAACGGAAACCGCCATCTGTGGAGTAAAAAGCTGAATTGAATTCCGGATTTCTGCTTCACTTGCTTGAGGTGGCCTGGGTCCAACACCGTAGACAAAAGACCGTTCGGAGGCAAAAACCGGTAAAAGGGAACAACCTGCGGCTTTATCGAGAAAGAAAGGACCGGAGCGTGTTCGCCGTAAAGAGCGTAAATGAGCGGAGCTTCCGCACGCTTGTGCAATATCACGGGAAAGAGAACGAATATACGTACCGGCTGAACAACGAACCCGTATATGACAGCGATGTACGGGAGATTCATCTGAACAGGTCACACCGTCTGCAGCAAGGCTTTCCAATAACTCCAATTCCGAAATATGGACAGTCCTGCCCGGCATATCGAGATTTTCACCGTTTCTGACCCGTCTGGAAGCTCTTTGGCCGTCAATATGCAGGGCGGAATACACGGGTGGTATTTGAGAGATAGACCCGATAAACGAGGGTAACACACTGCCGAGTTCTTTATGCACGGGAAGGGGTGTTTTCCGGACAACGGTTCCGTCGGGATCAAGCGTGTCTGTTTCCTGGCCGAATTGGATTTCCGCAACGTATTCTTTTTCACAACCAGTGAAATACGATGCAAGCTTGGTGTATTTACCGATTAAAACCACCAATAATCCATCTGCAAAGGTATCGAGAGTTCCGGTGTGTCCGATTTTCTTTAAAGACAGGGCATTTTTTACCTGCCATAGCGCAGAAAAACTGGTAATGCCGCTTTGCTTGGCAAGCAGAACAATTCCTTCTGTATATTCATTCATCAGAATCTTCTGGCTCTGTCTCCGGTTTGATATCGAGTTCAGAAATCTTACGCACCATATCGAAACCTTCCTTTATACTTTCATCGAAGATAAAATGAAGATGCGGAAATTGCCTGAGTCGAAGTTTTTTGCTCAATATAGTTTGAATAAAACCTGCGGCGCTATCAAGTCCTTTCACCCCTTTCTTGGTGTCAGCAGGACTGAGAAAACTGGAAATATATACTTTAGCATGGCCAAGATCACCAGACACTTCAACACGATGAATAGTTAAAAAAGTTGAAACACGAGGGTCCTTTATCTTCCCCCCAAGAATCAATGCGGATATTTCGTCACGAATTTGTTCGCCAAGGCGATCCAGTCGATACTCACCCATATAGTTACCCCGGCACTCCATTGTTTATACAAAAATACTGATGAAAGAACATCCCGACCCGCCAGAAGACGAGTCGGGAGTAAACATTATTCCTTCGGTTCGGCAGCAGGCTGCGCGGCAGATAACTTTTCGCTATCCTTGAGCTTTCTGGCTACCTCAATATACTCAATAACCTCAAGCTGATCGCCAATTCGAATATCGGCAAAGTTATCAAGTCCGATACCGCATTCAAAACCGGCGGCAACTTCCTTCGCATCATCCTTGAACCGTCTGAGCGACGAGATTTTGCCGGAATGAACGACGATGCCCTCACGGATAACATTAACGGTAGAGGCCCGTTTGACAACACCCTGCAGAACATAGGAACCGGCAATGGTCCCGATTTTGGGAACCTTAATGGTATCCCGGACTTCCACGGTTCCGATTACCTCTTCCTTGATATCGGGCTTCAACATGCCTTCCATTGCAAGTTCAATTTCTTCAACAGCCTTGTAAATAATATTGTACTTGCGAATGTCGACCTTCTCCTGTTCGGCAAGAAGTTTAGCCTGGGGAGTCGGCCGGACATTGAAACCGATTATTATTGCATTCGAGTCAGCCGCGGCAAGCATGACGTCAGAGTCATTGATTGCACCAGCAGACGAGTGAATGACATTCAGGCGGACATCTTTGGTTGACAATTTTTCAAGCGACTGTTTGAGCGCTTCAACAGAACCCTGAACATCGCCTTTGATAATAACCTTGAGCTCCATAATCTCACCCTGATGGATGGTGTCATAGAGATTATCAAGAGTAACTTTCTTGACGTTGCGGGAATCCTCAAAGCGTTTCAGTTCCTGTCGCTTGGACGATATTTGCCGTGCGACACGTTCCGACTCGGTAACCTGGAAGGGATCACCTGCATTCGGCATGCCTTCAAGTCCAAGAATTTCAACCGGCATACTGGGTGTAGCTTCTTCAAGTTTTTCACCCTTGTCGTTGAAAATGGCGCGAACACGTCCGGAATACACACCGACAACATAGGGATCACCGGTTCTGAGCATACCACGCTCGACAATTATCGTAGCAACTATACCGCGACCATGATCTATGCGGGATTCAATAACCCGGCCTTCCGCACGGCAGTCATGGTTCGCCTGCAACTCGAGCATCTCGGCCTGAAGAAGGATGGCATCAAGCAATGAGTCAAGACCGGTCTTTTGAAGAGCGCTTATCTTGACATACATGGTATCACCGCCCCATTCTTCGGGAACCAGACCACGCTCGGCAAGTTGTGTCATTACACGATCAGGATTTGCCTCATGTTTGTCAATCTTGTTTACCGCAACAATTATCGGGACCTTGGCGTCCTTTGCATGATTGATAGCTTCAATTGTTTGCGGCATCACTCCATCGTCGGCAGCGACAACCAGAACAACAATATCGGTGATATCAGCACCGCGGGCACGCATCATGGTAAACGCTTCATGTCCGGGAGTATCGAGGAATGTAATCTTTCCCCGTTCCGTTTCAACCGTATACGCCCCGATATGCTGGGTAATACCGCCAAACTCTCCGGCCGCTACGTCGGCGCTTCGGATTGCATCAAGGGTTTTGGTCTTACCATGGTCAACATGTCCCATTATAGTAACAATGGGAGGCCGATCCCGAATTTCTGCATTATCGTCGCTTTCGCTTTCAATGACCGTTTCATCATACAGACTGACAATATGTACCGTGCAATTGTATTCCGAGGCAAGAATTGTCGCTGTATCCGAGTCAATAGACTGGTTCATGGTAACCATCATGCCCATGGTCATAAGCTTTCCGATCAACTCGGATGCCTTGAGATTCATCTTGCGCGCAAGCTCGGAAACCGAAATGGTTTCCATAATTTCAATTTCCTTGGGAATGGCATTTGCCTTGTCCTGGGCCTTCTTCTTTTGCTGAAGAAGCTTTTCCTCAAAATCGTCTTCCCGGTTCTTGCGGGTATAATTGGCGGTTTTTTTGCCCTTGAAGGCCTTTTTCGAAGGAACGCCCTTTCCGGACCCAACCGGTGGCAACGAGGACGTACCACCGGAACGATTCGGACCACCCTGATAGCCGCCCGGTCTGCCGGGACCTCCCGGACCGCCTGGTCCACGATTCTGTCCCTGATAACCACCCGGTCTGCCGGGACCTCCCGGACCTCCGGGACCGCGATTCTGTCCCTGATAACCACCCTGGTAACCGCCGGGTCTACCGGGACCTCCCGGACCGCCTGGTCCGCGATTCTGTCCCTGATAACCGCCCTGATAACCGCCCTGATAGCCGCCAGGCCCGCGGTTTTGACCTTGATAGCCGTCTGAACGTCCACCGGGAGCGCCAGAAGGACCACCCTGATAGCCGCCAGGACCACGGTTTTGACCCTGATATGAACTGGGTCCGCGATTCTGTCCCTGATAGCCACCAGGACCACTTGTGGAACCACCCTGATAGCCGCCGGGACCGCGATTTTGATTATATTGTGCGCCTTCCCGAGCCTGGGAACCGGAAAAATTATCCCGTTGACCAGCTGGGGGGCGATTTTGACCCTGATAGGTTCCCCTCTGCCCGGGTCGGCCCCTGTCGGCAAGATTACCGACCTTTACGTTCGGCCGGGGCGGACTCAATTCGATTGAGACAGGTTTTCTGCGTTCACCGGTAGACGAAGCATCAGTGCCAGCCGATGAGGAAACAGCAGCACTTTCAGATGACTTAGCGGGACTTTCCGATGAAGTACTTTTTTCCGGTGCAGCGTCATCCCGCTGAACGGGAACAACATGAACGGTTTTCTTTGGTGCAACCGGTTCAGCGGATTCCGTATGATGCGGCTTTTTTTTGACAACCACCACTTTTTTCTTCTCTGTATGCTCAGCGCTATCAACAGAAGGGTCATTCTTCTTTTGCTTGTTAAGAATAACCTTTGGTTTCTGGGTATTTTCGAGATCTTCGGCCATATAGTATCCTATTCCTCGTCCTCATATTCAAAACTGAGACCAATACCACAATTGGGACAAGTTGTCATATCGATCGTAATTCGTTCACCACATTCCGGGCACTCATATTCTTCAGCTTCTTCCTGAACCTCTTGTTCCGCAGCCAGCACAGCCTCGGGATCCGGAGCAGGTTCAGGTATCTCTTCAATAATATCTAGCGATTCATCCATTATTGACTTGAGTTCACCCAAGAATTCCGGAGTCATACCATCTATCGCCATGAGTTGTTCATCATCTTTTGCCAGAATATCGCCAATCTCCGTTATTCCCGCATGTTCAAAAACACTGACCAGCGTATCACTGATACCGGGCAGCTCAGAAACAGGCGCCGTGGATTCGATCTGTTCAACATCATTGAAAAGATCATTTGCAGCTTTACGTGTTTCCGCAGTAATATCCATCTCCGCAAACTGTTCATCGGTTTTTACGTCAATACTCCAGTCTGCAAGACGATTGGCAAGACGCACGTTCAATCCCTGTTTTCCGATTGCGAGTGAAAACTGCGGCTCCGCAACAACCGCAAGGGCAGAGCGTTTTGTTTCATCGAGAATAACTACTTCGTTGACCTCTGCCGGCGAGAGTGCATTCTTGATAAAGACAAAAGGATTATCGTCATACTTGAGAATGTCAATTTTTTCACCCTCAAGCTCCCTGATCACACCCTGAATACGAACACCCTTCATGCCGACGCAGGCACCGACAGGATCAACATCCTCGCGATTCGAGAATACAGCAACCTTGGTTCGGTAACCGGGTTCACGGACAATTTTATAAATTTCAACTGTCTTGTCATAAATCTCCGGAACTTCAAGCTCCAGAATACGGCGCACAAAATCGGGATCGGTTCGTGAAAGTACAATCTGTAAACCGGCAGGAGTTTTTCTGACCTCGGTAATAAGTGCCTTTATCCGGTCGTTCTGACGGTAGGTTTCACGGGGAGACTGGAATTTTTTGGGCAGAATGCCTTCAACTTTACCCAGATCAACATAGATATTCCCGTTACGCTCACGCTGATAATAGCCAATAATGATTTCTCCGACCTTATCCTTATATTCCGAATAAAGACTGTCTTTCTGAATATCCCTGATCGACTGGTGGGCTGTCTGTTTTGCCGACTGAACCGAAATACGGTCAAATTCGCGAGGATCCACCTCGATTAAAAGTTCATCCCCTATCTCACATTCAGGATCAAGCTCCAGGGCTTCTTCCAGTTCAATTTCGATAACAGGATTATACACACCATCAACTATCGTTTTACGCGAATAAATCGATACATCAGTATGAGCATCATTGAAGGTGACTACCGCATTATCATTTGTTCCGAATTTTCTTTTATAAGCGGCCTTGAGCGTATCCTCAATCATTCTGAAAACGAGATCTTCGTCTATTCCTTTTTCCTGAACCAGTTGGCGTATTGCTTCTGCCATTTCTGCGGACATGAAAAACTCCTTTTCTCCGCGCCGGTCAAACCGCGCTGGACAATTTTGCTTTAGCTATTTTATTGTACGGTATTTCTTTTTCACCGGTATCCGTCAAAAGACGGACCGAATCAGTTGTAGCAGACACTATAGTCCCATACATCCAATCAGATATATCGGTATTCCATACCTTGACCTGTTTTCCGATGAAAACAGAAAATTCCGACGCATTCTTGAACACGCGGTCAAGACCAGGCGAGGTTACTTCCATGTAAATATCACGGGAAGAAAGAAGCGCCTCGAATCGGGGAAGAAGTGCACGATGCACCCGGGAACAGTCAGCTATTCCTACGCCCTCAGGTCCGGCAATTACGACCCGAATCTGCCAATTACCCTGCCGTTTGAACGCCATAAGTTCAACAATAAGGTAACCCAAACCATGAACCAACGGTTCACAGTCGACATAATACGGAACTTTTTCCGGCGCAATATAATCCACTGAGCGGCTACTCCCCGACCCTTCAGGTCCTGACTCTACGATTCGTATACGAAAAAGGAGCCGCTTGAACGACTCCTGACTGATAAGGATAAAATATGTTCACTAAAGAAAATAGCATAGGCAGGCGTCTATGTCAATAGCAACGGGACAGAGGCAGAGCGACTTTACCCTGCAAAGGCTGAAGGTGCGGTGCTTCAGTCATAAAACAGGGACAGGGCGTACACTTCAGAATAACCTGCCGTTTTCAGACTTCTGGCACAATACTCGAGGGTTGTTCCGGTTGTCATTACATCATCAACCAGCACTGCACAACAGTCCGAAGAAGGGATATATGTACACAGTATTTGTCCCTCAAGATTGCCTCCCCTCTCAGTGCGTGACAAGTGTTTTTGTTCCAGGTGTGACAGTCGCTTCAGGCAGTGAACTACCCGATAACGGGACGAGGGCCTGACCAGCGAAACTAGTTCCTGTATTTGATCCCAGCCCTTGCTGCGGATCTTCCCAGGCCGGGGAGGAACCGGAATCAGTACAAAAGACCGGGACAAACAATTCTCGAGCGCATGGTGTAGCATTTGTGCAAACAACAGCGATAATGAACGATATCCCCTGATCTTCCATAACGTCAATAATTCCTGAAAGGCCGGCGTATATGGAAACAGGGGGAATGCACGGTCCAATGCAACAAAGGACTGAGGCTCACGGCACTGGATACAGGTGCCTTTTGTTGAAATTAACTGGCGTCCGCAGCGTGAACATCGATGCTCGCAGAGGCGGTCGAATGTACAGGAGCGGGCCATGGTCAACAATTTGTTTTCAATACACCGGACGCATACCGGCATCCCGGATCCGGTCGGATTTCCGCACAGCACACAGTGATTTTCCTCGTCAACAAGCCGGGCAACTGACGACAGGAATGACATCAGGGCATATTTCATACGATGAATATGTCATGAGAAAATCAATTTTGCCCGGGAAAAAGACGTTTTTTCCATCGATCTATCAAGGAAAGCGCATCAAAAGGAGTAATGCTATTGATGTCGGTCGACAGAATATCATTAAGTACCAGTTCTTCTTCTGAAAATAGTCCGGGAAAATGATTGTGTCCGGAAGACAGAGGCTTGTCGACCGGGTCTGAAAGGTTTTCAGGAACTATTGAGGGCAAGTCCTGCCGCTTTACGTCCAGATCGCCCACCAGCGTCAGGGCTCGCTGTATGACCGCTTCCGGAACACCGGCAAGCCGGGCGACATGGATACCGTAGGAATTGGCCGATGCGCCCGGGACAACCCGTTTTAAAAAAACCACCGTCCCCTCGGTTTCCAGCACTTCCAGACACAAATTGACAAGTCTGCCGTGTTCAAGACGGGATAATTCATGATAATGGGTGGCAAAAAGCGTTTTGCAGCCGATTTCCGACAAGAGATACTCACTGACAGCCCGCGCGATGGAAAGGCCGTCTTCAGTCGAAGTGCCCCGCCCAACCTCATCCATGATAACCAGACTCTCGCGTGTTGCAGTACGCAAAATATGTGCAGTTTCGGTCATCTCGACCAGAAAGGTTGATTCCCCCCTGGCCAGATTATCAGAAGCACCGACTCGACAAAAAATACGGTCCACAATGTGAATGCAAAACTCCGAGGCAGGAACAAAGGAACCTATTTGAGCCATAATGGCAAGTAATGCGGTTTGCCGTAAAAAGGTGCTCTTCCCTGCCATATTTGGCCCGGTAATCAGGGCAAAAGAAGGAATATCGGTATCTGTTCCAGACGAGAGCAGCAAGTCGTTCGGTATAAATTCACCGGTGGGCAAATGATGCTCTACAACCGGATGACGACCTTCAGTGTATCGGATCGAACCATCGGTCGCAAAACAGGGACGGTTCCAGGCGTGGATTGTGGCACACCGGGCAAAGGATTGCAGAACATCGATCTCCGATACTATATGTGCGATAGTATGAAGCGCCTGTATATAGGGAAGAATACTGTCACGAATTTCATAAAAAAGGGATTGTTCACATTCAAAAATGGAGGATTCAAGTCCCTTCAACTCGGCCTCTAGTTCTACAAGTCGGTCGGTAGTGAACCGGTCCCCGTTTGCCAGAGAACGGCGACGTATAAAGTGATCCGGAACCTGACCCAGATTCCCCTTGGTAACTTCAAGATAATAGCCGATCATCCGGTTATACCGAATTTTCAGGTTCTGGATTCCGGTTTTCTTTTTTTCATCCTCAAGATATCCGTCGAGCACCCGTGAGGAATCTTTCTGCAATAACCGAAGTTCATCCAGACGAGCAGACCAGCCCTCCCTGATTATTCCGCCATCGGAGAGAAGCACCGGACAATCCTCATTCAGCGAAGATTCCAGAGTCTGGGACACTATACGGGCGACATCCGCGACAGATTGGTCTATCACCGGCAAAAAATAGGGATAATCCACGACATGGGCAAACAGCGAACAAAATGCGTGAAGGCTCTTGCCGAGCGCGACAAGGTCCTTTCCATGCGCCCGTTTCATGGCAACACGTCCGGCAAGTCGCTCAATATCAAGAATAACGGAAAGCACCGAGCGAATCGCGGAAAGTTCTGACTGATTTCGGAATAATCGTTCCACAGTATCGAGTCGATTTTCAAGCAGGACCACATCCCGAAGCGGGAATTGTATCCAGCGACGAAGCAATCGCGTACCCATGCTCGTTCTGGTGTCATGCAACACTTCAAAAAGAGTATATGCCGGCGAACCATCCCTCAAATTTTGAACCAGTTCCAGATTCTTGCGAGTTGCCTCATCCAGAATAACGAAATCCGACTCATGATATACCGAGATTGATTTTACATGCTCCAACGCAGAGCCGGCAGTTTGGCCGATATAGTCGACCAGGAGGCCGGCAGGTGCCAATTCGGGAGAATTTTCATCAAGGTCAAAGGCTTTCAGGTTTCCCGTTGAAAAAAGCGAGCACAGCCGTTTGTAGGCGCTGGACGATGAAAAACTCCAGTCAGGAAATTTATTCACTACCATGGCGGGATAATCGTCCAGCACAGGACCAAACACCCCACCGGAATCAAGCAGGCTATGCTGGACCAATAACTCCCGCGGAGCAATGCGGCCAAGCTCCTTGCGCAAGCCATCGGCAGACCGGGAAAATGGAAAAGAGGTCGCGAAAAAGGTGCCCGTACTTACATCAATACATGCGAACGCAAGAAAATCCTTTTTGAGGATCTGGACCTTGCACACCGCTGCTAGATAATTATTGACTGAATCGTCCAGGTACTCCTCATCAATGACAGTACCCGGCGTAATAACCTCTACCACCCTGCGTTCGGCCAGACCCTTTCCGGCAGTCGGCAACGAAATCTGTTCACAGATGGCAATTTTTTTTCCCAACCTCAATAAGCGCGCAATATACACCCGCGAAGCATGATACGGAATGCCGCACATGGGGTTATCACCCCGATGGGTTAAGGTCAAATTGAGCAAACGGCTGACCTCAATTGCATCATCATTGAACATCTCGTAAAAATCGCCCAAACGGAAAAACAGTACCGCATCACGGTACTGTTCGCGAATCTGGAGATATTGAAGCATCATGGGAGTTGTTTCAGCCATTGAAGCGGTACGTTATCTCCGGGATGTCATATTGCGAATGACCTTTTCGGTGATGTCAACCGTAGGGCTGTACCAAATAATTGAGGTACCCTCAAGAAGACTAAGAACCATACTGAACCCGTCAGATTCTGCAATTTTGCGTATTTCATCGTAGAGTATGGAATAAAATTCGTCATCAGTCGTCAGTTTTTTTCGCAAACTGTCCAGTTCGGCATTCTTTACCTTTGAATATTCCAGCAAAAAATTGGTTTTATTGTTTATTTCATTCTCGAGCCGGGTTGATTTCGCAAGATCATTGGCAGCCACTGCATCGACCCGTTCCTGTCGAAGTCTGACAATTTCATCACTCATTCGCTTGATTTCGCCCTGATACTGCGTTTTCTTGGCATCAAAATCTCGTACGCTTCGGGATTCCCTATAGAAGGTTTCATAGATACGCGCGGTATCGACAACAGCAAAACGGGTAATCTGCTGTGAATATGTAACACCTGCACACAACACGAGGAGCAGGGCAAAAACTGGTATTCGTCTTTTCATAAGAAATCTCCGGTATTATTGATTTGCAATATTGAATGAAAGTACAAACTGCATTTCAGGGCCTTTCTTGTTACCCCATTCCACCTTTCCATCCACAAGCCTGAAGGTATTTGCGAAAATTAACCTGAGGGGAAACTGGGGTATGGAAAATCGCATGCTGGGTCCAAAACTGAAGTAGTAGTCTTCCAGTTTTAAAGAAGATAATTCGGACAAATCCTTTTTGGTCGTGATTGCGCTAAAAAACGCATCAGCGGTCAAAATTCCCGGTGCAACAGGCATTCGAAGTTCTACCCAATGATTTAACTGTGCGCTTCCCCGTGCGGAACTGTCAGAAGAAAGCGACGTCCAGCCATAACCGGTAAACATTCCGTCAATATACAACAGTTTTGAGTCACTGATCGGCATGTCCGTAAAGGGTTGCAAGAAAGATAATCCGGTATACGCCGCCAGAACAAATTTAAGGTTCCAGTTGTCAGTTACCGGTAAATCAAGCAGGGTTACATACCCTTCCACCTTTGTGTCAAAGCGGAAAAAATATGAGGTCTCGATAGACGGAAAAAGGCCATACATGGTGACTTGCTGACTTGCGAACCAACCGGATGAAGGATCATAATACAAATCGCGGCGATCAAAGGACAGTTTGCTCCATATCGAATTATTCCAGGCCCACGTTCCATGTGCATTTCTTATTGCGGGATCGGCAGGACGATACACCGAAGCATCATAAAAGTTTCTGACAATAGAAAAACTGAAACCGCCTTTCAGGGTCAAGGTCGCGAGATTCGGGAACCAGCGGTATCCGGTCGACATGCCCAAGCCCAAATCCCACATCTGATATTTCATGCGAAATGCGTCATCAATAGAACTCGAGTTTTCATACTCCTCTATTGAAGTAAAAGGATCGGGCACATAATCTTCGCTGAAGCGGGGATACAATACGTCCTGATACGCATATTTATTTTCGCGCTTCACCGATAAATCAAAACTTACAGTCAACGGAGACCCAAGGAACCAGTTTTCCGCAAAACCCAGCGTCAGGCTCTGAGTATCGGGAGAAGCGGTAAGATTAGCGGACAGCGAGTGACCGAGTCCCCGGAAATTGGTATCCGCCCATTGCACAAAGGCCGACATGGGAAAAGACTCTTCATCGGTAACACCCGAGAATGTAACGCCGAACTGTACGGAAGCAGTCGATTGTTCCTCGACATTTACGATGACATCCACCAGATTTTCTTCGGATCCGGGAACAAGATCCGGTGAAACAACCGAAAAATATCGGGTGTTGTACAAGTTACGTATACCATTAATCAGTTTAGCCTTTGAAAAAATATCGCCAGATTCAAACGGAATCTCCCGAAAAATGACATGATCCTTTGTTTTTGTGTTTCCGCGCAGTATGATACGTTCGACGTGGCTTCGATCAGCTTCCCGGACAACTATAGTAAAGGAAATTCGCTTCCGCTCGTCATCGCGAACCTCGTTTCTGCCAATAAAATTCGAAGTATAGCCGTTTTCAAAGTACAGATCGGCGGCAGCCTGGAAGCCCTCCTCAAAGCGGCTTTTGTTAAACACATCGCCTTCCCGCATTCTGATGCGGGCAAGCAATTGTTCCGTGGTAAAAATAGAATTTCCCTGAACCGATGTACCACCGTACGTATATTGTTCGCCTTCTCGTATAATGAAAACCAGGCTGATAGTATTCTTCTCTGGATTACTCTCAGTATCAATTTCACGGATGACGTTTTCAACTTCAGCATCAATATATCCACGATCATTGTAATACCTTCGTATTGCAGCCTTGTCGGACTCGAGGGCGGATTCCTGAAAAATACCGGAGGTAAGCAAACGGGTTTCTTTCAGCGACAAGGTTCCCAACAAAGTACGCCGTGACATAACACGATTACCCTCAAATTGTATACTTGAAACGACTGTCTGCTTGCCCTCGTCTATGGTGAAAACCATGTTCAGCCGCCCGTTGCGGCCTTCCGAGACGGCTGAGGACACCCGTATGTTGGCATAGCCCTTTTCAAGATAGAAATCGCGGATCGCCCGCTCGTCCATCCTGCTCTTGACTTCATTGTAGATATCACCTTCTTTCAGGGTAATTTTCTCGCGAATTTCAGGAGATTTCAGCTTTCGATTTCCGATAAATCTGATCGACTCAATAACAGGACGTTCCGTAACGGTAAACTGCAGTAAAACCGTTTTTCTGTCAGGATCGCCCGGAAGGGCAAGCGGTTCTATTTCATTGAAGTATTCAAGTGCATACAACTTCTGCAATATTTCCCAATAAAGATCGTCAGTAAACAATTTACCCGAATACGAAGAAAAGACAGCATCCAGCTCAAGCTTTGAAAGATTGACCAGTCCATCGAAAGAAATTGCACGTATTGGTTTGTTCTGGTACCAGTCATCTGCTGACTGGGCAGTCAGAATCGTTACAGAACATACACAGATCAGCAGAGCAGCAATAATTTTGCGCATTACACATAGCTCCTTACATTCGTACTATATCATAATTAAGGTTAGTATGAAAACTTCCATGAGAAAGTTAACGAGTTATCAGGTACAAAAAGGTTCTGCGGATTTTCCGGCGAGAATCCCCATCGAAACAAAAAAAAGGGCGTAGTCATTTCAAGACCGATTTCAGGCTGAAACAGCATATTACCGTATACTTCAGGCCGGTTAAGCTCGATCGTCGTCGTTTTAGGGTCATAATAGCTAAAATGCAACAAGGCATCCGCATAGATTGCCGATCCGAAATATTTACCCATGTAAACAGTGGTATTATCAAAATAGTTACCGAAAGTCATGGGAAGTTGATTGTCGGAATTTTGATATGTATAAAAAAGAACATTTTGCAAAAGAAGCGTTCGCACTGAAAAAAGATCAAGACGCAAGGTATCCCGAATGGTATTTTCTATATTCCGGTAAAGACTGAATTGTGTCAACAAATCTGTTGCAGTGATTACCGTATCGCGAAACAGAGTATCACGTGAAAAGTCCGCTGTCGCAACCTGCCCAAGAAGAACCAATAGCTCCGTTTCACCCTTTGCGGGATCAGAACTGAGTACGGGCATAAACTGGCTGAACCGTTGCTCCTCCGAGGACAGCCGAATGCGCACCAACTCTCCATCACTGTCACGTTCGCGTATTTCTGCCCGAAAACTGATAACAGGATCAAATATATTCTGGTTTTCATTAAAGACAATCTGGCCTTGCCGTAAATAAAAACTGCGATTGAGATAGAAAATCTCTCCTCCCCGCAGTGATGCAATGCCCTTGAAAGAAAAAAGCCCACGTTGAGTGTCAAGAGAAACAACAAGAGGATCCCTGGCATATATCAAACCATTCAGTATAGGCAGTTCTTCACTGGGCCACCTGAATTCGAACCGTTGTCCAACATGAATATTCATGTCAAGCAAAAAAGGAAATGTACGGCGGTTCTCTGACGAGGGGGCAAAGCCGGACAGGAACATAGTCATATGTCCATGCGAGATTCCCGCTGTTCCCCCCAAGCGAAGAGAACCATTACGATAGGTGAGAAGAAGATTAAAAGAAGATCGTCCATATATACTGAAAAATGGAAGTTTCAGGGAGAGAGGGATATCCTGGTTAGTTGCCGTATACGCATTGACCTCTATATCGGACGGGAACCAACGATCAAAGCGCATAAGAGAAGAAGCATAAAATGTTCCTTTTTTAGAGGAAAGGGTAAAAACAGGTATAGATAATTCCTTGTTTTGCGCTTGAATTTCCAGGGATATCGGACCATATGATAAATCATCTACAAAGGGGGATCTAACCAGTAATGAGTCGCCCACCAATGTACCGTTGAAATCGGGATCATTCATGAGTCCACTGATGGTAAAACTGCCCTTCAACACACCGCCATCGAATGAAACGAAGGATAAGCCGATTGCGTTCCAGACACGCGCCAAGTCTGCAGAAAAGTCGTCTACCTGGACCGAAATACCTGGCGAAGAAAGCATCCCGTTTGCGGTAAACAATACCGGAGAATTATCGGATGCTGAAAGACCGAAGGTCCCATCATCAAGAATAAAGCCATTGATCATGTCATCGGGTCCGGCAAAAAGAGCCGTAATACCCGGCTCACGAATAACCGACACAACCAAATCCTCTTTCATAACCAATTGTTTCCAGGAAAGAGAACGAAACTGCACCCGTGCGGTATAACGTGACATACTATCAAGAAGAGAACTTTCCCCGGTGGGTATTTCTGACCGTTCACCCGTCAAATCAAGAGTAATATCCGAGGACAGGCTTGAGGAACCGACAATCCCTTCATAAAAGGCAGAGATACGAGCACTTAATGTTGTCAACGAAGCCTCTGCCTCAAGCGTCGAGAAGCGGTGTGTGTTCCAGGATAAACCGGCATCGCGTATAAAGAGCGTGTTGTCCTCAAGCATGTATGAAGCATGACAATCAAGGTCAAATCCTTTGAAAAAACCGGAAAAACGGGAAAGAACCCCCGCACTGAAAAGGTTTTCAGGCGTACCCGAAAGCGAAAGATTCGCAGAAATACGGTGTTTTGAAGATTGCCCGGCAAGAACATGTCCGGTATAAAATTCATCGAGCATCAGTGAGGCCTCAAAAAACAGATCATTTGAAGCGGTCATTTGGCCCACAACTGAAATACGTTCCTCAAGATCTGCGGCTTCCAGGGAAAGTTCCATTGAAATTTCATTACCGGTTTGTTCATCAAAGAAATAGTTTATTGCAACATTACCTGCGAGAGAGGAAAACTGGTCAGATAACAGGAGAGATTCACAGAAAATACCGCCGGGTTCCACAGATCCACTGGCTGACAGAGTCGGGCTGGATGGAAGCAGAGAGGTTACTTCCTCTATATCAAGGCGAGAGAATGATAATTTCCAGTCCGCCGAGGATCGATACCTGAACGCAGAGTCTAGACTCACTGAAAGAATGACAGGCGACAATGGAAGAGGCATACCGCCGACATGTACCGTCCCGGTTACAGATCCGTCGGAGATCATCGAGGCAGAAACCGCTAAACCGTAATCGCCGTATAACGAAAAGGAACCAGTAGAATAAATTCCCGAGAATGTATACGGAAGGTCATTTATACGAAAAGTAGCATCAAAAAGAAAATCCTGTCCCTCATCAAGTATAATTTCTATACGCCCGGCCAGGGTCTGCTTTCCCACAGTCAGGGATATATCAGAGACGGCAAGATTGTTCTCATTGCCATCTGCCGAAAGCAGCAGAATAAAATCATCGGTATCCGCAGAGGCTGCGACCAGACGGGTACAATTGAACGAATAAGAGGTAAAATTGGTAGATACATATGCCTCCGTAGTGACCATTATTTCCGATATTCCCGGTACCGACAAACCGGCTAAAGCGAAAATGTTTTCCAGATGTATTGAGTCAAAAGAGGCATATACATCCAGAAAGCGGTCAGGACCGAGGGAAAGAGTACCATCAATTCCGTAACGTCCGCCTTTGGTATCAACAGCAGAAAGAAATACGTCCCAGGATCCTTCAACGGGAGTCAGCATGATGACTGTTTGCAACAAAGACCCCGTGCCGGCTCGTATCTCGGGCGACCGGATCATCAGGGCCCCGTTTACATGGTCAATTGTAATTCTGGCAGACAAAACGTGTTCTTTTGATACTGTCAAACGGTCAATAGAAAGGACAAGTTCAGGCAACATAGTCTGTAGATCAATAAATCCAGACAGTGAAAAGTCATGCCTGGTACCAGTGAACGCAATCGAATTGATATTCAGTTGTGTGTTGTTACCGCTCAGGGACATATCCAATCTGCCACCCCCCTGAAAGGAAGCGGGAATATTTGAATCAACTTCAAGACTATAGGTATAGGACGATAATCCCTTCCGATTTACCCGAATAGTTCCGGAAAGGTCTGCGTCCTGCATCTGTCGGTACAGAGGATGAGATACCGTCAAACCTAGCCATCGAATCGGCATAAGGCGCTCGCAGACAAGAGAAAAGTCCAGGTTTCCACTTTCCGGCTCATACATCAAGCCAATATCAACAGCCTGTAAGTCTTGCACAGAACGAACAGAGACAATGTTGTTGTTCCATGACGCGACCAGCCCGATTCTTTGGATAAGGAAATTGTCGCCTTTCAGGGATTCAAGCTTCATTGATGAGGATCCGGTCGTCAAAGCATGATTCAGACTGCCCTTCAGGCCGATGTTGGCAGAAAGGCCAGAGAACAAGGTTGACCTGGAATCAAGATATTTTGCAGAGGAGCGGAATTCGAAATTATATACATCATTTTCGCTGACAGCATTTCCTGAAAGAATATTCAGGGATACTTCACGATCAGCATCCTTGAAAGACATCTTGATGGAGGAGAGCGTTACCTCCAACCCCTGATCAAATAATACCGGTGAACGGGTTTCAGTTCTATTTGCCGGGAAAAGGCGAGACAGGACAGAAGCATTACGTTGTCTGTCAATGGTTATTTCTCCATTGTGTATACCAACAGATCGCAGACTCTGCACTACCCTGCCCTGCAACAATTCAGGTATCGAGTATGAAACCGACAGCGTTGAAAATCGTGCAAGTATGGTTGATGTTAACTCATCATGAATGACTACATCCTTCAGGTTGATTGTTCGCAAAATCGATGGTGATAATGAGGCATACGTAATCGACAACCCGGTTGAATCTTCCAGTCTTTGCATAGTTGACTGAATACCCTGTTCTATTCGTTCATCAACCAAACGGGTAAAGGGGGGAAGGATCATGACGGAACCAAGCATGAAAACCAGTAGCAGGAGAAATTCAACGATGTGGAGGGAGAAACGGTTTTTCATGTTTGTTATAGAATGATACCAGAATTTCAGGTATTATAGTATCCATGATTTTACGTAATTTTTGTGTTTTTGAAGGCATTGATGGCAGCGGCACCAGTACACAAATAAGTGAACTTAAAAAAGCCTTTTCTTTACATCACAACAAATTGGCTGGAATTGATGACCAGATCCCTGTACTATTTACCTGTGAACCAACAAACGGTCCGGTAGGAGTGCTCATCAGGGAGGCTTTACGGGGCAATGTTACCGTTCATCCCGACACACTTGCACGTTTATTTGCAGCCGACAGGTGCGAGCACCTGTGGGGTCGTGAAGGCATCATAGCTGCTTTGGAAGCCGGAAAAGCGGTGATATCTGACCGATATCTTTTTTCAAGTCTGGCTTACCAGGGTGAGGCAGCAGACCGTGAGTTAACCTGGGAACTGAACAAAAACTATCCCCTGCCCGAGTATCTCTTTTATTTTGATATCGATCCGGAAGCAGCTATGGATCGTGTAGTTTCACGTGGACAAACTCTTGAAATATTCGAAAAACGAAACTTCCAGCACCAAGTTCACAATAGATATCGTGAAATTCTGGATAAATTTCAACATACAGAACCTGGAATGACTATTATCTACATAGACAGCAGGGAGTCGATACAGACAATTGCGGAAAAAATATGGAGCATACTTGCACCCTTGCCGATACTGTAAGTGTGAAAACGCCATCCCGACTGAAAACAGGTATCTTCTGCCTCTTGCTCATTGTAACTATCGGTACAAGTCCATTACATGCATGGACCGTACGGTACAAGGAGCAATTTTACCGTCTGTATCACGTACATTACAAGCAATACCCCGATGATGTGCTGGAAAACCTTTACTGGCTCGAACGGGCAATAGAAGCAGATTTTGCCAACCCCCTGTATGCACTCGGAAAGATTGCAAACGAACAGGAATGGGAGAAATACCGGTATCTCTTTATGATGCATCTGAATCTGAAAATGACCGAACAACATCTTCGCCTTGGTTCAAAATGGGATAAAAAAGTAGCATATTTCTATAACGCACCCTGGAAAGAACAGAATCTCGAAAGCCTTGATACCGCCGAACTATGTTACCGGACAGCTCTGTTTTACTGGAAGGAAGCCATTCTATGGGCAGAAAAAGCCCAGATTAAGGAGTTTCGATTCCTTTTCCTGCTCGATTTACAATCCTGGGAGGATGAGCGGGAACGCATCGCAACAGGAGAATTAAACTATGAACGAACAATATCCCGGGAATTAGGACGTCTTGAAAAAGTCAGGCAAGACTTCCTTGCAATGGATGAAAATACTTACTAGAATGTCCCGATGGATACTTTCACCTTTACATTGCAAACCGGGACGGTAGATGTACTCTTTACCCGATCGATAACGATTCCTGCCGTTCCTCCCTCGGGCGGCATCTATGTTGCTGACAGCAACACGGTAGAATTACTGAAAACAGCTGAAGGTTTTGACCCATCTGTTCCCCTTGTCGTCGTACCTGCAGGCGAGGAACATAAAACCCTCGCCAACATCGAGCTCATTCTGGAAAAAGCCATAGAAAGCGCTCTTGCCAGAGACAGTCTTTTTATCGGGTTTGGTGGCGGTGTCATTACCGATATGACTGCCTTCGCAGCCTCCCTGTATATGCGGGGGGCAAAACTGGAACTTGTTGCTACAAGTCTTCTGGCAATGGCAGATGCAGCAGTCGGGGGTAAAACCGGCGTAGACTTTAAAAAATATAAAAACTGTATTGGCTCGTTTTACCCGGCACAACGCATACATATGCCCATCGAGGCTCTGTTGACCCTTCCCAAGAACGAGTACCGCTCCGGACTGGCCGAAGTTCTAAAAACGGCCCTGCTATATGCACCGAAATTATACCAAATTATGTGTGATAAAAAAGAAGAGATTCTGAATAGGGATCCCGAACTATTGACGGAAATCGTCAAGCGGTGTGTACAGGCGAAGGCTCGAGTAGTAGAACGTGATCTCTATGAAAAGGGTGAACGAATGTATTTGAATCTAGGACATACCTTCGGTCATGCACTGGAAAGTGTCGCCGGTTTTGGAGCCATTGCCCACGGGGATGCGGTCGCCTGGGGTATTTCACGCGCGCTTGAACTGGGCTGCCGCCTGCACATCACGGATTCTGATTACCGGAATGAAGTTATTACAGTTCTTTCAGAATATGGTTGGGAGACTACAGCAATTCATTCAGTCTTGCACAGTACTATGAAAGCGGATCAAATTCCTGTAGCCTTGCTGCATGCAATGAAAAATGACAAGAAAAAACGGGATGGTGTTGTCCGTTTTGTCCTGCAACGGGAAATTAACTCCACCCTTGTTACGGAAGTTCCCGATGAAGAGGTGCTGGCGGTTCTCCGATGAGCGTCTATTTCGATTCGGCTGCGACTGCAATCCCCGATGCTGACTGTTATCGGGCAGGTCTTGATGCTGCCCTTGATTATCCGGGAAACCCGTCAAGCATACACAAGAGCGGGAAAGAAGCAGCCGAAAAACTTGAAGAATCCCGGGCGTCTTGCGCACGAGTGCTCGGGGTCAAAAGCAAAACAGTAATCTTTACTTCAGGCGGAACCGAGGCAAACCAGATTCCACTTTTCTCGCTCCTGACACGATCGGCGCCTGGATCCTTTGCAGTGAGCGCTATAGAACACGCGTCAATCACGGCACAGACTGCGATACTGGAATCAGCCGGCTGGAAAAAAATCGTGTTACCCGTCACCAGTGACGGCATTATTGATGTGGAACACGCAATAACACTCCTGAAAGATGATACAGCTTATATATCGGTCATGGCCGTAAACAATGAAACTGGCGCAATTCAAGAGGTAGAAAAACTGGCATCATTGGTCCTGCACAGAAGCAGGGGAAAAAAGCGGCCCCATTTTCATGTAGATGCTGTTCAGGCTGCAGGAAAAATTTTATTCAATTATTCGGCCGAAGGAATTGACTCAATTTCAATAAGTACTCATAAACTGGGAGGGCCCAAGGGTTCCGGTATATTGATAGCACACCGCCAGTTTGACAGTTTCTTCAAGGGTGGCGAACAAGAAGGCGGAAAAAGGCCCGGTACGGAAAATATTGGCGCTGCAGTTTCAACCGCATATGCCCTGGAAAAAAATTTGAGCAACCTGGAAGAATCACGAAGGTTGGCTCAAAAGATCAGTAATTATATAATTGAAACACTCAATACTATCCCCGGTTTTTCAATTGTGCCTGAAACCAGACTACCATCCGACTGCAGGTTTTCACCCTGGATTATACAATGCTCCCAGTCACGATTTCCCGGAGAAGTACTGGTTCGCCTGCTTTCCGAGAAGGGTGTGTATATTTCGACCGGTTCAGCCTGTTCATCGCGCAAGACTAAGCGTCCGGTACTGGAAGCCATGCGCCTACCCCCCCATATAATGCAAAACGCATTCCGTATATCCTTCGGGCCTACCGCTACCCACAATGATGCTGATGTTCTGGTGGAAACGCTTCGCTCGTGTACCCGCGTTTGATCCATTACGTACTCACTATTCACACAAGGAACTATTGATACTATGAAACCATTGACTACATATCTCGTCCGTGTGGGCGAATTAACACTGAAAGGCGGTAACCTGAAAGACTTCGAACAGCGCCTTGTTCAAAATGCACAGTTATTCCTTGACGGAACCGGCTCCCATGTGCGCATACGGGCAGGACGAATGTATGTCAGGGTAAAACCTGAATTCGAAGAACAAGCCGAATATGCCTTGTTCCATTTGATCGGAGCCGCCGGTTGGGCACGAGCCCAAACCGTTGAGCATTCTATCGATGCCATAACAAAAGCAGTCGTTATTGAAGCGGAGAAAGCCGCTACAAGGGGCTGTAAAACCTTCAAAATAGAAGCACGGCGTTCAGACAAGCAGTTCCCCCTCACCTCCTACGAAATTGCCCGGATCACCGGCGAAGCGGTTCATCAGGAGGGTATCCTTTCGGTAAATGTCCATACACCCGATGTCACCATCATGGTTGAAGTGCGGGAGCACTGTTATGTATACGGTGCGCAGACACCTGGTCACAGAGGCTTGCCCTGCGGCACGGGAGGTAAAGGACTGTTGCTGCTTTCGGGAGGGATAGATTCGCCGGTTGCGGGGTTCAGGATGTTGTCACGGGGAATGAAAATTGATTGCGTATACTTTCATTCCTGGCCGTACACATCGGAGGAAGCACAAAAGAAAGTGGAAGATCTGGCGAAAATACTGGCATCATACGGTCTGGGAACCCATTTGAATATTGTCCCCTTTACCCGGGTGCAAGAATATATTCGCGACAGGGCACCGCATGCCTATGCGACAATTTTGCTTCGAATGTGCATGATGCGGGTTGCAAACCTTATGTGTGAGATTACCGGAGCTCAAGCGATTATCACCGGGGAAAGTCTTGGACAGGTTGCAAGTCAGACCATAGAGAACATGTCAGTGACAAACGGGATGGCATCGTATCCCGTATTAAGACCCCTCATCGGGATGGATAAGGAAGAAATTATCCAAAAGGCGATCGAAATCGGCAGTTATGAAATATCCATTCTTCCCTATGCGGATTGTTGCGTATTGTTTTCCCCAAAACATCCTGTCCTGCGCGCAAACAGGGATGAAGTTATGCACCTATGGGAAGAACTGAAAATTGATGCATTGCTGATGGAAGCTTTCAATGCCCGTGAACACAAACGGTTCGGATGGCATGCTGCCGTGAAGTCCACTTGATCAAATATCTTTCATCAGGGTCATGAACTTTTACTGATCGGAGAGAGCTCCCTCCGGCGTGATGTCAGCCCCACTTTCGGGTTCATCGTTACCTTCGGATGAATCCTCTTTCTTTTTCAATGCTTCAGCCGCCTTCGTCTCAAGTTGGGCGATGGCGGTGATTATGCCGGAGTCGGGAAACCTCGATCGCAAAATAGGTGAAACATCCAGTACCAGCTGGTGTTCTCCGGCAATGGATAATATTTCAACGTAATTCCGGGCGACTTCCGGGTCTTCAATCGAAGCTTCATATAATGACCGGTAGAGGATAATTGCTTCACGGGTGTTTCCGGAAGCAGCTAACGCATAGGCATAGGCATTGGAAAGCATCAAATTCGAACTATCCAGTTCGTACAGGTTTGCAAAAACCTGTACAGCTTCATTCCAGTTACCTTTCAGAGCATGCATTCGTCCTATACCCCACAAAGAAGCATTCCTGAATTCACGTATCCGTGAAGCTTCGGTATAGTAAAGTAAAGCCTTGTCATAATTTTTCAAACCGGCGTATCCCTCCGCAAGAGCATAATATTCGGCCGCAATATCACGGGAATAAAATAACTTGCCCGGAGAAACACAGGAGACGATCACGCACAACAAGGCAGAAATCAGAATCGCTTTTACACAACGCATCAATGCGAGCCTAATACAATCTCTTCAATTTTACGTAATTGCGAACGATACAAGCCTGCAATGTCGGAACCATAATCGGCAACAAGCTGAATAATATTACGCGGTGTTTCTTCAATGTCTTTTCCGTTTATACGGTCACCTGCATCTCCCAATCCTGGCATGATGTAGGCGGACGCATTCAGGACTGGATCCATCCAGAGTGTATATACGGTACAGTTGTCGAGTGCGCGTACGACTCGCAACGCACCTTTCAGGGCAGAGATGACGTTGAAAAAACTGATTGATTTAGGCTTCACTCCATTATCAATAAGATATTTCACAACTGTTACCAGACTGCCGCCGGTTGCGTTCATGGGGTCTGCGAATATGAGATCCTTGCCGTTCATGTCCTCTATATTGAAGAAGGATTTATCAAGATCAAGAATGTACTCCATGTTCTTTTCTTTTTTTGAATCATCACGCTTTATCTTGAACAACGCAAAAGGAGTTACATAGCCATGGGATGAATATTCCTCTATCTCTTTCGACATAATCATTGAAGGAAGGAGAGCTCCTCGTAGCAGAACACACATCACCGAATTTTCAATTTTATAATCAATGTCGGGTATTTTATGAACAGCATAGTTTTGTACCGGAATTGTTACCGGTGTTTTTACGACCAGATAGTTTTTATTGTCTCCCCGATTTCTGTTATAGGCAAGGCGAAACAACATTTCGTACGCGCGTTGGGTGTAGTAGACAAATTCATTATGGCCTGTACGGATGTCACGAAGCTTTGCAATTACCCGGGAAGCCTCCGCGTGAGCCTGTTCTTCTGTTTCGAACGAAAATACCTTTATACCGGGAGCTCCCTTGCAAATTTCCTGCATTACATGACCCATCTCGTTATATATATCGATTACTTTTTTTTCTTCATTTGCAAGGGCTGAACTAAAACCGCCAGCTGCAAGAACCTTGAATGATTCTATCGCACGTTCATACAAGGTATCCATGCGCGATAAATACGATTGGTCCTGCTCTGTCAAATATCCATCCAGCGAATCTGCACCCAAGACTACCTTGCTCATATTCTCTCCTTACCCCTCAAAATCTATGTTAGCATAAAAAAACCGTCCCGCAAAGGACGGTTTGTATTGTATTTACTTGAACCAGAGCCTGAATCCCGCCGCGATGGGGAATGTCACATCCGTGGTCGCAATGCTGGGAACCATTTGCAGCCCGAACGAAGGAGCTACCATAATGAAGGGTTCAATAAACCCGTCAACAACAAACATATTCAACCCGACAGGAACGCGAACTCCGCCATTGAACTGGAATTCATCGGCAAATACCGCAGTAGCGAAAAAGCCTACTCCAAAGAACCAGTTCAGAGGCGTTCTGCCCACATTAACCAGTTTTTTGTTTATTGCCCAATAATCTCCGGTCAAACCGATGATAGTATCATCGCCGATTGAATATGACAGGGCAAAAACGAGGGGAACGCTGTCCAGCTTGAAGGTGATGGCAGGGCCAAACGCACCGCTGTTCTCTACATTACCATTAAGCTGTAAACCGATTCCAAACGCAAAAGCTCCCGCACTTCCCAAAACAATAAAAGACAGCACCAGTGCAACTACTTTCTTGCTCATACCATTCTCCTTGATAAAAACTTTTACACACCCTCAAAACAGTACGTAATAAGGGTTCCTTTCTTTATTTCTTGAAGTGTACCGAATCAAGTCGAAAGCGTACACCGACAGAAAATGGAACAAACCACTCGGGTATTTCAAGCGATGGCGAAAACCGGATTCCCAGGGAAGGAGCAACCTGTATAAAAGGTTCTATAAAACCGTCCTTGAAATACGCATTCAGTCCAACCGGAACGCGGATACCTGAAGATAACAAGAGATCATCCGAAGAATCACTTCCGATGTGCACGTATCCTCCTACCCCTACATACCATTTTACCGGTACATCCAGCGGTAAATCATCATTGAAAAACCACTTGTCAGCAGCTAAACCAATCGAAGAACCCTCATCGGACACCCGTAAACTGGCAGCGAATACAAGAGGAACTCCATCGATCCTGAAGGTCAGGGCAGGACCGCCCGACATTCCACCAGAAGCAAAACTTGTCCCCAATTCGAGACCCAGAGAATGGCCGAACACAAAACCCGAACACAACCCCAGAAGAAAAACACCAAGTATACGTTTCACGTCCATACTCTACTCCAAACTTCTGTCTTTTTCAATATACTTTACCTAATTTCCACACTATCATGCATATGACGGGCAATACGACTAATACCTTCATCCGGACAATCAGAGGCAAGATATCCGAAAAGTCGGTCAGCCTGAGACACCTTGCCGGCCCGTTCCAGTATTTTTGCCAGTTCAATGAAAGAGGACCATAGTCGGTACGTGTCAGCCAACCTGATAATATCCTTTTTGGTTCCTGCTTCACGAAGCATCTCTGGAAAGGTTGAATACGTGTATTCATGATTTATGAATTGAAGACTTTTATCAATCCAGGTTACAGATATCAAGGTAGCCAGCACCGAGGCGGAAAGCGCACGATTACTGTTAAAGAGAGAATCTTCTGAATATAATAAGGCTAAATCCTGGTACGCTTTGAGTGCAAATTGTGCATTATGCCGGTACAACAAGAAAAACTTGTCCACATCCCCTTCAATTACCAGTGTACGTTTCATGGCCATAAGGGTGGGACTTTCCTTGTCCGGAGTTCCGAATACCGGATCATCCGATAAAACCAGCAAGAGGTATTTTTCTGCCCCTGGATAATCACCGGTCAAACGGGCTAAATCTGCCATGCGATATAAAAGAGTATATCGTGTGTCTGGAATATCAAAAAAATCACGGTTTTCCCAAGCTTTGGTATACCAGTGAAGAGCAAAAGCGGTTTCGCCCTCGGCTTCATAGATTTCACCCTCGAGGAAATCGGCTTCGGGTAATACTCTGGCCTTATCAAGCCAGGACAGTAGACGAGCTGCAGAATTGGAAAAGAAGAAACTGCTCTTTGTTAAATAGATTGAGTCCAATACTGCAAGTGCAGAATTTTCATTGCGTTCCTGTAATTTGACGTAAATATCATGAAGATTATCCCCGACTCGCTGTACATCACGGGGTGAAAAAGCAGCTTTCAAAACATCAAGTGATTCAGTGATTTTCTGCTGATGGAAAGTACGGGCTTTTTCGCACAGTATGAGGGCCTGGCCAAAATCTCCATTTTCAAGTTCAATCCGCGAGCGGGACAAAAATTCCCAAACCGGCAATTCTTCGGAAAAACCCGGAACAATAACCAATATGAACAATAGCGCCATACCTTGTAGTGTTCTCACAGTTTATCAAGCTCCTCCCGGAAGATCCGGTCAATCTCTTGGGTGCCGCCGGTAAGGGACACACTTCTTACTATCTCACCTTTTCTGAATACCAGAATGGAATCGCCAGCGCCGGTAATGCCAATATCAGCATGTTTACCCTCTCCGGGACCATTGACGACACATCCCATAACCGCAACGGTAATTTCTTTGTTCAAAGACAACAGGGCTTCCTGCCACCGAGATACAAAACCGTGAACGTCAAAGCCGTTACGCCCGCAGCGAGGACAGGAAACGATGCGGACGCCACCTGTTCGTTTTCCGCACTCTGAAAGAATCTCGCGCCCAGCAATCACTTCATTTTCCATTGTGTCTGACAGGCTGACCCGGACGGTAGAGCCAATATTCTCGGCAAAAAGAGTGGAAAAGGCAAGCGTGCTCTTGACGACGCCTCCGATGAGTGGTCCGGCTTCTGTCACCCCAAGGTGGAGCGGGACAGGGTGTAGGGAGGCAAATACCCGGTTACATTCAACGGTTTCGACCACCGAAGAAGCCTTCATTGACACAATAACACGATTGAAGGACAGTTCGTCAAATACCGCAAGTTCCCGTGAGGCAGCTTCAGCAAGTGCCTCAGAACGGGCAATCGCGCGATCCTTGCCCTCCAGAATATCTGCCTGGATTCGCTCCTGTAGATCACGGGGAAGTGAACCCGAATTGACGCCGATCCGTATGGCTGCGTTTTTTTCACGTGCACGATCAACAACCGCCTTGACCCTGTCACGGGAACCAATATTGCCAGGATTGATCCTGATCTTGGCAACATCTCCCTCAAGGCAACGCAAGGCCAATCTATAGTCAAAATGTATATCGGCTACCAGTGGCATATCGGTCATTTTGGAAAGACGAACAAGTAAATCGGCACTTTCCATATCGGGAACAGCAAACCGTACAATATCACAGCCAAGAGAGGACAGTGAGGCAAGTGTTTTTGGAATGGATCGGAGAGAATCTTCCGTCAAGGGAGATTTCCACATGGTTTGAATTGAAATGGGTGAATCGCCGCCTATGGTCAGAGAACGAACGCCTCCTGTACCACCTATGGTTACAGGATTGGAGAGCGTCGAAGCGGCATATACTTGCTTGTTCATACAGGTATAGTATCGGCAAAAAGACGCTGTGTACATAGTTCTGAATACAACAAAACCCTGCCGGCACCGATGCGGTTTCGACAGGGTTTGTTCTTGATACGTGTAATCCGGATCAGGTTAAACGGAAATTAACCCGAAAACCATTACGAAAAGAGCAACCGTTTCGCACAAACCGACAATAGTAATGTATTGAGAAAAACCCTTCCCTGTCTCTCCAAGCGCGTCGGAACCGGCAGCACTTGCTGCGCCCTGGGCAACAGCCGAAGCGGCAATACCAAGGCCACATACAAGACCAACACCCAGAAGGAACCAGTCACTTGCCGAGCCAGCGGCTTTTGAGGCAAGCATTGCGTTCATCAACAAAAATCCGTAGATAGTCTGGGTCAAGGGCGCACCGGCAAACGCAACAAGAATAAAGGGGGCAGGCTTGTTATTCATATAACAGCGTTTCCAGGAACCAATAGTGGCTTGACCGGCAATTGACAAACCTATCGCGGAACCGACAGCGGAAATACCGAGAGCTGCAGCAGCACCAAAATAACCAAAATCCATAATCAACTCCTATTTTGTGACCGTTTCCGAGAACGGTTCGTATTTGAAGCCTGACCAGGTCAGACCGAGATGGTTTGAAAACTCGAGCGTGTTCAACCTGACACCATGCACAATCACGGAAAGTACAGCCATTACGTAGTTAAGTCCGTGTCCAAAAAACAGCACCAAAACACCGGCAAAAATGATAAATCCGCCAAGCATCGGACCAGCCATATTATTGATAGTAACACTTATTGCAGTACCGGCAAGCCCGACAGCCCACAATCGTATATAGCTCATAATATCGCCGAACATATTAACTATGCCCAAGCACATGGTAATAATATTTTTCAGGCTTTCCAGAATGCCCTTTCCAACGCTTCCATCAAAATTGATAAAGAGGAAATTCACCAGGAATCCGCCACCAACAAGCGCAAGCACCACATTATTCATCGGATATTTTTGGGCGTCGACAACCAGGTTGAGCACCACAAAATACATTCCGATCGTCATTGCGAGGGCGCCAAGCTCACCGAGCATTTTCAGGGATGATCTGTACCTAATAACACCGATAACATGTGCCAGTGAAATCTGGAGAAGTCCAAGAGTGAAACACAACACCTGAACATTCTGTGTTACAGCTTCTGTATCCGGATTCGAGCCGGATAACTGCCATACAGACAGTTTCCGCAAAAATGCGGGAACCATGGAAGAAGGCATTCCGAACCAGTTACAGGTTATCAGACCCCATGCTACTGTCATCAGTCCTAAATATAAAAACATATAGAGTCCGACAGGCGGTCGTTCCCCTTTACCAAGTTTCATAAAAATGCCAGCGGCAGAAATACCGACCAAAATGCCACCATACCCGCCGTCTCCGAAGATCATCGCGAAAAAGACACCGAAAAATAACAGAAACCATAAAGATATATCCAGTTCTCGATACCCGGGAACGGTTCCTAAAAAATCCAGCAAGGGCGAGATGAGATTCACAAACGGATTGTTCTTGAGCTTGGTAGGGACAGCATCTTCATCTGTAGGAACTTGAGAAAGACAAGCCCAACCAAATTCACGCGACGCTGTCAGAACCTCTTCCTCACTGGATTCCGGAACATAACCGGTCAGAAGAGCAAGTCCTGTACCACCTGTTCGTGGAAGTTCCTGACCCAATTCAATCTTTTCCATTCCGGCCCGAACAGTCTCGAACTCCAGATCACCAAGTATCCTTTGTTTCTCTTGTTGCAAGTTCCGTTGAGATGACGAAAGACGAAGCAATTCACTGCCGATTTCCGCCATTCTTTCCATTGCGTTGACACGATCCATTGACAGATCATTCGTCGATTTGGCGGGCATTACCAGCTCGACCGCACCATTTGGCATGTGTTCGTGCAATAAATCATCCGGGCTTACAATCACACAGCGTACCGATTTTTTGTCCCGTGACAGCACCACACTGTCAACAGTTTCGGGTACTTTTCGGTAGTCGTCGCAAGACATCTCGAAGGGAAAGAGATATAGTCCTTTATCAGCAAGACGATCAAAGGAAGCAGGATCTATTTCACCCCAGGGAGCAAGACGATCAAGCTCGCGATCTACCGCGCTGATAGTATCAAGACAGGCCTTGCGTTCATCGCGCAGCGCGAGAATTCGTCCAACGAGGTCTTCAGGGTATTGCGTATTGCTGTCATCACCCATGACTGTAACAGAAGATTTGATCTCGGCAAGAACTGCCAGAGCCTGATCAATCTGTGTCAGGACAGAATTGAGTTGAACCAGTCGTTCACTTTGGGCAGGACGCTTCTCTACGTGTACCACTCCGGTTTTTCGCAAAGCAGCAAGCGCCTCTTCACGTTCACGGTCAAGAACCAGGAGGGATATTTTTTTCATGGGAACTATCATGTTGCCTCCTCCATCGCACGCTCAAGATTCTTTTTGGATATCTTTCCGCGTACCACCGCGGCTACTTGCTGGTCACCCAGATACACAGTGATTTTCTTGATATTCGATCTTGTTTCGGGAATTTTTACTTTCTCGAACAAATTGACCCGTTGGGTTGTTGTACGAAGTTCAATTTGCAATAACCGAACCTGTTCATCAAGTACACGAGCTTCAAGATCGAGGGACAAAACCCGCTCAAGACGGTCTGCCGCAGTGTCAATCCACAACGGTGTTGCATACAGATCATAGTCTGCGCGATCAAAGAGTGCGCTTTCAAAAATCGGAATGGAAACGCCCGCTATATTACCGGTAGAAGTTTTAACCTCCCGGATTTGCACCATTTCAGGCGTAAATGCGTCTTCCTCGCCAAAAACCGCTATCCATTCCCGAAATTCTTCATTTAACCGATCACGTTGGTTCCTGACCTCTTTCGCACGAATTTCTATGGTTCTGATCTCGGTCTGAAGCTGCTGCTTTTTAAGCTGAAGCGTGGGAAGATAGCGTCTGTACATTTTCAGGCTTTCTTTTTGCGCCTTCAACTCGTTTTTTGTCAGCTTAATTGCCATTGATCCGTATCCTTATTTTTTCCAGTATTTCTGAACAAGTTCGGATTTAATTCCCGTTTCCTGCGGATTAAAACATTCCGACAGAATTTTCCATCCGGCATCAAGGGCGCCTTCAAGGGGAATATTCACCGAAAGGTCCATCATCTGTTTTTCAAACAATACACCGTATTTCAGGAGCTTGTTATCCCACTCAGACATCATGAAACCCATAGACTTCTTTTCAAGGGTATCCTTGTAGGAAGAATACAGTTTGATCATATTGTCCATGAGCGCACGATGATCGTCCCGAGTTTTACCGTTCACATTCTGTTTTAATCGGGAAAGACTTCCGAACGGTTCAATACGACCGTTTTTCAGATAGAATTGTCCTTCGGTAATATACCCCGTATTGTCAGGTACCGGATGGGTAACATCATCGCCGGGCATAGTCGTCACTGCAAGAATGGTAACCGAACCTGCATCGTCAAAATCGACCGCTTTTTCGTAGCGTGAGGCCAACTGACTGTACAAATCGCCGGGATACCCGCGATTTGAGGGCACTTGCTCCTGGATAATGGCGATTTCCTTCATAGCATCCGCAAAGTTGGTCATATCCGTTAACAGCACCAGAACATCCTTGCCCTGAAGGGCAAACTGTTCAGCTACGGCCAGACACATGTCGGGGATCATAAGACACTCGACCGTCGGATCTGCCGCGGTATGAATGAACATTGCAGTCCGGCTCATCGCTCCGGCATTCTCCAGGGTATCCTTGAAATACAGGTAATCATCGTATTTCAAACCCATTCCGCCAAGAACAATGACATCAACCTCGGCCTGCATCGCAATGCGTGCCAGAAGCTCGTTATAGGGTTCGCCGGAACTCGAAAAAATCGGGAGCTTCTGCGAGACTACAAGCGTATTGAACATATCGATCATGGGAATACCGGTGCGCATCATGCGTTTCGCAATGATTCGCTTTGCCGGATTGACCGAGGGGCCTCCGATGGGAACAAGGTTGTCTTTCAGTGAGGGTCCTTTGTCACGGGGTTCCCCCGAACCGGTAAAAATACGCCCCTTCAAATTTTCCGAAAAGCTGACCCTCATTTCTTGTCCAAGAAACCGGATTTTATCTCCGGTTGAAACACCGCGTCCGCCAGCGAAAACCTGCAGGGATACCAGATCACCGTTTAGTTTGTTGACTTCGGCCAATGAAGTTCCAAAGGACGTTTCTATTTCTGCAAGCTCTCCATAGCGTACATCGTTGGCACGTACTGTAATGACCGAACCGTTAATTGATTCTATCTTGCTGTATACCTTTTTCATCTGTTACTCCGCACCCTTGGCCTGCTTTTCCGCGGCAAGCATTTTTCCGACAACCGGATCGATACCGGATGACTTCTCTTCAATGGCAGATCGAATTTCCGCTTCAAGTTGCACAAATCCGTCAGACTTCCAGCTCTTGTAGTTATAGTCGATAAAAAGCTGCCGGGTCGTGTTGAACCATGCGCGCGCATCATCTTTAGATTTGAACTCGAAAGTCGCACCTAGAATTTCAAGGATAAAAAAGAACACATGATTCTGACGTTCGGTTGAGACCGCCGCGTCAACCTCATCGAAGGAGTTCTGCTGTAAATATACTGCATCAAGGAATTCCCCCTTGAGGAAAATCACAAAGTCGTCCAGGCTGGTACCCTCTTCACCGACTACCTTCATCATCTGTTCTACTTCTGTACCACGTTTCAAAAATGAACGGGCATACTCGACACGGGAGGGATCAATAACACCGGCATATTTCGACCAGGAGTCAAGGGGATGAATGGCGGGATATTTTCTCGCATCTGAGCGTTCACGGGAAAGTCCATGGAAGGCTCCGACAACCTTCAAGGTTGCCTGGGTTACCGGTTCCTCAAAGTTACCGCCCGCGGGTGAAACTGTTCCTCCGATGGTAACCGATCCGGTTGTTCCGTCGCGAAGGCGAACAATACCTGCCCGTTCATAGAAAGCCGCAATATAGGACTCAAGATAGGCAGGGAATGCTTCTTCCCCCGGAATTTCTTCAAGACGTCCGGACATTTCCCGCAAGGCCTGGGCCCAACGGCTGGTAGAGTCGGCAAGCAACAGGACGTCGAGTCCCATCTGACGGTAATACTCGGCAAGGGTAACGCCAGTATAAACCGAAGCTTCACGAGCCGCTACCGGCATCGAGGAGGTGTTACAGATAATAATCGTGCGCTCCATCAGAGAACGCCCGGTTCGGGGATCAGTCAATTCAGGGAATTCTTTCAATGTTTCGACAACTTCACCGGCACGCTCTCCACATGCGGCAATAATTACAACATCTACCTCCGCATGACGGCTGGTCGTATGCTGCAACACGGTTTTTCCTGCACCGAAAGGACCGGGAATACAATACGTTCCACCCTTTGCGACCGGGAAGAAGGTATCGATTGTCCGGGTTTTGGTCGACAAGGTTTCTGTCGGCTTGAGGCGTTCACTATAACAGTCAATCGCTCTCTTGACCGGCCAGGTAAAGCTCATGGTAACCGGAATGAGGGAACCCTTGTCGTCCTGAATTTCGGCAATAGTGTCCTTGAGGGCATATCGGCCAGCGGGTTTTACCGACTTGACCGTGTAACTTCCATACAGGGAAAAGGGAACCATGATACGGTGGATAAAGCTTCCCTCGGGGACTGTCCCGAGAGTATCAGCGCGTTGTACCACATCACCCGGTTTGGCTACGGGAGTAAAATCCCACATGGTATTGTCAGGAAGCGGATCCAGATACATACCGCGTTCAAGAAAATAGCCCGCTTTTTGGGCAAGTTCAGGTAGCGGATTCTGTAACCCGTCGTATACCTGTCCGAGAAGACCCGGGCCCAACTCAACAGACAACAAATTACCGGTAAACTCAACCGGATCACCCACTTCAATTCCGCGAGTAATCTCGAATACCTGCAACTGGGCTATGTCGCCCCGAATGCGAATTACCTCGCTTTTCAGTTTTTTGTTGTCTACCTGTACATAGCCGACTTCATTCAAAGCGACAATACCGTCGAATTTGACGCTGATCATATTGCCGTTGACGGCGACTACCGTTCCTTTTGTATCCGTCATTCTGCTTCTCCAAGAATCTGGTTATAAATGGTTGTATATGATGCGCGGCCTGCATCCGCAGTAAACCGGTCACTGCGTTCATGAAGGAGCAACATAAGTCCATATGCACATACTGCATCGGAATCGAAAAAATGGTTACTTTTCAGTTCATCTATCGCGGCAAGACGTTCACGGTCAAGAAAATATTCAGCCTCAAGGGGGTTGTCCAGAGAAACCGCAGTCTTTGCAACCTGGGAAAGATGTATCGCTTCGGCGATCAGCAGCTCCTCTTCAAAGGGCAGCGCCATATCTTTTTTCATCTTGATCGCGCGGGCACGTACCAGGGCAAGCCGCAGGGCTCGTTCCCGGGCGAACCACGCATCCAGGAGCCGATTCCCGGTGGGACAGGGAGAACGAGGAGGTTCCAGGGAAATTGCATCAAGGACGTCCAAATCTTTATCAGAAAGGAATCGGGAGGCAATTTCCCTGAACGCAGCATACGTGATCGGCGCCGGCAAACCCGGCAGGATGCCGGGAAGCTGCGCCATCAGGTAATAATAACCGCTCACCGATTACAGCTCCTTTGCAGCCGCTTTCATAATGGCGGCTACACGGGGATTCAGATATGCACTGAAGAGGTCGGCAACCGCTTCTGCGGAAAAATCATAGTAGGAAGAACCATCACGGCTTCCAATGTGGAATCCGCCGGAAAGGGATGTATCAGGGCGGACAACAAGCCCTTTACTCAAAAGGTCCTTAAGGGACGACATAAAAACGGACTCGAGTTTATCCGCATCCGAAGCAGAAAGAATCACGGCGATATCGTCCGACCCGGTAGTTGCAATCCAGGAAGAAACCGTCCGGGGGATCAATTCCTTCAAAAGTTCGGGGGAGAAGGTTGCGGAAACCTGCTGTTTTACAAGAGCATCAAGTTCCGCAGTTATTCCGTCACGGAATGACAATAACAGATTACGGGCAGCCTGTTTGATCGCTGAAACCGCAGCCTCTTCCAGTCGCACGGCTTCATTTTGGGCTTTGCGAAGAGAAGCCTCTGCCTCGGAATTCGCGGAAGCGATTATTGAGGCCGCTTTTTCTTCAGCCTTGCGTATAATTTCGGCAGCCTGTGCCTCGGCGCTCTCGACGCCATCCTTTTGAATCCGGTTAACAAGCTCCTGTAACTGAACGTCCATATTCACCTCTCGATTGTAATGTTGGGTACCCCCGTACAACACAATAAGGTAGACGGGGTCCTGTTAGATATGTAGAACGAATGTCAAGATTCAAAGTCAAAATGCCAAATTGTTTCCTGGCGGTACGTATCCTGCGGTAACAGGATTGATGACGGGAAATTGTCCCGGTTTGGGGAATCCGGGAAATGCTGGGTTTCCAGACAAAAGCCAGCATGCTTTCCATAGAGTTCGCCGTTTTTCCCCGGTTCTTCCGAAAGAAAATTACCGGTATAGAATTGTACACCCGGCTGTGTCGACCACAAGGTCATAGAACGACCGGTAGTTGGCTCATACACGCCGGCAACAGGATTCGGCGCATCTCCAGAGCGGTTTATTTCCCAGTTATGGTCAAATCCGGGCGCAACCTTTTCTATATCCTGTCCAATTTTCTTGGGTGAACGGAAGTCAAAGGGGGTGCCCGCAACATCAAGAATTTCACCGGTCGGTATCGCCTGGGCGTCTACCGGTGTATAGCGATCCGCAAAAAGCTGTACTTGATGATCAAGCACGGACCCGCTGTCATGTCCGGCAAGGTTAAAATACGTGTGATTGGTCAAACTGACCGGTGTAGGGGCGTCAGTTTTTACCGCATACCGGATAATAATATCGTTATCAGAAGTCAGACTGTAGGTTACCTTCATATCAAGATTGCCGGGAAATCCCTGCTCGCCTGAAGGGCTTTTCCGTTTGAAGACAACGCCGGCTTCACCCCTGCTCGTAAACGGTTGCGCTTTCCATAATTGCTTGTGAAAACCGTGTTTACCGGAATGCAGGCAGTTTCCGTTGTCGTTTGCCGGAAGGGTGTACCTTTTCCCGGCAAGAGAAAAGGAGGCACCGGCTATACGATTTGCAAATCGCCCGACAAGACAGCCGAAATATACCGGATTCGCGGTATACCCCTCAAGGGTCGGATACCCGAGCACAATATCATCCTGCAAGCCGCCAGCGGCCGGTACGAGGATGCTTGTAATAATACATCCAAAATTAGTGACCGAAAAAGACATGGTGCCGTTGGATATCGTAAATAGACTTGCCCTCTCTCCGGTTGAAAGGCATCCAAACGTTTTTTTCTTGATCTTCATGCAAGAACTCCTGGGTCTCACGCGTTAGTATTAGTGTACCGGAGTGATGCAGACTTTGCAAGGGGAACCTTTCCGAACCAAAGATGACTTGCCAGCAGGCTTTTACTACCGGTATAGTTATCAATGAGGCAGGACGCCAATGCTTCGCGCCATCTGGACGTGCGGAGCCGCCGCATAGAGCGCAATATGCGACGCGAACGATAAATCGAGACAATCATGGCAGGATACCGGCATATGAGCAATTTTTATGACAAGCTGGGAGACATACTTCGGGACACCCTTGACTCGGATGAAGACCCCTTCGAAACCTGGGAACCGCATGGCGGGAAACGCAGATCGGCGGGAAATACCCGTGAACGAACGCCTCCGCCGCGAACTGCGCGGCAGCCAGAGCGAATTCCGGTTCCGGACGAGCTGATTGAAGATTTTCGTGTCCTTGCACTTGCCCCGGGGGTTCCCCTTGAAGACTGCAAGGCAGCATGGAAGTCGCTTCTGAAGCGCTATCATCCGGACCGGCATGCCGGCAACGAGAAAAAGATAAGTGAAACGACTGCGGTCAGTATACGGATCACGGACTCATACAGGCGCATTGAACGCTGGTATGAAACAGGCATCATTGATTAACCGGTTCAATGGCGCCATCAGCGCCGATGCCATACTCATCCAGTTTCCTGTGTAGCGTTTTGCGTCCAATACCGAGGACCTCGGCGGTTTTGCTTTTATTGTTATTGTTAGCCGCAAGCGTTTGCAGGATGATTTCCTTTTCTGCCTCTGCCATGGTTGATCCGGCGGGAATGCGGATCGAGGACGTTTCATCCATGCTGGTGATCGATGGCGGCAAATCATCAGCGGTTATAACTGTTCCCGAGGTCATGACTACGGCACTTTCAATACAATTACGCAATTGGCGCACATTACCCGGCCAGTCATAGGCATACAATATCGAGCGGGCCTTGGGATCGACGCCCTCGATCTTTTTGCCATTCTCTTCGGCAAACTCGCGTATGAATGAGGTAATCATCAACGGAATATCATCCTTGCGCTCGCGGAGCGGCGGCACATGAATACGCACAACGTTTAACCGGTAATATAAATCTTCGCGGAATCGGCCTTCCGCAATTTCTTTTTCAAGATCCCGATTGGTCGCGGTAATGACACGCACGTCAACGTCAAGGGTTTCCTCGCCCCCTACCCGCTCGAACTGTTTTTCCTGAAGGACCCGCAAAATTTTTATTTGCACCGTCTGATCGATTTCACCAATTTCATCAAGGAAAATCGATCCTGAATGCGCCATCTCGAAGCGTCCGCGCTTGCGCGTCACCGCTCCGGTAAAGGCTCCTTTTTCATGTCCGAACAACTCGCTTTCCAGAAGCGTTTCCGCCAGGGCCGCACAATGCACTTTAACGAAAGGATTCGCCATGCGCGGAGAAAGATTATGCAGGGCGTTCGCGATAAGTTCCTTGCCGACTCCGCTCTCACCGGTAATCAGAACCGAGGCTTTCGTAGCGGCTACCCGTTTTACCACTTCAAACACCTTGAGCATAGCCGGGCTCTTCCCGATGATATGTTCGAAAGATTTTTTGTCCAGCACCTCGCGTTCAAGTTCACGGTGCTGTAATACCAGTTCACGGTTTTGCAACGCTCGCCTGACCAAGAGGGACAAGCGGTCAAGGTTTACGGGTTTTGTCAGAAAATCATAGGCACCCGATCTCATGGCCTCCACAGCGTTTTCTACCGTACCGTGACCGGTCAGCACAATAACCGGAACACCCGGTGTTTCACTGGTTACCCGGCGCAGTACCTCTTCGCCGCTTACTTCCGGCATACGCAAATCGGTTATTACGAGATCTATGTCGGTCTGAAGCGCAATCTGCAAACCTACAGCTCCGTTTTCTGCGCACAGAACCTCATAACCGTCAAGCTCAAGGGCGGTTTGCAAACCCGAGCGGATATTTTTTTCATCGTCTATGACAAGAATTGTAAATTTCATTCCCCGGGATTCTCCTCATATCCAATAAGCTGGCGTATTTTTCGCATAACTGGCAATGTAATACCAAAGCATGTGCCCTTTCCCAATTCAGACTGGACACGAATATCTCCGCCATGTTCTTTGACAACCTTGTACGCCATCGCAAGGCCAAGTCCGGTTCCGTCAATCTTGGTGGTAAAATACGGTTCGAATATTTTCTCGATATGCTCTTCAGGAATACCGGAACCCGTATCGCGTATGGTTATTACCAGCTTGTCTTCATCCTGACGGCTGCTGATGGCAATAAGGCCGCCAGGGGAAACCGCCGACATGGCATTCTTAATGAGGTTTACAAGCATTTGACGTAAATAACGTTCGTCCCCCCAGACCAGTGAAAGCCCGGTTCCCGTATCCTTTTCCAGGGTAATACCCCCGGATTCAGCCTCGCCTGTGAACAGGACGATAACTGAATTGATCAGCGTATTGATATCGACCGGAGAAAACTCGAACCGGAGAGGCCTGACGGCAAAGAGAAAGTCAACTACAATTTTGTTGAGCCGTTCAATTTCCTCATCAACTACATCAAGAGCCTTTGACATGGAGGCATCGTCCGAAAGACCGTGCGAAACCAGGGATTTCCGTAAAAGCTGTACATAAATGCTGATTGAACCGAGGGGGTTTTTAATTTCATGGGCGACTGTTGCCGCCAGATTAGTCAAACTCGCCAGATTCTCGAGCCGCCTGTTCCGTATTTCAGCGTTACGTTTGTCTGTGATGTCCTCCAAAGAAATGATCGTTCCGCGGACACGTTTACTACGAACCAAAGGCATCACTGAAATACTGATACTCTGACGACGGTCTCCGGATTCACGTATAAATTCCCGGGCATTGACTGTTTCTTCATTTTGGATCGCATCGTGAAGAAAATCGGCAATATCAGTGTCATACACACATTCCCACAAAGGTTTTTCCGGCGCTTCATGACACTCAAAGGGCAGTATACGCAGAGATGCCTTGTTGTATTGTACAACGACATGGAAGGAATCGCAGACAATAACTCCGGTCGACAGGGAATCCAGGACCGCATCTAGCAACTCATACTCTTCGGTAACCAGCGACAACAGGCTTTGAATCTGTTCGCTATTCATGCGGGAGGTTTTTTGTAACGCCCGGCGGATAAACTCTCTCACAGCGTTTCCTTCAACGATTCAGCCAGACGCTCAAGCACAGAAACGGGACTGATATTATAAGTCTCAACGGCTTCCTGCGCATCCCGTATTGTTTTGGTCCAGGCAGTAAAAACGGTTATTTCACGGGCATCAGCCTCGCCAGACCGTAAGGCATCGCGCATAAGTCGCGTAATGCCGGCAAGAAAAAGCTGCCAGACCGCAAGGGGCTTGCACCGATTCAAACGGGAAACAATTTCTGCAGCAGAGGCAGATTCCCCCTGCGGCAGGGCACAGGTTGCCACGAGAGCTGCCCGTAAACTTGACAAGGGCTTTCGGCCCTCATCGATTGCGGCATTTAGAACACCGCTTACAAAGAGCACGGTCGTATGCGTCAGAATTTCGGGGGGAACCGGTAAAAATCGATTAAAGTAAGAATACAGATACTCACCATCACGCGGTGTGTCATGAAAGACTCTGCGAATCACATCATGTTGGGATGCCTGGGAGCGATCAACAAAGGCGTATGTCCGGACCCTCGACAAAATAGTCGGCATGATCGCCCCCCTGCGGGAAGTGGTAAGCACGAACACCACATGAGGGGGAGGTTCTTCAAGTACCTTTAAAAAGGCGTTACGGGCGGAATCCTGCATGCGATCTGCATTTTCAATAATTAATACCTTACATCGACCATTCGGCGACAACCGGGCCCATACTGCGGCCTGACGAACCTGGGAAACCGGAATGCTGTCATACAGACAATCTTCCTCAAGTTTCTCGGCCTTTACCGTCAATTGCTCAACTGCCTTAGCCAGTGCTTCATTATCAACCGGTAATTCACGTGATGGATGAAACTCCTCGAGCCGTTCCTCGATGTCTGCAAGGTAGGACGCCGCTTTCGAGAAACGGCTATCCTCGGTGTCCTGCAAGGAGGCATCGAACCGCAGTACCAGTTTGCGAATTGCACGAATGAAAAGATACCGGGCTGCAGTATTCTTGCTTCGTACCAGAGCTGCAGCGGCAGCGCGAATTTCAGGAGCACACTCACGCGTGCCCATAATGACCAGATCGCTATGGGTTAACTCCTTGTGTCTCTGACAAGCTGGGCAAGTACAGGTCCACAAAGCCGTACCCACCGAGCAGGAAAGAATACGGGCCAATTCAAGCGCGGCAGACAGTTTGCCCGAAGCCCTGTCGCCAGAAAAAAGCATCGAGGGAGGAAGTCGGGACGAATGAATATCTTCCATAAGAAGTCGGGAAGCCGGCTGATCAATCAAATTTTCAAACATTTATCTGATTCCTCATTCAAAATAGGCACGGGAAGATTCTGAACCCCGAAGTAAGAAATCGGGCGGAATAAAATCCAGGGATTGCGGCAAAAATGGGGACAAAAGGGAAACAAACAGGCTCCCCTCAACCAGAGGGGACTCGTCGAACCAGTTCTGCATGTGCAAGAAAATAATGACAAGAATAACCAGAATCAAACCTTCTGCAATACCCAAGAAAAAGCCCATGGCACGATCAAGGTTCGAAAGGCTTTCTCCCTGAAAAAGATTACCCGCAATGTGCTGCAGTATCTTGACAATCAAATATACAACCAAAAAAATGACCAAAAAAGCCACAACCGAACTGAACAGGGGATCCCCTCCAACAAGGGTTTGCAGGTAGACAGATGCAGAACGGTAAAACAGGATTGCAGCAATCAGACCCAGAATAACAGCTGCTTTTGAAAAAAACTCTGCAATAAAACCGGCAATACTTACCCTGACAATAGAAACCACAATTATTATCAACATGACCACATCAAAAGGTGTAATGCTCATGGAAGATCCGATTCAGAAGGCACACGAGAATGTTCGGCGTATGCGGATAGATGCTGTGCAATGACATGAGCCGGCCGGCCACTTCCCAGACGGGCGGCTTCGTTGGCCATTCGTGTCCTCCGTTCATTATCAGTAAAGAGATCTGAAACGGTCTTTACCAACTGCTCCCGTGATGCGTCTTTGCCGCGAAGAACGATAGCAGCTCCCTCTTTCTGAAAAAAAGCAGCATTTTCGATCTGATCACCACGAGAGCCTCCTTTTTCAAGTGGAATCAATACCATCGGCTTACCAACAGCTGCACATTCCCATACAGTATTCGAACCTGAGCGGGCCAGCACAATATCGGCAAGTGACAACACATCCGGCATTTCTGAACGAATAAAAGGAAATGATATATACCCTGTACGATCCGGTACCGGCAGGTCGAAAGAACTATCCGTCTGGCCAGCCAAGCCTGTTTGGTGAATGATCAGACAGAATTCAGCCAGCGCGGGAAGGGATATACTGATTAGTTCATTGATTTGGCGGGCACCGAGACTCCCCCCCAAAACCAGCAACACGGGACGATGCGGCTTGACAAGAGAGAGGAAGGTACGGGCCCGATCGGCAGAGGTCGAGTAAAATGCGGGACGGACAGGATTTCCGGTACATATAATGCGATTTCGCATACGCTCGGGGAAAAATGACGAAGTTTCATTGAATGAGGTAAAAATTGTCAGGGCAAAACGCGCATTGATCCGTGTCGCCAATCCCGGAGAATAATCGCATTCATGGGTGAAAACCGGAATGCCCAATAATCGTGCGGCGATGCATGTTGGTACACTGGCAAATCCACCCTTGGAAAAAACAAAACGGGGTCTGAGCCGGAAAAGTATGCAAAAAGAGACAACAATTCCCGATACGGTCCGGAATAAATCGATGAAGTTTTCAAGACTTGCATACCTTCGCAACTTACCGGTAGGCACACCGTAAAAATGAACTCCATTTCCTTCGACAATCGCGCGGTCCATACCTCGGGAAGAACCTATCCAGGAATATCGAGCATCAAGTAAGGGTTTTAATTCATTGATTATAGCCAGACCCGGAAAGATATGACCTGCAGTACCACCACCGGTAAAAACGATCTGATTCATGTGAGCCAGTGTATCATGCGTCCGGTGGAATGAAAAGATCAAGCAATTTTTGATTTTTGAAGAGCTTGGCATAGGCCAGGGCAGACATACCCAAACTGTCAGTAATCAGGGGATCGGCTCCATGCTTGACCAGAATTGCAGAAAGAATGTCATCCCCTCTTCCCGCACAAATAATAAGGGCAGTTTGACCGTCACTGCTGCGATAGTTTGGATCGGCTCCATGATCAAGCAAAATGTTTGCAATCACGGTATCACCTTTTTGCACAGCATCCATTAACGGTGTCCAGGGTCGGTCACCGGCTATATGATTGCAATCAGCACCGGCGGACAGAAGTAAAGTAACAATATCGGGATATTGCGAGCGTACAGCTATAGTCAATAAGGGATTGCCCCGCTGATCCGTTAATCGTGGATCAAAGCCTGCCTGTAAAAACAGGGATACCGCTTCGGCATCGCCAGAATCCACAATAAGCGCAAAGTTCTCGTCAAAACAGGAAATTCCCCTGTCCATGAGTGCATTTCTGGCCCGGATTCGCCGGTCTTCAAGTACAAATCTGTCTTTTTCTCCATGCAAATACACTTCATAATGCTCAGGATGCATATGAATCGCCAGATGCCGACAGTTTTCCGGAAGCTCCATAGGTACGGCCGTTTCAATAATAATTACCCGCTTCCCCTTGCCAAGCGCATATCCGGTCAAAAGAGCAAATTCAACAGCATGCGTGTTGTCACCTGAATACACGAATAACACATGGGAAATACGATCAAGGAGAACGAGGGGGCTTGAACAATATTCACGGTCAAAGACCCGGGAGATGTCGTGCATTTCAGATTGACAATCATGGGCCCTGTGGATTCCGTCCAGCTTTACAGCCCACTGAAGGCTGTCTTCGGTATGAAACACTGCAACTTTCACTGTATTACTATCGGTTGAAATTGTCATCCTGTAAAGGGTTTATACTGCTATCAATATTGTTGAAACCACCCCATCCCGTCTCAAGCGACCAAATGAGCAGCCACCCACCCATTCCCCGGTTGCCCTTTGTTC
>LVBK01000006.1:2812-57800 GCA_001604385.1 Spirochaetales bacterium Spiro_09 | reverse complement strand
AATCCTCTTTTCCCGGTCAATTATCTTGACCGCGAGATCCGCAAGAACTCGGCGGCACATACACGGGAGACAGTTCGAGCTGACAGGGAGGTATCGATGACCATGTCCCGAATGGTCATTACGCTCGGTCATCATGCATTTCGTAAACCATACCGGATCAGCAACAGGGTGAGAGGTGACCGGGATGGCACGCATGCGGATAAGGTCCGTCTTCTGGATGACAGCGAGACGAAGTATGCCTTTGAGGGCCTGTTTATCCGCAGAAATGTGTGGACGCGACAGCGGATACAGGCCAAATGGATGGGTGATATCTGGTTACAAAGGAAGAAGAATCCTCCGGTAGTTGATTTCAGAAGGAGAACAGTAACGAACAAAGGGCAACCGGGGAATGGGTGGGTGGCTGCTCATTTGGTCGCTTGAGACGGGATAGGGTGGTTTCAACAATATTGATAGCAGTAAATTCGATTCCCCCCTGCCTTTAAATAAAAAAAAACCGCCCTGATGGACGGTTTATTTTTCGGGCAGGGGGGAATTGAACCCCCGACCTCTTGGTCCCGAACCAAGCGCGCTACCCCTGCGCTACTACCCGGAATGGCCGTTGCGCGTTTCCGCGGAGCGGCCTATGTTATCAGGATCCGAATGTCTATATGCCGTTTATATGGATCCTGTTACGGCTGCAAGAAAAAAAAAGCCCGTCTGAAACCAGACGGGCTTAGCGGGAGCGACGGGGCTTGAACCCGCGATCTCCGGCTTGACAGGCCGGCGCGATAACCAGCTTCGCTACGCCCCCGTGACGTTGTTGAATATATCTGAGCGATAAAAAAATGTCAATAGAGCCGTTGTCAAATTATTCATGACGTTCTCGGCGGTGGATCCGCCCATCCCGATATCGCGTGCCTTGGCCCTGACTTCCTCAACTTCCACACCGCCCGCTTGCGTTGACAGAGGAAGAATGAGCGTGGTATTCTGGTTCCTACTTTAATAAGTCATCAGGAAGGATCATTCTATGCCATCATTGAAAAGAGGCCTGCTGTATGCGGGCGCAGTCGGTATTCTGATACTGGCCATTGTTTCCTTTGTATTTATTCCCGCTTTTGGCGGTTCGGCTACCGGTGAAGCCATTGTATTCGGAAAGTGGAACGGCAAACCCATCGAGTACGCCGAAGGTACGTTTTTCCTGAACCAGATGCAGGCCATTGCGCGCCGCATGCAGGAAGAAGGCCAGGAGCTTAACGACTTTTCCTATTATCAAATAATGCAAACAGCCTTCAATTCTTCGGTTGTCCGTCTTGCCATACTCGACGAACTGAAGAAGGCCTCCTACAAGGCGCCCGAAAGCCTGGTCAACAAAACCCTCCTGCCCTATTATCTTGACGAAAACGGAAGATACTCATCGCGCGCGTTCAACGAAACGCCCGAGGCCGTACGAGTGTCCCGCCGAAAGACCACCCGCGAGGACCTGACCGTTCAGCGCTTTATTGAAGATATCTTTGGCGACCAGAACAGCATGTATGGTCTGAAAACATCATCAAAGGAAGCGGATCTGGTAAAAACCATGTCGAGTCCCGAACGCGCCTTCGAGTATGTCAGTTTTGCCACCACTTCGTATCCGGCGGACCTTGCTGCCTCCTGGGGAAAAGAGCACGCTGATCTCTTCGTCAGCCACGACCTTTCGCTCATTACCTTTGCGGATGAAACTGCCGCCAAGCGTACCGCGGCAGCCCTGGCGAAAGGTGAATACAGCTTTGAGGAAGCGGTAACCAACTTCTCGACACGGCAGGGTACCAACGAGGACGGAAAGCTTCTGGCCTCTCGCCGTCACGAACTGAACCGCATATTTACCGATGCCGAGGCACTTGCAACAGTACTCGCGCTTGAAGAAGGTGCGGTAAGCTCCGTTGTCTCGACAGTAAACGGCTTCGCTCTTGTGCGCGTCAATGCAGCCCCCGCAAATCCCGATTTCACCGATGCGTCGGTCATTTCTGCAGTTACCCTGTATTTGAGCCAAAACGAACGGGGCATGATTGAAGACTACTATATGGGCCAGGCCGCAGAATTTGCCAAAAACGCTTCCACCCGGGGACTGCGCGTTATGGCAGCCGAATCCGGTCTTGAGGTTAAAACCACCGCTGCCTTCCCGATCAACTACGGAGGAGTCTCCGTGCTGACTCCCGTTCCGACCGAGGCTAATCCTGAACTTGCCCAAGCGACAAAAAGCGAGGCTTTTTTCCGCAACGCTTTCTCCGTGGCCGCAGGACAGGTATCAGAGCCCGTACTGCTCGGTTCCAATGTCATAGTGCTTCAGATGACGGAAGAAAAAAGCGTGGATGCGCAATTCGCCGAGATGGTTCCCATGTTTTATAACTATTACGCCGCAAGCTGGGCGCAGCAGATTGTTACCGATACCTTCCTTCGCGACAAGCGGCTGGAAGACAATTTCCTCTCCACGTATCTCGAACACTTTATGAACTGACATGATGTTGAAAAAGCCGTGTCTTTTTCAACATCATCCACAGAAACAGGTGTATCAACGGAGCTTCATACCGATATGACGAATGATACCACGGAGCTCCCGAACCTGCTTGACACCGGGAACGGCTATACGGTCTGCTATCGCGGCCGCTACCTCTATTCCCGGTATAATCCATCCAAAAACGCCGTACAGCTTGCGACCGGGACCCCGCTCCTTCCGGGGTCGCTTGTCGTCTGCCCGTCTCCCCTGCTTGGTTACGGCCTTGCAGAGCTCATTTCCCTGTTGCCGGACGATTGTCACATCCTGGCATTTGAAACAAACAGCCAGTTATTTGAGTTTTCCCTGGTATATGACCGCGCGAAACTTTTTTCACACCCCGCCGTCACGTATGTGTACATGCAGAATCCGCAAAGCATTATCCAGCTCGTCGACACGCTTCCCGGATACCCGTTCAGGCGTGCCCTACGTCTGGACCTTTCGGGAGGAGGCTCGCTGGATCAGGACGCCTATGACTCGCTTTTCTTTCTGATACAGGATAGCGTCTCCCGGGTCTGGAAGAATCAGATTACCCTGATCAGGATCGGCCGTCTCTTCGCCCGGAATATATTCAGGAATATGAGACAGCTTGATTCCGCCATCCCCCTTTCTCACCTGAAAACGCATAAAGCAGTCTGTATCGCGGGAGCAGGACCGTCGCTCGACAGCTCCCTTCAATGGATTACCGCACACCGCGAGAAGCTCTTTGTACTTGCGGTCGATACGGCTGCCCTTACCCTCGCCTCGGCCGGCATTACCTGCGACGCGGTGGTCCTGGTAGAATCCCAATACTGGATTGAATGGGCCTTTCATAATTCCTGCACCCGGGGGATACCGCTCATCGCCGATATTTCCTCACGACCCCAGGCAATTACCGCCTCCGGATCGCCTGTTTCCTTTTTTATGACCAGGTACACCAGGGCGGTATTTCTGGATCGTCTTCAAGATTGCATCAGAATACAGGGAGAACCTCTCCCCGTTTTTGATCCTGCAGGCTCGGTCGGTTTGACGGCTCTTTCCCTGGCTGCGTATGTGTCGCAACCCGATGCCCCTCTCGTCACCTGCGGTCTCGACTTTTCCTGGAAGAACGGCTACAGCCACAGCAAGGACAGTTCTCCGGTACGTTACCGGATGCGCACCTCTAACCGCCTTCATCCCCTTACAACTCCCCCGGCTACAGTTACCGGTCAAACCAGACGGGTAGCAGCAAAAAACGGCATACAGGTTTTTTCTGACGCCGGACTTCTTTCCTATGCTGAACAATGCGCCTATCTTGTACGCTCCCTCGGCAGGATTATTCTGGATATTGGCGCGACAGGAATTGATAACGGCATCCCTGTCGCTTCCTTGCAGGAAGCCGGGCTGCTCGTCTCATCCTGGAAGGAGCCCCGGGGATCGGGGCGACCGGAGGAAATTGTAACAAACGAAGAAGGGAGAGGGGAACAGGGTAAACAGGACGCGATACAGCGTTTTTTGCAGGAGGAAGAAGATTCCTTGCGGACACTCAGAGGGCTTTTAACCGGGGAAATTCATTGTGACAACTGGGAAGAGGCTATACGCGCAGGCTTGCAGGGGAAAGAGTATCTGTATCTTCATTTCCCGGATGCGCTCAGGGGAATCCGCCTTGACGGGGATTTTCTGAAACGCATTCGCATTGAAATAGAGTTTTTCCTGAAGTCCATACGCATCGCGCAAACTGTCTGAGTGTTTTTCAGTTATCCTTCGTTTTCAACACCGCGAGGAAGGCTGACTGGGGCAATTCAACATCGCCGACCATCTTCATCCTCTTTTTACCCTCTTTTTGCTTTTCAAGCAGTTTGCGCTTTCGCGTAATGTCACCGCCATAACACTTGGCAAGAACATCCTTACGCAGGGCATTTACCGTTTCACGCGCAATAATCTGACTTCCGATTGCACCCTGAATGGCTATTTTAAATTGTTGGCGGGTAATTTCTTCGCGAAGCTGTTCGCACACATGGCGGGCCTTGTCATAGGCATTGCCCCGATAGGCAAGCTGGGAAAGCGCATCGACCGACTTGCCGTTGATCAGGATATCAACCTTGACCAGGTCGGTCGGCCGAAAGCCGATCAGATCATAATCAAAGGACGCGTATCCCCGACTGACGCTCTTGAGCCGGTCATAAAAATCGAAAAGAACTTCGGCAAGGGGCATCTCATAGATTATTTCCACCCGCTTTTCGTCAAGATACTGCATATTGGTCTGGGTTCCGCGCTTCTCGACACACAGCGACATGATATTTCCAAGATAGGTCGCCGGGGTAATAATCGATGCGCGGATATAGGGTTCTTCGGCACTTTCAATTTTTCCCTCATCGGGATAATTGGCGGGATTATCGCAGGATAATTCTTCACCATTTCGCAATTTGATGTGATATTCGACCGAGGGAGCGGTAAAGATAACGGACTGATCAAACTCCCGTTCAAGGCGTTCCTGCACCACTTCAAGATGAAGCAAACCCAAAAAGCCACAGCGGAAACCATGGCCAAGGGCAATGGAGGAGTCCTTCTCCCAGGTCAAACTGGCATCATTGAGGCACAGCTTGTCAATCGCGTCGCGAAGCTCTTCATAATCATTTGTATCGACCGGGTAGATGGAAGAAAACACAACCGGCTTGACTTCCTTGAAACCGGGAAGTGGGCGGTCAGCAGTCCGTTCAGTGCCGGTAATGGTGTCGCCGACCCGGACATCCTGGATGGTCTTGATACCGGCAATTATGTAGCCGACGTCTCCGGCCGCAAGCTCCTTGCCCGGAACCAGCTTCAGAATGAATATGCCCGTTTCCTCGACCTTGTATTCGGTTTCGGAATACATAAACCTGATTGACTGACCGGCCTTGATTGTTCCGGTAAATACGCGGATATGAATGATAACGCCACGATAGGGGTCATAATGGCAGTCAAAAATCAAAGCCCGCAAAATGTCATCGTGGCGGCCAACGGGCGGCGGGAAACGGTGTATGATAGCCTCGAAAAGTTCATCGACACCCTGCCCTGTTTTTGCCGAAACGGGCACGGCGATTGACGAATCAAGACCCAGATCGTGTTCAATCTGGTGCTTCACGCCGAGAATATCGGCTGCAGGCAGATCTATTTTGTTGATGACGGGAAGAATTTCAAGGTTGTGCTCAAGGGCAAGATACATGTTTGAAAGGGTTTGCGACTCTACCCCCTGGGCTGCATCAACAATAAGGATAGCACCCTCGCAGGACGCAATTGCCCGGGAAACTTCATAGGAAAAGTCAACATGTCCGGGGGTGTCAACGAAATTGAGCAAGTATGTTTTCCCGTCGGCGGCAGTATACGGAATGGTTACCGCCTGACTCTTTATGGTGATGCCCCGTTCCCGCTCAATATCCATGTTGTCGGTCATCTGGGCATGATAATACCGTGAATCAATGACTTTTGCTTTTTCGATTAAACGGTCTGCCAGGGTCGATTTACCATGATCAATATGGGCAACGATGCAAAAATTGCGGATTAGTGAGGGATCAGTCATAATCGCACTATATTAGAAATAAGAAGGACTGTCCAGAGACGCGAATAATCCGATAAACGCATCCAGATACCCGCTTTTTCGCCGTTTGGTAAATAACTGGATGGTAACAAAACCGGCCTTCTCGTCAACTCGAAATTCCCGTATTTCAACCACGTCCTGTTCCGAAAAACCCGATTCATCGGCAATGCTGCCGCGCACCACTGAAGACACCAGATAGCGTTTTGTGTTGCCCACCGGCTCAAGTTCGAAACCCGTCAGCGGTAGCAGGGCCCTGCTCGGGATGTCCGAATTGACAATCTGAAGACCCGGTTTCTCGGGACGGGCTTGAACATATACAAACCAATGCCGGCTGGTCGTGCTTCCATCCGGGGAAACAAGCAAGCCGTCAATCCGGATAATGCTTTCAGGACGTTCGCGGATAAGGGCATTTTGTACGTCTTCCAGCGTGCGTACCTGCGTACCGCTGACCGCGGTAATAATTGCACCCTTGGGAATACCGGCAACGTCAAGAGGGCCGCCCGCGACCGCATAAAACACCCGTACCCCGACGGATTGCGTTGATCCGGGCAGAGTGGCTGTGCGACCGTGACCACCCAACCAGGAATGGGAAATTTTACCGCCCTCATAGAGGGAGGGCAACAAAATACGCAGGTACTCAACCGGGATGGCAAAATTCAGGCCCTCAAACTGCTCAATACCCGCAAACACAATTGCCTGCACACGGCCCGATTCATCGACTATCGGTCCGCCCGAATTTCCCTGATTGATCGGGGCATCAATTTGAAGAATGCTGCCAAGGGACAATAATCTGCGGTTTTGAGCAGATACAATTCCGGAGGTAAGCGTTTGTTCAAGTCCGGCAGGAGAACCTATCGCATAAATGCGGTTTCCGACCTTCAAGTCTGATGAGCTACCCAGTTGGAAGACGGCAGGCGGCTGTATCTCGGTCTTTACGAGGGCTATATCAAGTACCGGATCCCAACCGATTACCCTGGCCGGAATACGGGTCTCCGTGTCACCGGCAAGCTTGATGTACAAACGGGAAAACCCTTCATAGGACGGATCCACCTCGCTCGCGATAACATGATAATTGGTAATAAAATATCCCCGATCGTCAATAAAAAAGCCGGATCCAATGACCCGGTCGGCATAACCCACGCCACCTTCAATCCGTAAACCCCGGTCGACCCACACGGTCACGGTGCCGCGAATCATGCGCGCAACAATCGCGGTCGAGGGAGCCTCGTCCTCGGGCGTAGAAGCAACCGGCATTTCGAGGGCGGTAAGTATCCTGTTACCCGCTTCGTTCCACGCATCCGACTGTCTTTTTCGCAGAAGGTCTGTGGTCCATTCCGCAGGAGGATGAGACAAGACCGACAGAGAGGAATACAGCCGAATCGCATCCGACCATCTTCCGGAATCTACCGCTGATTGAAAGGCAGCCTTGCTTGAATCAAGCGCGTTCAGGTACAAGGTGTCGACTGCCGGAAAGCCGTCTGTATTCTCCCGCAAGGCCCATGCCCGGGCCAGGGCTTCAAGCGGATTTTTGTCCAGGGTCACCTTTGTACGGTCAATTTCGTACAGAACACTCCGCTCGCTGGAATAACTGATGTACGAGTGTGATGCGCGTGCAGTTGTACAAGAAAAAAACGCAAACGGAATTACGGCTACGAAAAACAGCCGGCGGATACTACTCAACGATCGATGCAACAATAACTCCTCCGGTTCGCACTGCCTGGACTGACTGTCCGTCAATGGTCACCGTACGTAAAACAACGGAAGCTGGCTCCCGGTTAAAAATTTCAATAATCTGTTTTGATAATTCTACAGAGCGAGCAGGCAGACGTTCTATCCACCACACAGCACTGAAAGGATCACGTACTATCGGAATACTCCGCGCATCCACCGTCAGGGAACGCGGCTCGCCGTTGAACGTTTCAAGACGTACATCATGCTTCAGCGAAGTGCTGTGCCAGGTCACAATCTCCCTGCCGGAAGGTTCCCGCAGGAGGGTAATATCAAACGAGCCATCATGATCGCTGTCCCAGCGCAGGGTTGTATCTCCGCCCGGACTAAAGCGTTCCTGATAGTCATGCTGGCGGTCTCCGTTTATATCGACGAGCATTTCCCGAACATTCCCGTCAGCCGAGTAATGAACAACCGTTTCAAAATACCCGTTCCGGTCACGGTCCATATCCGCCCGAAACGGCACACCCGACTTCCACTGGGTACGCGAAAAGAGTTTGCCGTTTTCCCGTTCTTCGGAGGAAACAATACGGCCACTGTCCAGATGATAGCGCTGAACCAGCGATGGATTGTCGCTATCTGTATGTATGAAATACACCGAATGGGAGCGGATGCTCCGTTCCGTCAGCTCGAAGGAAGGAACCGTATCGGAAAAAATAAAGAAGAGGGACTCGGGGCTTTCCGGAAAAAGAGGCTTCCATGACAGGGGAGCCCAGGCCAGTGCAAGAGGCTGCAGTATGTACTCGCTGTTGCCAATCGTGACCGAACGAACCGCCGGATACGCATCGTAGTTTACTGTCATCTGTTTATCGGCGGCTGTCATGCGCAGGGGAACACCCAAATCACAATCGAAGGTATATTCCGCACGACCATCGGTATCACGGTCGATATACCCGGAAAAGGGCTTGCCCCCGCTGTACCTCGTCGAAAGGCGAACGGATCCGGTGAAGGGGTCGGTTTCATGCAGAATACCATTAAAGGTCGACAACCGCTCGCGGGCCTCGGTGCGGATTCGGGAATCTCCGGTCAGCTCGAAAAACCGCATAACATGTTCAACCTCTATGCCGGTTTCAGCCGGTGAAAAAAGCTCCGACAGGGCCTCCCGCTCGCCCATAATTCCATACTCGAGGGCACGTATGCTCGACAAACCGGAAGGAGAGTTCCGGGCGGACGAACGCTCAACATCATTCTTTCCCATGCTGCGGTATATCCGTATATGCCTGACGCGAGATTCCGGATTCGGTAAAAAGGGAACGGACAATAAAAGCAATTCACGATCTGAATCCTGCCAGATATACAGACGGCTGACCAAAAGAGAAGCAATAGTCAGGGAGTCGGCGGAGGGAGTTTGTGTGGATTCATGGATAAAGAACGCCCGGGCAAAACGGCTATCAAATGGCCACCGGTCGAGAGCGTCCCGAATCCCGGTCCGGGCCGCAGCGATAAGCCCCTTTCCGTATAAGGCCCGTATCCGGACAAGATCGCTCTCTGCAGAAAACCCGGGGGGTACGTCTTTTATCCGGGACAGGGCGTCATCATGGCGGAGCGTGTCCACATATAAAGACGCGCATAAAATTTCTGCGTCTACCGCCGTATAGGTTCGCCACACACGGCCGGTTGCAAGGGCATCTTCCAGAAAGGAAATTGAACTGGATCGGGTTCCGCCCGAGCCGAGTGAGGCAAGGGCTTCAATATAAGAAAAATCCGCAAGCGTTTCATCATAGGAAAAGCCCAGACGGGCCTCGAACAGGGCATTTTGCCAATTTCCGCCGGCAAGGGAAGATACCGCGCGTTCAAGTGAACGAAGGGCGGCAGCCGAATTGACATCTCCCGCGCGAATCTGCCAGGAAGGCAGACAGATAATACCGAGCGCACAGAGGAAATGAATAAAACGGCTTTTACATCCACTCACACTTCAGACTCCTTGTCTTTGTCCTGCATCTTTACGGCGGGACTTAACCCGATGAGTACACGTATTTCCGTGTCATCAAGTGTTTCCTGTCGCAGAAGTGCATCGGTAAGAATATCAAGTTCACCGCGATGATCCCTTATTATTCTTTCGGCCGTTTTGCGGGATTCATCCAGTATTTTCCGTACCGCGCCATCGATTTCCTGGGCGGTTCGCTCGCTGTAGTCCTTATGCCGGGCGATTTCCTTCCCGATAAAAATGGGTTCATCTTCCTGCCCATAGGTGACAGGTCCCAAATCGGGCGACATACCGAATTCGCACACCATTTTTCGCGCAATATCTGTTGCCTGTTGAAGGTCAGCCTTGGTTCCGGTTGTCGTTTCCCCATATACAAGCTGTTCGGCGACAAATCCGCCGTAACAAATCGCGATACGGTCACCAAGCCAGCCGCGGCTGCGGGAATATGAATCATTTTCAGGAAGACTGATCGCAAGACCGAGGGCCTGGCCCCGGGGAATTATCGTTACCTTGTGCAAGGGATCCGCGTCTTTAAGGTAATAGTGTAACAGTGCGTGTCCGGACTCATGAACTGCGGTCATCCTCCGGTCTTTCTCGGGCATCACCATGGAATGTCGCGCCACTCCCATCAACAATTTGTCGCGGGCTTCCTCGAAATCCGGTGACTCTACGGTCGGCTTGTCCTTACGGGCGGCAAAAAGAGCTGCCTCATTGACCAGATTCGCCAAATCGGCGCCGCTCATTCCGGGTGTTGCGCGGGCAAAGCGATTCAGGTCCACATCGGGGGATAACGGAATTTTCGCGGCATGGATCTTTAATATGGCTTCCCGTTCACGAATATCGGGCATCGCGACAACAACCTGCCGGTCAAATCTGCCGGGGCGTAAAAGGGCGGGATCGAGAACATCCGGGCGGTTTGTTGCGGCAAGAATGATAACTCCATCCTTGGTTTCAAAACCGTCCATTTCAACAAGCATTTGGTTGAGCGTTTGCTCGCGCTCGTCGTGACCACCGCCGTACCCTGCTCCGCGAGTGCGTCCGACAGCGTCAAGTTCATCAATAAAAATGATGCAGGGCGCATTTTTTCTTCCCTGTGCAAAGAGGTCGCGCACCCGGCTCGCGCCAACGCCGACAAACATCTCGACAAAGTCGCTTCCCGAAATATTGAAATACGCTACATTTGCCTCACCGGCCACAGCGCGGGCAAGCATGGTTTTTCCGGTTCCCGGCATACCGACAAGCAATACGCCCTTGGGAATTCGGGCTCCCATCTTGACGAATTTCTGCGGATTTTTCAAAAATTCCACAACTTCCTGCAGTTCGTGCTTCGCCTCCTCCTGTCCGGCAACATCGGCAAAGGTTATTTTCTTCACGCCCTCATACCGGTGTGCCTGACTCTTACCAAATTGAAACGCCCTGTTTCCCTGTCCCTGGGTTTGACGCATCATCATCAACAGGAAGAAAATAATCAGAAGGGTCGGAGCGAATTGCAGCACGTAATACCACAGAGACTGCGGTGAGGTGCCGCCGGTTACACGCACCTTATGCTCGGAGAGGAGCCTCATTAACTCGTCATCGGCATAGGGTATATAAGTATAAAAATGTCCGTCAGATGAATTTATTGCGCGGTATACGCCGCGAATTTTTTGCTGATCCATGATTTTTATGGAATCCACCTGCCCCTGGGATACCCGTGCCTTGAATTCGGTATAGGATATTTCTGAACCCTGATTTTCGTTTTCACCGGAAAAAAGTACAAACAAAAAGACAACCAGTATAATCAGGAAAAAAACCAGTCCGAATCGTCCGGCCGGCTGACTCTGCCGCTGTCCCGGCAGCTTGTTCTTGGGATCATGTTCATTCATCATAGCATCCTTGTGAAGTTGACATGCGGTTCGGATACCCCAGCGGACTACCCCATACAGCGCATATACTACCATTCTTTTCTATTATGGGCAGAATTTCCCGGTCAGATTCCGATACGCCCCATTCGTTCATCAACTTTTTTATCTGCTTGCGTCCTCCCCCTTCCAGGAGTATTTCATCCCCGGGAAGCCGCGTGCGGACAATAAAAGGCGGCACAAAGGGACCGGGCCCGTCAGCGCAGTAAAGGGCGGCAGAATCTCCCTCAAACGAAAGGGTTTGAAACGGAAGCTCCAGTAACCCCGGTGAAAACACTGATACAAGATAGCCGCTTTTTTGTTTCTGCACAATATCCACGGACCATTTTATGCGGCCGTCAGTCCTTACCCACCGCAGACCATTCATGACAATCATCGACTCACCGGAGCGACACAGGCGGTCAACCGCAGCGGATGAAACCCGGTTAACCACACCCAACAGTGAAAGTCCGTCATAGACAAGCCGTCTGCGGTGCGCGACAGACAATGCATCAAAGGCAAAAGAAGCACAATGAAGAGTACCGGACGTCTGCTGCCAGCCGACAGCCAATGACGAGCGGATACATTGCTCATCCTCGTCAGCGATTCGCCCCACACGTGCCACAGAATTCTCCCAGCCCGGAAATACCCTGTCCAAAACCGGAACAAGATCGTGCCGTACGGAGTTTCTGCGATATGCTCGGCTTTGGTTAGTTTCATCTTCCCGCCATTGCCACTGATTCAAAACGAGCCATCTTCTGATGTCGGATGCAGGAACTGAAAGAAGGGGACGTACATATCTGTCGCGAACTTCACGTATACCTGACAATCCGGCAAGGCTACTGCCCTGAAAGAAGCGCATCAGTATTGTCTCGAGATGATCATCGCGATTATGACCGGTCATGATAAAGGGCGCTCCAAGGTCATGCGCGACACTGTCAATATACCGGTATCGTACATACCGGGCGGCCTCCTCTATCCCTTTTCCGCGTGTACGTGCCTCCGCGGACACGGCGCCCGGGGGTACGTCAAGACGATAACAGGGAACGACGGGAACAAGAGAGGCACACACCTGTTGCACAAAATCCGCATCGAGAGAACTTGTGTCCCCGGAGCGAATACCGTGATTGACCGTAACCGCAGATACGGAAAACCCGAATTCCCCCGCCAGCGCGTTCAGGATTCTCAAAAGTGCTATTGAATCCGCACCGCCTGACACTGCCGCCACGATGGCAGTGCCCTCTAGATCGGAAGAAAGGCGCTGAAGGGAATGTCTGACCGCGGATACGGGATCGAGCGTTTTCATAAGTTTCAGTATATCAAAAAAAAGACCGTCCGGCATTACTGCCGGACAGTCCTTTATCTTGCGGGATGCAGGGTGCGTTTTTACCCGCAACCCTTGACTTTATCAGCCCCGGGCTGGATCAGCCCCGGGCTGAATCAACCCTTGGCAAAGCGCAATGTAGCGACAGTCCTGTTTCCGTCGGTCAACACCTTGACGCCGGATTTGACCTGAATATCCTTTACGTGAATTGAGTGATTTGCCTCGAGACCGGATACGTCAACCATGACGCGCTCGGGCAGGTCGCGGGGTAGACATTCAACCTCAAGCTCGGTAGTACCGTGCTCAAGAACAGCGCCGGATCGAACTGCTTCCGGGGTACCGGAAAGCTTCAGCGGAATACGGGTACGAAGAACCTTGGCGGGATCAACCACATAAAAATCGACATGTCCAACGCGTTCGGTAAGAATGTTGTATTGTACGTCCTTGAGAAAGCCAATGACATCTTTTGAACCGTCAATCTTGATATCAACCAGGGTGCTTTCCGTAATCAGATGATACATCTTGAAAAAGTCTTTCTCGTCAAGGTCCAGCAAAGTAACCTTGCCTGCGCCGTCATACATGACTGCGGGAATCCGACCCTCGGCACGAAGCTTCTTGGCGGCGGATTTTCCTGTTGCGGTACGGGTTCGTACCTCGATAATCTTTTTATCCATTTGTATGGACTCCTTATGCATACACCCTTCCGCACGCACCGCTAGCGGCCAGCGATCTGACATATGCAAAAAATTCCCCTCCCGGTAACGGGAAGGGTGTAGCTGGGACGGCAGGATTCGAACCTGCGAATAACGGTACCAAAAACCGTTGTCTTACCACTTGACGACGTCCCAATGAAATCTATGCTCGAAGATACGGGACGCTCCGGACTATCGTTCCTAGAGGTCTGCCGGATCGGCGGCCACTGTTTCCTCAATATTGCCTGCTTCAAACTCGGATAAAATCCGGTCCTGCAGACTTGCCCTGAAATCGGGGCAAATAGGATGCGCTACATCCTTATATTCACCGGTCCTTATTTTTCGGCTCGGCATTGCTATAAACATTCCCGTCTTCCCTTCGATAATTTTCACGTTATGAATAACGAAGCAATCATCAAAGGTTACGGTCACATACGCTTTCAATTTGCCTTCAGTTGTCACTTTTCTGATACGGATATCAGTAATCTCCATGTTTTCTCTCCTTTGCAGCAGAAGCACCAGGGGCAAAAATACATACCCGTGTGCTTATTGTACTACTGCATAGGACAGTGCGCAAGCAAAACAAATTTTTCGCACCATTTCCAGTGCGTGGAGAGAGACCTGAAAGCATCCTCGGCTAGGTCAGGATCGGAAAACAATCCGTAGCAGGCTGACCCTGAACCGCTGATGGCCGTATATTGAGCGCCACAGTTTCCTATTTCCGCCAGAAGCGTTCCGATCAGCGGATACTCGGCAGAAACAGGAACCGTAAAACTGTTGTAGTACGGCCAATCACACACAGGATCGTGGTAGGCACGTTCGAGGGTATCAAACGCAACCGCAGCATCCTGTATACCAAAATCATCAAGCAATGCAAACGCTCGCGGTGTCGAACATTCGATTGCGGGCCACACCAGAACACCGTAAACATCTGACCGGGCCCTGATCGGCCGTATTTTCTCACCACGTCCGCTTACCAGGGCGGCGGGAGATGAAAGAAAAAACGGAACGTCGCTTCCAATTTCCGCGGAAATGAGCCGGAGACCCTGAAGTCCCACACCGGAACCTGTCAGACGGTCAAGCGCAACAAGAACCGCAGCAGCATCGGAAGAACCGCCACCCAGCCCCGCTCCGGCGGGTATTTTCTTTTCAACGGTGACCGTAACACCACCGGAAAATCCGCAAGCCTTCCTGAAGGCATCCACCGCCCGGGTTATAGTGTTAACGGGCGGAAGGGGCATGTCGGGAGAAACCACCTCACAACTACCCTGATTACCGCCAATCGAAACAGAAAGCCTGTCATATACAGAGACAAGCTGAAACACGCTTTCGATATCGTGAAAACCGTCATCCCGCCTTTCGCACACATGCAAATGCAGGTTAATCTTGCAATACGCATTGATGGCGAAGGTTTTTTGGTCAGCCACGGTTACCCATTATACAAAAAACGCAAAGTTTGTCAAAGCGTGCACCACTTAAAAAAACAATAATTTTCGCACAGGACGGTTGACAGAAACGAAGCCTCTCAATTATGTTTCAAGGACGAGACTCATGCCTCTGACAAAATACAGGGAAACGGATGGAACAAAGCGAATGCTGACCAACATTGATCTTGAAAAAAATCCTTCACGGAGATCATATGTATTCGAAGATGCATATGATGATTACGAGGACGACGATTTCGAAGATGATTCGGAAGATGATTTCGATGATTTCGGAGAAGAAGACGAATTCGATGACTCGGGCGATGTAGAGGATGATTTCGACGATTTTGATGATGAAGGTGATTTTGACGAAGAGGACGACTTCGATTACGAGGACGATGACCTCGAATACGACGATTTCGACGAATAAATCCTTCCTGAAACTGAAAAACGCCTGTTTCCCCGACGGATGAACAGGCGTTTTTTACGTTTATTCCGCTTTCATCAAATCCCTGGCACCAAACCACAATTTTTCAAGATCATAAAAATCCCGCGCGGCCTTGCTCATCAAGTGCACTACCACGTCTCCGAGATCGATAAGAGTCCAGTCATCGCCATCGGCGGTTTTCCGTCGCGTCGGACGCACTTCCAGATCCAGGGCCTTCAGGGAATCACGGACATGCCGCTGCAATCCCCTCGAGTGTGCCGAACTGGTTACCGTAGCGATCACAAAAAAGTCAGACCAGCTGTTCATTCCGGTCACATCGAGGACCGAAACATCACCGCCCTTGTGCTCGGCAAGAATCTTTCCCAACGCCAACGCTGATTCTGCCCTTCTATTCATCTGTTCCATACAACTCCCGTCGCGCTTATCGGACGTACCGTCCGGTAAAATCGCTTCCCAATATTATCGTAAAATCGACTATCGATTCAGTACCGTATTCGTCATCCTCCGAAAAGGTCGCCGATACGGACTGAATATTCTCGCATCGGATAACGGTTGCGACCGCATTGGCCACCGATTCATTGCCAATCCGGTCAATAATGACCGTTTTATCATACTCAAAATTTTCGGCATTGCCCACACGTATGACGTCATACCCGAAGCTCTGATACAGTTCCGACGTATTACGTGCCAATCCCTGCGACCGCGTACCGTTCAGTATCTCGATTGAATAGATACGTTCCTGGGCGGATGAATTTTCGGTCGCAAGGCCTGCCAGTGTCTGCCGGACAATATCTTTCAATAACTGACCATCATAAAACGGAAAAAGCATCTGCTTTTCGTCGACCATTCGCAAAGAGCCGGTTACCCGCTGGGGAACAAGCCGTTCGGCATCCATCTGGGACAATTCGCGCAACAGCACCGACAACGCCTCATCATCTATATTTGCCTGAAAGCAATCGCGCACGGCAGGAAAAAACGCCTTTCCGAATGCCCGCTGGGCGTTATCTCCCAACGAACGGAAGAGGGCAAGTACGGCGCGCTGCTTTCGGGCGGCTGCCTCATTTTCCTGATCGAGCGGATCGCTATAGGTCACATAGCTTTTCAGTTTGTCTCCGTCCAGATTCACTGCACCCGAAGGCAGCCTGATACGGGAACCCGATTCATCGGGAAGGTCAACCGGAACCGGAATAAAGACCGGTAAACCGCCCAGTAAATCTGCCAGGCGTGAAAACCGGTCAAGGGTCATGGCAAGGTAAAACGGAACGTCAATACCGGTCAGCTTTTCAATTTCCAGTTTGTAGTCGCGTATCCCACGCTCCTTGTACAACACATCTATTCGGTCGACACGGTTAAGACTTCCGATAATCAGGCCGGTTTCACCCGGGATGTCGAACATCGCGGAACGCTTGCTACCCGGATAATACGCAAGCACATAGGTCGAAAGCGGGCTGCCATCCTGTTCAATCACGATCAGAACCTTCAGGAGCTTGTCCCCTGAAAGGGAATCGCGCACGGGATCGGTACGCATCGCCAGGGCAAGGACAATCCCGGCGCTCACCAGTATAACCAGGATAAAGACCAGAAAAATGATACTGCGGTCAAGACGCATGTGCCTCATTGTTAAACTCCTTGACGAAGGCTTTCCAGCATCGCCCGGGTAACGGGTGACACTTCCTTGTTTTTCAGTTCCAGATACTTGATGTTATCCTCTAGAATCAGGCGGGTCATCGTATCCAGGTCGGATTTCACGAGTTTCGCGCGAAAAGCAGCATCTAGCGGCCGGGAGGGCTCAATCTTGTCCGCCACGAATATAATCTTTCCCAACGCATCCATTCCCGCCGCCCCGAAGGTATGATGGCGGACGGCTTCCAGAACGGATAAATCGTCCAGGCCAAATTCGCTTTGCAACAATACCGCTGCAGCACGACCGTGCAAAAGGGAGGGCCGCGCAAGCTCAACATCGCAAATCGGCAATCCGTCGCGAGCGGCAAGGGACAGGAGCCATCGGTCACGTCCGGTTTTGCACATATCGTGGGAAAGTCCGGCAAGAAAAGTCCGTACCGGGTCAACGCCAAAGCGCGTTCCCATGGTGCGGGCCAGTTTTGCAACACGCATTGAATGCTCGTACCGCGGTTTTGGCAGTACACCCAGAGTATATAAATTAACTTTTTCCGTGATGTCTTTCAGTTGTTGCGCATCCATACAGTTTGTGTTCACTAATATAGCGGTATACGGCCTCCGGCACAAGATAACGCCAGCTTTCACCGGCGGAAATACGGGCCCGTATCTGGGAAGAAGAAACCGGAAGGACAGGATTCGAAAGGAAGCGTACACGGGCGCCCGAAAGTCGTGTAAAATCTTCCGGACGACTTGCTGTTCCCTCCCGGCGTGCCACAATAATGTCAGCAAGTCGCAGTATCTCGTCGGCATCCTTCCAGGAGGGGAACCCCTTGACCAGATCATCGCCCATAATAAAAGCGGGAGTGCACCGGTACGATTCACGAACATGGCGGATGGTATCGATGGTGAACGAAAGGCCGCCCCGGTCAAGCTCACAGGTATCCACTGAAAACCCCTCGTTTTCCTGAAGGGCAGATTCAAGCATTGCAAGCCGGTCGGAGGCAGTCGCGCCGGCAGGAGTTTTCTTGAAGGGAGACTGAAACGCGGGAATAAAAATGATCCGGTCAAATCCCAGGGACAGGCGTACATCCTCTGCAAGGGCAAGATGCCCGATATGCACAGGATTAAAACTGCCGCCCAGGATGGCAATACTCATTTTTTCTTGCCCCTTTTCTTGCGGTTCAAACTGACCGTGGCGCCAAAATGCATGTCGTCCTCTGCAGGTGCCTCGTATACGGTATCTTCAAGTTCTGCCTGCATGAATTCGGGCACCGGGTCACGTGCGTTCATAATACCGGCGATGACGTCAGAGCCATCGGCAGACAGAGCCCAGGAGTCGTTAACCATCTTGATGAAGGCCTCGCGCAGTTCGTCAAGGCCCCACCGGTTATGCACGGAAATTCCCAGGACAACCAGCTTGTCATTCTGTGCCAAAAGCCGTTCACGCAAAAGCGCAAAGCGTTCCTTCCCTTCGGGAACATCCATCTTGTTGGCTACAACAATCCGCTCCTTGGCAGCAAGTTCGGCCGAAAAGCCGGCGAGTTCTGCCTGCAGTTTGTCGTAAGAATCAAGATACTCGTCATCGGAAAGATCAATCAAAAAGGCAAGTCCGGACGAACGGGATATGTGTTTCAGAAAACGGATTCCCAGTCCATGGCCCTCTGAGGCCCCTTCAATGATTCCGGGAATGTCGGCCAGGATTATATCCTGTTCCTCATCCACATGGAGCACACCCAGATTAGGAATTTTGGTCGTGAAGGGATAGGGCGCAATTTTCGGACGGGCATTGGTATAGTAGTCAAGAAGCGATGACTTTCCCGCATTCGGAAAACCCACAAAACCGATGTCGGCGATAATATTGAGTTCAACCCGAATCCGTCTGGTTTCCCCTTCCTGGCCGGCAAGCGCAGTTCGGGGAGCCTGATTGGTCGGTCCCTTGAAATGAACATTTCCCCAGCCGCCGTTTCCGCCTTTCAAGAACAGAAACTGACCCTCGCTTTCCAAGCCGAAATCCTTGATTACTTCGCCGGTATCGGCGTCCCGGATCAGGCAACCGGGAGGCAGGGCAATAATGCAATCCTCGCCGTCCCGGCCGAAACGCTTGTTCCCCTCGCCGCCACCGCCGCTTTTCGCCTTGAAGGTTTGCTTGTAACGTAAATAAGAAAGAGTTCGCAGGTTCCTGCGAATTTCAAAAATAACGTCCCCACCCTTACCGCCGTCACCGCCGTTCGGGCCGCCATTGGGAATATACTTTTCGCGGCGAAAAGCCACACAGCCGTTTCCGCCCCTGCCGGAGGACACCGTTATCAGTGCCTCGTCCGCAAATTTAACCATAATAAGCTCCAGTACCGCTGTGCCAACCGCGACGGATGTGCATACAGATCAGTACAAAATGAAAAATACAAGCGCCGATAAAAAAAAAGCCGGCTGGTGTAATTCCCGCCGGCTTCATACAACGTCTGTACCCTGCGAACGCACCTATCCCGTAAACGGGAAATGCGCGCTATCTGTCGAATATCAAGCCTGAACGGGCTCGACCGACGCAAGATTTCTGCCCTTGCGCGAGTGGTACTTTACCACGCCGTCTGCAAGCGCAAAAAGGGTATCGTCTCTACCAAGTCCGACATTGTTGCCGGGATGGATCTTGGTTCCACGCTGGCGAACAAGAATGGATCCGGCGGTTACAGTCTGGCTGCCGAAAACCTTTACTCCGAGATATTTTGGATTCGAATCGCGGCCGTTCTTCGCACCGCTACCACCTTTCTTTCGTCCCATATCAATCCTCCACAGTCTGCTTCTAGCTTAATCAGTTGTCATTTTCCGCACTTCCAGATTTTCCGGGTACTCGGCCGCAAGCGACGTGAGTCCCTCTTCCAGAAAGCGGCTCGCATACACAAGAAGCGGAAGTTCCGCTTCGGAAAAAGATCGCACCCGGAACGCGAGAAATCCGCGTGCGGCGGCCGATGCCGAAACATCAACGCCCGAGCCGCCCATTACCGCCAGAGTGGTTCGCAAAAGGACGGTCGCCGCGGCGCAGACAATGTCAGTACCCCGCTTCCCCGCATTTGCGTGACCTTCGGCGCTCACCGAGACAATCTCACCCCGGGAACCGACTGTCAAACTGACGGTTATCACACCTTATACTCCGACGATGTTCTCGACGGTGATCATGGTGTATTTCTGACGATGACCGATTGTCCGGTGATAGTCTTTCTTGGGCTTGTACTTGTATACAATAACCTTCTTGTCCTTGAAAGAATCACCGACAACAACCTGAACCTTCGCGCCCTTCACATAGGGTGTTCCTATCGTTGCCTTTCCGTCGGCGCTGACCATCAAAACAGTGTCAATATCAATCTTGCTTCCCTTTTCAGCGTCGATAAGATCAACCTGAATCTGGGCGCCTTTCTCGGCCTTGTATTGCTTTCCCTTATACTCGACGAGTGCGTACATCTTGAACCTCTATAAACCAAAATATTCGTAACTCCGGCGTAATAACGGGTGTACACCGAAGGCACATTACAACATGTTCGGAAACTATATCAAATAACGCTGATTCTGGTCAAGAGCTGTCTGAACCTTGCCACAGGAGGCAGAACGGGCCATGGCGAGCGGCATGGGGCCGCGCGGAGCCCCCGCGAACCGCCGAATTCCATTCGGAATTCGGCTCGACATAAGCAGACGAGAACTCGTTTTTCGCATGTCTTGTTCTACCACCGCAAAGGAGAAATCGCGTCCCCGCATGGCAATTTGGCGCGTAGCGCCAACTCTTGCCTGCGGGACCGATTTCTCCGCTCACTCTTGCCCGCACGTTTTTTTATCCCTACGATTTTTTGGCTCCTCCCGCACGGCAATTTGGCGCGCAGCGCCAACTCTTGCCTGCGGGGAACCAAAAAATTCCTACATGGACGACAGGAACGGCACCAGCACCAGCTCCATCGCGTTTTTCTGCACAATCTGTACCGCCCGGGCCAACTCAAGCCGGGTTTTAACCAAATCGGGATTTCCCGCCGCGAAAATGGGACAGTCATGATAAAACCGGCTGAAGGCCTTGGAAAGGTCATAGAGATAGGCGGTTACCGCGCTCGGATCATGATTGACCGCTGCCCGTTCGACCTGCTTGGGAAAATCGGCCAGGGTCTTCAAAAGTTCCCATTCGGCATCGTGAACCAGTAGTTCACCCTTCACCTCTCCCTCAAGGGAAACCTCGCCGGTTTCAACCTTGCGCAGTATCGAAGAAATGCGTGCGCCCATATATTGCAGATAGGGTCCGGTATTGCCCGTGAACGACAGGGATTCCTTGGGGTTGAAAATCATATCCTTGGTCGGCGAAACCTGTAAGAGGAAATAATGAAGGGCTCCCAGGGCTATTTTTTCGGCTACTGCGGAAGGATCGCCGACAGCCTCTTCCCGTCCCTTCGCGCTGATTTCCTCAAGCGCTCCGTCACGCAGGGCGTTTATCAGGTCATCCCCGTCGACAATCGTTCCCTCGCGGCTTTTCATCCGCCCTTCGGGAAGATTGACCATGCCATAGGACAGATGATAGAGGTCTTGCGCCCATTCATAGCCCAGTTTTTTCAGAATATAAAAAAGCACCTTGAAGTGATACTGCTGCTCGCTGCCGACCACATAGATCAGCTGATTGAAGGCCCAGTCCCCATGCCGGTATATGGCGGTACCGATATCCTGGGTCATATAGAGGGCGGTTCCGTCCTTTCTGAGGAGAACCTTCTTGTCAAGATTGATTTCCGACAGGTCGACCCAGACAGAGCCGTCTTCCTCGCGATAAAACAGACCCTTTTCAAGACCCTCAAGAATTTCCTCGCGGCCCTTCAGGTAGGTTTCGCTTTCATAATAAAATTTGTCAAAACTGATTCCCGTTCTCCGGTAGGTTTGCTCGATTCCCGCCTCGGCCCAGCCGTTCATCCGTTTCCACAGGGCATGGGTGTCGGCATCGCCTGATTCCCAGGAACGCAGGAGTTCCTGGGCCTCGGCCTCGGCCTTTTCGGGGTTCTCCTTGGCATACTGATTGTATTTGACATAACAGTCGCCGACAAATTTGTCGGACTTTACCCCCCGGGACTCTGGCGTCTCGCCATTGAAGAACAGCTTGTAGGCAAGCATGGATTTACAAATATGGATGCCGCGGTTATTGATGATATTGACCTTGAAAACATCGGCACCACAAAACCGCAAGATACGAGACACGCTTTCGCCGAGGGCATCATTGCGTAAATGGCCCAAATGCAGGGGTTTGTTGGTATTCGGACTGGAAAACTCGACCATAATACGCTTACCGGCAAGCAACCCGGTTCGGCCATATTCGCTTCCGCTGTCAAGTACTGCCTTGAGCGTCTTCGATGCAAGATCGCCTTTTGAAAGGAACACATTGACGTACGGACCAATCTGCTTGAAGCTCCCAACGCCCGCGGCTGCGGGGTGTGCGGAAAGGGCGGTCACGACCGCGGCGGCAAGCTGGGGAGGACCCATTCTGAATTGCTTTGCGAAGGCGAACAGGGGAAAGCCGATATCGCCCATGGAAGGATCGGGAGGCGTTTCAACCGTTATACTTGCGGCGTCAATAGCCGTCGTTTCTCCCGTTTTTTCTCTATATAGCGCACCGAGCGCTTCTGCGATGTAAGTCCGCAATTCATCCCGTATATCTGACATTGAGTGGCTCCTGTTACCGCTGTGAATGGCGGCCTCAAGCCATAGTATACAAAAAGAGCAGGGATTTCAACGCCGGATAAAGGCGGCCATTTGGGTAAAGCCGGGGGCACCCTGTCGTCGATGGGAACCCCACTTTGTATTACAGGAGGTACATTCAAGCGAATCCCGAATGTGGCCGGAGGGGATTCCGGCACGCGTACACAGTTCGGCATTGGCACGAGATAGGGAAAGTCTCCAGGGCCATTGATTCCCCGACTCCTTCCGCTCCCGGTCAAGTGTCAGGCAGGAAGAGCCGGCGAGCGCGGTAAAATAGGCTGCGCGTTCCTCATCAACCGTGTAACAGCAATCGCGGATGTGCGGACCGAAGACAACATAAAAATCCTGAGCCCTGGCGCCCCAGGCTGTTTCCGCGCATTTCAGTGCTTCACCGATAATCCCGGTGCCCTTCCAGCCGGAATGGAGTACGCCAAAGCAGCCGGTACGCCTCTCGTACAGCCAGATTGGCATACAGTCAGCCACCGTGACACAGGGCACCAGACGGGGGTTCACCGTAAGAATGCCGTCACCCTCTGGAAGATGCAAAAAATCTTCGGTTGTTTCGGCAATATGCACAGTCTGCGAGTGCGTTTGCGTAACCGATACCACCCGGTCGCTCTCAATGCCGAGCGAGGCGAAAAAACGCTCCCGATTGGGAGAGTCGCGCACAACCTTCATTGAACCCGAAGAGGCGACGCTCAGGCAACACTGCGGCGCCCGTTCATCATCAAGAGAAAAAGAAAAGGTAGCATACGAGGTCATTGCTGTTCCTTTTCCACAATTTCAATTTCGGAAAAAATATCAATCGCGTTTTTCAGCCAGCTTTTTACCAGGGCAAGCTCCTTGCGGTATTTTTCGTTCTGCTTTCCCTGGATGGCTGCCATATTGACAAGGGTTTCATAAGGACCGCCGCGGACGACACCGATAACGCCGGCAAGAATCAGGTCGATACTGCGAAAGGCAGACACCGTCTTGGTAATCATCATAGCTATTTCCGCCTCTATGCCGAGCATCAGATTTTCAAGACGTGCCTTTCCCTTCACGGTTGCCATTTTTTCCTTCCGGACAATCTGAAAGTCCTCGCCGGTGACGCCCTTCGGCGAAAGCCGTATTTCAAGATTTTGAATCATCGCTTCCTGGTGCTCCAGCGTGCTGAAGGCGTCGGTGAATTCCGCAAGGTTCTCCCTGCGGTAAAAGTCTCCCTCGATAAGGAGAATTTTCAGGGGTTTCATTATTTTTTTGGCGTACACCGTCGAGAAAAAACCCTTGAGAAACGAGAAAGACAGTTCCTTTTTCAGCGCAAGGGGAAGCCACATGCCTTCCCAGGGCCGGTAGGCAATGGCAGGCAGGCTCTCGCATTCAAGATAGGAACAGATACGCTGTTCAAGCATTGCCTTGCGGTGCAATCGGTTCCAGGCGGACCATTTCTCGTCAAACTGCCGCCGCCAGGCCGATTTATACAGCTGAAACCAGTCTTCCCCACCCTCGACCGGACGCGGTGACCAGCATACATCGTTAAGGGTAAAGCGAACACAGTCAGTCACCGGTACGGTACTTTTGAAAAGCCGTATGCCGCTCAAGAATTCCGCTGCGCGTTTGACAAATTGGGAGCATTCTGTTTCCAGGTCAAATTTGGATCCGTCAATCTGATCCTGAATCGAAAACAGATACATCGCTTCGAGCATCAAAAGGGGAATTCGGCCCGCACCGGCCAATACATTCGCAAGGTGCTTCATTTCCTCGCTTATAGAGTCGATCAGGCAATTGCGCTCCTCGCCATTGAGTATGCCAAACCGCATAATCATGCGGTCGAACGATATGTCGCAAAAGGACTTCATCCACTCGATTGCCTGCGCGGCCTGATACATGCGCAACCGCTCGTCTTCCGCTATAGCCGACAGGGTGACATCTATTTCGCGCAGTATCGCCGCGCGGATATCCCGTTGGGGTTCACGGTCATAGGGTTCCTTGAACGGATCGGAAACGGATTGCAGCTTGCCGGTAGTTTTCTCCATCATGAGTGAGGCGAGCACAACATAAAAGGAGCCCTTGTCATTTTCATAGGATGCAAGCAGCGCGACAAAAAAAGCCTTGACCTTGTCGAGAGACACGAGGGCTTCATGCATCGCGGTCACATACAGGCGTTGCCGGGGATTAATAAATTGTCCGTAGGTTCTGCCAAGCCGGGAGCCCAGGACGGAAACGAGATAGCGCGAATATGCGCGTGAAGGAGAAGACGAAGTTAAAAAAGCCACGAGGCGAAACCACAGGCGGACAAAGAACGGTTCCTCAAGTAGGCGTTTTTCCGGTGAAAGGGAGTTGTCCTTGTCAAGATCGACTACGGTTTTCGAAGGTTTTGTGGCATCCTGCTGTTGTTCGGATATTTCGGCAAGCTGCCTGAGCATATCGTGCCGTTCGCCGGACTCCAGGGAATAGACCAGTCGTTCAAATGTACCCAGCTGTTCGTGTTCATTCATAGCTACCGTATTATACCCGGATACACTAAAAAAAAAAGCACAAAAAAAAAACCGCTTCCAATGGAAGCGGAAAACGGTCCCTACGGGAATCGAACCCGTCTTTGAAGATTGAGAATCTCCTGTCCTAACCGATAGACGAAGGGACCGTAACAGCACACCCTATCCGGGGATCCGGCATGCTGCCAATCACAAGGCGTTTCACAATCTGCAAACGTGTTGCTTTTCCCCAGGGAGGACTCGAACCCCCACAAACAGAACCAGAATCTGTAGTGCTACCATTACACTACCGGGGAATGTGATGCGTTTTGAACTTATCATACGCATGCTCTTTTGTCAATTAGCCGGACTAGCCCTTATTCTCCAAAATATTCTATCAGCGTTCGAACCGGAACATCTTTGAGAACGGCATCGTAATTCAAAAACGGCAAACCAACCACGCCGAAGAAGCCGATAACCTGTGCCTGCCCCTGCTCAAGGACATTCTTCGCTGCATTCAGGGTTCCGCCGGTCGCAATGAGGTCGTCCATAACAAGCACGCGCATACCCGGAGTGACGTCGGCCTGATGTACCTCGATTTCCGCTTTACCGTACTCGAGGGCATACGAACACGCCCAGGTTTTACCCGGCAGTTTTCCTTTTTTCCGGATAAGAATCAAAGGAATCCCCATGCGTTCCGCGAAGGGTGCGGCGAATATGAAGCCACGGGACTCTATTGCGGCGATGGCATCAACATGCTCGTTTTTATACATTTCCACCATACGGTCAATACAATATTTGAAGGCAGGAGGATTTACCAGTATTCCGGTAATATCATAAAAAAGAATGCCCGGTTTCGGAAAATCCGGAATTTTTCTGATTGCGTCATCGAGGGAATAAGTAGATTTCATAGGGCAAATAGTAGTATACCCCGCCGCTTCAAGTCAACGAGTATTATCCGCGGCCGACCTTCCGAAACCCCTCGACGCGGGCACTCGCATTTGCATCCAGGGAGCTTTGTTCCCCGCGGCTCAGGTACTGATACCCGAGTCCGGCGATCATGGCCGCATTGTCCGTACACAGTTTCAGCGAGGGGAAAATACACTCAAGATCCGACTGTTCCGCCAACAACGCCCTCAGACGGGAATTCGCCGCTACGCCTCCGCCAGCCACGATGCGCTTCAAGCCGGTATCGCGCACAGCCTTCAGGACGCGGGACAAGAGAATTTTTACCGCCGTTTCCTGAAAGGACGCCGCAATATTTTCGGCAGTCCGCTCGTATGAGGGATTCCAGAATTGGTCTATCTGATTGATGACAGCGGTTTTGAGTCCGGAATACGAAACGTCATACTCGTGGCCGCCCTTATGCAGGGAGGGCATGGGAAAATGCGCCGCCTCTGCCGATCCGTGCTGTGCGAGCCGGTCGATAACAGCGCCGCCCGGGTATCCGAAGCCATAAAACTTGGACACCTTGTCAAAGGCCTCTCCCACCGCGTCGTCTATGGTAGTTCCCAGCACCTCGATGGAATCATGGGCGCGCACTTCGCAAATTATGGAGTGTCCGCCCGATACCAGAAGTCCCAGGTAGGGATAGGGAATGTCATGTTCAAGATGGGCAGCATACAAATGGCCAAGCATGTGATTCACCGCGATAAAGGGTTTACCGGTTGCCCAGGCCAGGGTCTTTGCAAAGGTCAGTCCCACAAGAAGCGCGCCCATAAGACCAGGACGGTTGGTAACCGCTATACCGTCAATGTCGTTGAGCGTGATTGAGGCTTCCGCGAGGCTTTGCCTGGCTACCGGCAAAATCCATTCGGTGTGCTTTCGGCTCGCAATCTCGGGGACCACACCGTTATACATTTGATGAAAGGGGATTTGAGTCGCTACAACGCTGGAACGTATAATGCGGCCATTTTCTACAATTGCGGCTGCTGTTTCATCGCAGGAACTTTCAATGCCCAGCACAATCATTCGTCGTAATCCTCGCTGAGCGCAATACGCGAAATAGTAGAAAGTGAAAATCCCTCCCTGACCAGTTCAGGATACATTTCCGTCAAAATATCCGCCAGCTGTGACGACCATATATGGCCAATCATTATCGCGGCACCCCGACGCTCGGCGATTTTCATTCCATTTTGCACCGCGTCGATAATGGACGACTTGTCCTGACTGTTATCCAAAAACACCGAACGCTCCCAAATAGTCATTTGTTTCTCCCGTGCCACGGCAGGAACCGCGGTGTGTGCAGTCGTCCGGGAGTCAAGGAAATAAATCCCGCGATCACGAACCACATCCAGAACTATATCCATCATATAGCGATCGCCGGTAATCAACGAACCCTCATGATTATTCATGCCGACAACCGGCCCGACTTCCGCAAGATTTTTAGCGAGGAGATCAGTAATCTCGGAGCGTTTCATACCGGGAAGGATGGCTGAGGGCCCCGGATTTGTCGACAGATTTACCGCCTGCATGGGCTGATGAAGTATAAGTTCCTTTCCTGCGGCACGAATTCGTCGTGCCGCCTCGGCAGAATACTCCAATCCGGGTAAAACCGCAATAGTACAGGGAAACGGCAGGCGTAAAAAGGCATCCAGCTGTGACAGATTGTGACCGGCATCATCGAAAACCAGTATGAGAGTCCCCTTGTGAACGCTCATCGCGTGCACGGAAGGATCAGGGTGCGAGGAAGTCGCAGGGAGCGGGACCGATATCGATTCGGATGGCTTGACCGGGGTGACTGTCCTTGTTACCGCGCCCGTGCTTCGAGCCGGTTGCGCTGGTTGCCCTGTTTTTTTTGGTTGTTCTGGCTGAACTGAGGGTGCAGGCATTGAGGGCTGGATGCTCTCTACCGGTGGTGATGGCTGTACAGGATCCGCAACCTCGGGAGAAGCGACCGGGTTTTCTGTTCCCAAAACCGTGTCGGCTTCCCGGCCAGCTCCATAGCGGTACGCAAAAAAAGCCCTGCCTCCAAGGAGCAGGGCCGATATACCCACAATAATTCCCAAAAGAATCAATTGTGTACGCAAATAGTTCGGAGCAGTACGCTTTCGTGCCATCGGGATCAAAGATACCCCCGACACGGATAGTTGTCAACCAACGCAGAGGGATGAAGCCGATTCAGCTTCAGCCGTATGCAATTTCCTGCAACTCTGCCGACTGACTGCGCAATTTTCTCAGGGCGCGAAGTTCCACCTGTCTGACAGTCTCGGCAGAAACCCCGTACATGGTTCCAATTTTCTTCAGTGTATAGTTTTTTCCGTTTTCTCCCAGATTATAACGCATGGACAAAACCTCGCGTTCAGTATCTTTCAGTCCGGAAACAACATCCAGGATGCATTCGTTTGTATACTTTTTCATAAACACATCCTCGGGATTCCAGGTTGTATCAGGAATCATGTCCCGAAGAGAGGCTGAGTCCTCATCATCAAACTGTACATCCAGACTGGCAATGGAACCGGCGCATCGCATAATCTCGGATACTTCCGGAACGCTTAAGCCCATTTCGCGGGCAATTTCCTCGCAGGTAGGATTCCGTGAATACCGCTGAAAAAGTTCGGCACTGGTACGACGGATACGGCCGGCAAGTTCTTCCTTTCGAAACGGCAATCTGATCATGCGCTTCTTGTTCGCAATGGCGCGGGTAATGGACTGCTGTATCCACCAGCATGCGTAGGTAGAAAACCGTACGTTAAAGGAAAACTCGTACTTTTGGGCCGCGGTTATCAGCCCGAGATTCCCTTCCTGGATGATATCGAGCAAGGGAATATCATTCGTCGCGTATTTTCGGGCTACAGTCACCACGAGACGCAAATTCGACTCTATCAGCTTCCTTTGCGCCGCAAGGTCACCACCTTGAATTTTCCGTGACAGCTCAATTTCCTCTTCGAAACTGAGGAGCGGATACCGCCTGATTTCTTTCAGATAACTACTTATAGAATCCTGGTCAAACATATTGCCCCCGCTTATAGCAAGCAATTTTCGTGCCAACCAGATAATTTGTAATATTAAACTATATATTTCTATACATAGTAACATCTTTTCCCAGATATACATCAAAATGGATACACTATACCGTATACATTTTCATACATTTAAGGGGAATAGGTGTATACTTTCCCGTCAGGTCCTTCAGCACACAATTGTGTTTGTCCATTTTCAACGACCACACGTGCTGTGCGGGTGACGGAAGACAAGGGAAATTTTCCGCCGCCACCGGGTAAATCAACCGCAAAGACCGGCAGGGACAAGCCGGACAGAAGGGAGGAAAGCTCTTTGTAGAGGGACAGAGCGCGATCAAGGGGCAGACGGAAGTGCGAGGTACCGGGGGCCATGTCACACTGGAAAAGATAGCCCGGTTTTACGCCAATACACACAAGCGTATGAAACAAGTTTGCCAGAACGTGCGCATCATCATTTACACCGGAGAGGAGCACACTCTGGCTCTGAACAGGAATTCCGCGGTTAATAAACTGTTCAAGACAGGAACGCTGAGCGAGGCCCAGCTCGTCAGGGTGGTTAATATGCGGGATAAGCCACAGCGGTTTCAGGGAACATAAAAAGTCCATCAGAGCGGTCGTAAACAGTTGCGGAGCAAATACGGGAGCGCGCGTGCATAACCTGATCAAAATATCGCTGCGCGCACGCCGGATGGAAGACAGAAGATGTACTAGTTCATCGTACGTACCGCTGAGGGGATCGCCCCCGGAAACCAGTATTTCCTGGACGTCGGGATGACGGGCGAGCCAATCGCATAAAAATTCAATCTCTTCGGGAGTAATGAATCCCTCGGACCGTGAGGTGAAGGAACGCCTGAAACAATAGCGGCAATAGCCGATACAGCGGCCGGTAGCCAGCAAGAGAACCCTGTTTTGATACTGGTGAACGAGCCAGGGGGTAACCAGATAACGGGCCTCCCCGAGCGGGTCGCAGAGCTCTCCGTCGGTCACCCGCTCTTCCAGAGGAGAATACATTATCTGCCGGAGAAGAGCATCACTCCCTTTCGAGTATTCAATAAGCTCTCTGAAGGCGGGAGGAATAACTTCCGGAAGGACTGACACATGATCCGAAGCGGATACATCCCGCCAGTCGCCGGTATTTACGGGATCGTTCACCTGACCGACGCGCTCCCCTCACTCATCAGATAGGCCATGACACAGGCGTCTCCGCACAGGTTTTCAAGCAGGCAGTATTCATTCGGCTGATGAGCGGTATCATCCATGCGGCTCCATACAACCGCGTCAAAGCCCGCATTGCGTAAATAGGCACCCACGGTCCCCCCTCCGATGCCAACCGGACGCGCTTTCTGTCCATACACCGCCTCAATAGCCCGGGAGAGGGCTTTGACAACCGGAGCGTCAACAGGAGTCGCGACGGATTCCACCCGCTGTTCCTCGGTCCATTCGACCGTAACCCCGTATTTTTGCTCAACTTCCCGGGCATGTTGCCCAAGATGCTGACGAACGATATCAAGTGAATACGCCGGCAATACCCGGCAATCCATGCAAAAGACATCCTCGCCGGGAATGGTGTTGATGTTCGGAACATTCGCTTCCTTTTTGGTTGGCTGGAAGGTGGACCTGTCAGGATTGAACAGGGCATCCCGTTTATCGAGCACAGTTTCGAGCGAATTGAGGCGAAGCGCAAGGTCACAGGCTGCCAGATGGGCATTTGCTCCCTGATCGGGACGGGAACCGTGCGTTTGTTTTCCCTTCGTATGTATTCGCAACCACAGCAGATTTTTCTCCGCAACCTCGATAGTCTGACCGTTCTCGTCCCCACCATCAGGGATGAGTATCAAGTCGTTTTTTCCGAACAATGAACGTTCACGGAGTAAAAACTGGATTCCATAAGCCGAGCCGACTTCTTCATCGGCAACAAAAAGCAGTTTTACGGTACAGGCCGGTTGTATACCGGTCCTGATAAAGGCAGAGGCGGCAAAGACAGAGGCGACGAGCCCCTGCTGATTGTCCTCGACACCGCGGCCGAAAAGCTTCCCCTCTTTTTCAACGACCGTCCACGGATCGGACTCCCATTTTGTCAGATCTCCCGGGGGTACAACATCAAGATGGGTCATAATCCAGACGGTTCGCGTATCGTCCGCTCCGGGTATGGTGACGACGAGATTTGGCCTGATACCGGACGAAACACGGGAATCGGGCGCGTCATGCCGTTCAAAATGAGTGAACCCCATTTTTCCGAGTTCCGCCGTCAGGGCTTCGCATTTAAGAAGTTCGCCATCCCCACCCGATTCAGGCGCAAGTGCCGGAATGGACGTTAACAGCCGCTCCAGAGCGGCCATCTCGGTGATGCGGGAACGGATATCGTGTTCAAGAAGATTGAATGTGCTCATAATAACTCCTGTGGATTCCTGTATTTCCGGTACATATTCCGGTGTGAAAACCGATAATCAATACCCTCATGAGGTCTCCTCCAGCGCCAGGGAAACTTCTTCCCACAAAGAGGAAAGCCGCTCTATTTCTGCTTCCAGACTGTCAATCTCGTTTTGGACTGCGCGGCATTTGTCCGCGTTACTGTATATTTCGCTGTCATTCAGCAAGGCACGCTTTTCGGCAAGAGCCGTCTCCGAACGTTCAATTTCCTGCAAAAGACGCTCTTCCTCGCGCTCCTTCTTTCGGCGTTCGGCCTTGATCCTCTTTTCTTCTTCCCAGGAAAGCGCGGCAGCCTGTTTGCCCGATACTTCGGGGAGATGAACGGAGCCGGTTCCGGCAGAATCTGGCGTAATCAGACCGGCTGCCTCGCGTTCCAGTCGCTCAATATAATACCGATAATCGCCCGGAAAGTTCCGAACCAGGGAGGGTTTGCCCTCGGCCGAAGCGGTTAATTCAAGCACCCGTGTCGAAAGATCCTCGATAAAACCGCGGTCATGGGAAACAAAGATTACCGTTCCCCCGAACGACCTCAGGGCATGAAGAAGCACATCCTTCGAGTGCAGATCAAGATGGTTTGTCGGCTCGTCCAGTATCAACAAATTGATCGGGCGCAGCAGCAATCGAAGCAGGGCGAGACGGCTTTTCTCTCCCCCGGAAAGGACATCCACCGATTTATGTATATCATCGCCCCTGAACAAAAAGGAGGCGAGCATGTCCCGCAACCGGGGAATCAGCTCCATGGGAGCCTCAGATTCGAGGAATTCCAGAATGCTGGTCTTGCCGGAAAGTATTTCGGCATTGTCCTGAGAAAAATACCCGCTGAGGACACCGCTGCCCGGAACGACCTCTCCGGTATAATCGGTGTCTGAACCGGAAAGAATGCGTAACAGAGTCGACTTGCCGGCCCCGTTCCGCCCGACGACAACGACACGCTCGCCCTTCTCGAGCACAAAATCGAGACCCTGTATGACCGGCCGCTGTCCGTACTTTTTGCATATATCCCGGACACTCAGCACGATGCGTCCCGTATGTGGGGCGGGAGGAAAGGAAAAGTGAATCTTTTTCAGGCTTTCCGGAATCTCGATGCGCTCCAGTTTTTCAAGCCGTTTGACGCGGTCCTGAACCATCGCCGCCTTTGAAGCGTTATACCGGAAGCGACGGATGAAGTCTTCCGTTTTCGCAATCTCTTCCTGTTGTTGCTCGTACCGTTTTATCAGCGATTCGAGTTCCACCGCGCGCACGGACTCATAGTGGCTGTACGTTCCGGGGTAGCGTTTCAATTGTCCGCCAAAAAGCTCGTATACCTCGTTGACGGTAACGTCAAGAAAGTAGCGATCATGGCTGACAATCAAAAACCCGCCCGAAAAGCTTTTCAGCCAGCTTTCAAGCCAGTTGCGCGCTTCAAGATCAAGATAATTCGTCGGTTCATCAAGCAAAAGAATATCGGGCTGTTCCAGCAGAATTTTGGCGAGCGCAATGCGCATTTGCCAGCCGCCGGAAAAGGCATCTACGGGCCGATCAAAATCCGAAGGGGAAAAGCCAAGCCCCTCAAGGGTTTGCTCGGCGAGACTACGTCTTCGGTGCCAACCGGAGTCTTCGAGCGCTACCTGCACCTCATGATGCTCTTCAACAAGACGTTCCGTACGGCCGTCCCCGGGCAGCAAAAGAGCCAGTTCATCGCCAAGGCGATCAAGGCGCGTGGCAAGTTCGGCGCCCCGGACAAAGGCGGTTTCAACCTCTTCCATCAAGCTGCGGCCCGAGTGGACAATGCCCGATTGGGGTAACCAGGAAACCCGAGTTCCCTTCTGGATAGCCCGCTCTCCGCTGTCACTTTGCATACTCCCCGCAAGCACTTTCATCAAGGTGGTTTTACCCGAACCGTTCGCACCCGCAAGGGCGGCCTTTGTGCCTGAAGCAAGATTGAGGGACACGGAATCAAGAATATCCCTGTTTCCGAAAGCCAGGGAGACGCGTGAAAACTGCACAAAGGCCATTACATTCCACCGAGTCCGGATGTTTCCGGGGTAAAGAAGATGACCGTCGGATTCAGATTCCTGCTTTGAATAACCGAATCCCGAATAAAAGTATCGCTTACGTTCTCGAGTCGCAAGCCACGCTCGTCAAGCGCGTAGAGAAAGGTAATCCACCGTGTGGTATTCTCGAACCGGAAAGACAGTGCGCCGTCATACAGGTCCGCAAGATTGTTCGCCAAAAAAAGGCGGGTCTCTATCGTACCGCTGCCGCCGGCTGCGGCCGGAATGACAGAGGGAGAGAGTAACTGATACCCGCTCCAGAGAAATTGGCCGTCATCAAGTATGCGTAAGAGACCATAATTGCCCGAGGCAAAGGAAGGTCCCGCGTCGCGGATTCGGTCGATGACGGCGCTTCGCCGCTCATTTTCGATGCGGATGAGCTCATCAGGGCCGGTATCCAGGCTTGAATAGAACACGGCCTGGGGCATGCCGTTTTTGTCGGTATATTGAACCATAATCAAATCGCGACGACGTACCTGAACGGTCAAACTGCTTCCCTCGAATCGGTATACACCGCTGTCACCCCGCGACACGGTGGTATAAGGGAAACTGATGACGCCTTCCTCGTTTTCAATGCGGGCAACACCGGTGTCTCTACCGGGGAAAAAGCCCCAGGCTGGATTGATTCGGGTAATGTCGACACGGCTTTCGGCGATCATTGTACGGTAGGCATCCGGATACCAGGGGCGTGAAAGAAGGGATTGCAGGAGTTCGTCAGGCCCCGCGTCAACAAGGGTATCCAGTCCCGAATCGCGTTCTCTTTCGTCGAAAAGGGCAAGATTATACGAAAAACACCACCCCTTCGTCCCGTCATCGGTCATAACCTCAAACCAGTCTCCCTCGAGCGGCGCATTTCCCGCAATGACGGGAGATCCCTCGCCTTTCCTGACAATCTTTATTTTTTCACCCTGTCGAAGCCGGTATACCTGTCGGGCGGTGTTGTCTGGCGCGGCACGGACGGGAAGACCGTCTATCTTCACCGATGCATAGGTAAAACGGTAATCAGCCTGCAGGCGACTAGCGGCCCGGGCGGCGGATTTTGATTTGTAGAGGGTTAATTGCCACAGGGGAACTTCGGCACGATTTTTTCCGCCCTCGCCGGTTCCGATAACATACACCCGGGAAATATTGGATTGAATATATACGGGAACAATATCGCCCGCGACCAGATCCATTTCAGGAACAGACCAATTGACCAGAGCGTAACCGATATAGGGGGAACAGGATGCAAGCGACAGGATAACAACGAGAAACAACAAACCCGCGCGGCGTCCTGCATGTCCACGAAAAGAAAAAACAGTCATGGCAATCAGAATACCCTATACGGCCTTACTTTTCAATCAGGCTCGGGTTCGCAAAGACAGCGGCAGCCCAAAAGCATAAAAAGAAGCGAAACGATTCAAGTTTTTTCAGGTCCGCGTCAAGGGCCACGCTGACCAGCAAAGCGGAATAGACCCCGGTATGACCGCGGCCAAAATCCAGAACCCAGTGCACAAAATCCGAATCGGCAGAAGGGTCGCCCATAAACCGTTGCAAAACATCGGCAAGTACAGCATCCTCGCGCTTGCGACGGGCAAAAAACTCGTCAACTGTATCAGCTATGAGGTTGCGTGCAGTTTCCCGGTTGCGTACATATTTTTCGAATACAAAAAAGAATTTCTTGGGCACCGCCAAAAGCGTTGAAAGAACCAAAATGGTTTCATCTGAAATATGATCCGGCAAGTGCTCGTTCCGCAAGAGATCGAGCAGGATGGGAATGGAAGCGGCAGTACCGTAGGTTTCCATCGCCTGGATACCCCGTATCAGGATAAACGGGTTATCGGTTTGCAGGAGCCGGTCGCTTACCAGAAATTGCGCGCGCTGGTCTCCCAATCGGGCAAGGGCAAGCATTGACTCCCCGGCAAGGCGGTAATCGGGACTGTCAAGGGACGAGCGCAAGAGAGGGGCTGCCTGATGAACGGTGAACTCGCCCAAAAGCCGGGCCGCGAGGGCGGCAGTCGAAAAAATGCCTGTTTGCAGTTCTGCAAGCAAGGCCTCCCTCATCCTGCCATTCAGACGCTTCAGGCTGGACACCGACTGCAACGCTTCATACCTGACAGCCCAGCGCGGCGAGGACAGATGATCCAGCAACACCTCGACCGATACCTCCGAGGCAACCTCGCCAAGTTCCGCGATTATTTCAGTTTCACGCTCCGGATTTTCCGTAATATCGAGTTTCCGCAGCAGGGTAAGTGCCCGCATATCCCGGGGAGAAAAGAGTACGGCAAGCGTCTCCTTGACCGGATAGCTGCCCATATCCTGCAAACCCTGTTGTAAACGGAAGCCGATGCCCGTCAGCAAGAGGCTGATTAGAAAGAACAGCCGAAATGACACAAGACTGGAAAGACCGACTGCGGACAAGAAATCGAGGAGTGCACCGCCGGCAACGGAAGCGATGGCCCCGGTCCCGCCGAGGGCGAAATAATAGAGCATACTCAAATCAAGAACGGCATCCCGGGGAATCATGGCAAAAAAATAGGCCTGGGAAGCGCTTTCCTGTCCGGCAAAACCCATGTTGGTTACCGCTGCAAGAACACATAAAAAGCCGAAAGCGAACAGTCCTGAACCGATCCCGGGAGCAATAAGGGCAGGAAGGAGACTGAAAAAGCTGATACCCGCGAAAATGATATACATGGGTTTCGCGCCGAGGCGGTCTATGACGAGACGCATGACCGACCCCATTAGGAGAGCACCGAGAGAAGAACACACGGTAAAAATGGTCACCAGGCTGTCGCTTTGCCCATAGACTTCTTTCGAAAATACGGTAATAAAGGGCCTGGCCATACCCATCCCGAAACCAAGTACCACATAGGACAGCATATAGCGCCGAAAATTGGTCTCCCTCAACGCGGTTCTCACAGAACGGATAAAACCGCTACCCCTCTCCTCCGGCACGGAAAACCCGCCGGGTTCGGGAAGGCGAAACAGGAGAGCGGAGGCACCCAAACCGGACACAATACCGAGCAGAATGACCAGATTATAGGTTTCAAGGCCCTCATTGAAGGATAGAAGCCAGGCAAGCAGCAGGGTTGACAATAGGGCCGTCGCATTATTGATAAGTGATAATCTGACAATGTACTCTCCCCGTTCTTTGCCGGGGGCAAGGGTAGAGATAACGGGATTATTCGCGATAAGGCCAACTCCGCGAAACAGGTTGAAGAGTAACACACAGACCAATAGCAGGGTGATTGCCGCATTGGTATACCCCGCAGCCATCAACAGGGGAATTGCGGCAAGTGGCAGCAACGACCAGTTGCGAAGCATCCAGAAATGAGCAAATACCCGAACAAGCGAAAAACGCTTTATCGCCAGTTTGCCCAGGGGTATGGCAAAAAAAGACAGGGACATGAAGGCGCTCAACAAGCCGACGACCGTGCTGTTTGCCCCCAAAGCCAGAGCATAGAGAGTGATTGTATTACCGGTAACCAGGGCAAAAGAAAAGGAATTGAGAGCGCTGTACATGTTGAATACGCGCCGGCCCTGTCTGGATCGAAAAGCTGACAGTTGCTCACTCATTACCATTATTGTATCTTGTAGGAATGAAACACTCAAGCATACCTGAACGAAAAGACATACCCGCTTCTGACCGGTGGAATCTTTCATCCCTGTATTCTTCAGACGAAGACTGGGAGAGCGATCTTTCTGTCCTCGAAGCCGCTGCTCCAATAATCAATGCATGGAAAGAACGAGTTGCAAAAAAACATCCCGAAGCCGAGGACCTTCTGGCATGCCTCAGGGACTGGGAGGCTGCGGGGAAAACCGCCGAACGGCTGGGAAACTACGCCTTTTTGCAAAAATCATCTGACGAGAGTGATGCGCGAAATACTGACCGGGTCGGCAGATTCATGATGCGTTCAAGCGCCCTGGAAGCGCAAACAAGCTGGTTTGAACCGGCAATTCAGGCTATCGACGAAAACCTGCTCAATCAATGGAAAGAGCGTCCAGAATTCGCCGATTTCCGTGTATGGATAGAAAAACGACTCAGATGGAAGCCCTATATCCTCTCCGAACAGGAGGAACGTATACTGGCACTGCAGACCGAGTCACGTCAAACCCCGAAAAACACCTTTTCAGCGCTGACCAATGTCGACCTCGACTTCGGAAGTATTTCGACCGCCGAAGGGGACAAACCGCTTACCCAATCAACCTGGTCAACGTTCATGGAAAGTCAGGACCGCGAATTGCGTAAAACAGCATACACACAGTTTTATACGGCCTTTGACCATCATAAAAACACCATTGGCAACCTGTACGCAGGAAGCGTCAACCAGAATGTCGCCACAGCACGTATCAGAGGCTACCCCTCCGCGCGGGCCATGCATTTGTTTCCGGACAGGGTACCGGAGGCGGTATATGACAATCTGATCGGCACCATCAGAAGCAATCTTGCTCCCCTTCATCGCTATTATGCCCTGCGAAAAAAAGTGCTTGGAGTAGAAGAATTGCGTCACTATGACGTATATGTGCCCCTCGTCGGATCGGTCAAAAAGACCACCAGCTATGCCGAGGCAGTGAACGTGATAACCGAAGCCCTCAGCCCGCTCGGAAGTGAATATACACAGACACTGTCAGCCGGCCTCCTGAATGGTTGGGTAGACAGGTATGAAAATAAGGGGAAACGCTCGGGTGCCTTTTCCTCGGGCGGTTTTAGCGGAGACCCCTACATCCTCATGAACTACAAGGAGGATGTGCTGCGCGATGTATTTACTCTGGCGCACGAAGGGGGACACTCTATGCATACCTGGTATTCGGCCCGCTCGAACCCCTTTCCCTGTTACGACTACACCATATTCGAGGCAGAGGTTGCGTCAACCTTTAACGAGGATCTTCTCTTCCGGCACCTTCTTGCGTCAACCAGTGACCGGAATATGAAAGCATATCTTCTGTCGACCCGTGCAAGCGATATATTGGCGACCCTGTACCGACAAACCATGTTTGCAGAATTCGAAAAGCGGACACACGAGCTGGTAGAATCCGGAACACCGCTCAGCGCGGAACTCCTGCGTTCGGAGTATCGGTCACTCCTCGAGGTATATTTCGGCAGCGACATGCACTTTGAGGATACCAGCGATCTTGAATGTCTGCGGATACCCCATTTTTACAACGCATTTTATGTGTATAAATACGCCACCGGCATATCGGCCTCCCTGGCTCTTGCGGAACGGGTATGTTCGGGGGGTGAACAGGAGAAAAAGGATTATTTTGCCTTTTTGTCGTCAGGGGGCTCACGGTATCCGATCGATTCCCTGCGTGTGGCGGGAGTCGACATGGAACAGAGTACTCCCGTGGAAGCGGCGTGCAAGTCCTTCGAAAAAATAATCGATGAACTGGAGAGCGTATTGACCACATAAGGGGTTCCCTGCAAAAAAATGTGCAGGGATTATCAGAGGATGTACAGCCATTCAGGCAATTCCTGCACAATATTTTTGTATGGAAGACTTTCAGGAAGACCCGGTCAGCCGGGAAGCACACCGAGTGTTCGGCATCCGCTATCTATTCCCCTGGCAACGGCTGGTCATTGCGAATATCCTTGATGCAGTCAACGCCTCCCATAATCCGGATGTGGAATACGATGAACTATACGACGAGGACGGAGTCTTGCGCGGCAGGCAAATTGTATTGTTGCCGACAGGAGCGGGGAAATCCCTGTGCTTTCAAATTCCAGCCCTCTTGTTGCAAGGGCCCACCCTGGTCATATATCCACTCCTTGCCCTCATGGGGGATCAATTACGGCGCATGCATGAAGGCGGTTTAAAACCCGCCATTTTTCGGGGAGGCCAGAGCCGGGAGGAACGGGAAGCCCAGTTCAGACGACTTGCCGGAACCGACGGGCAGGAAAAAGCACGGCTTATTATTGCGAACCCTGAAGTGCTTGCGGGCGACAGGGTGAAGGATCGAATCGCTGCAGCCGGGTGCCAACACATCGCAATCGACGAGGCCCACTGCGTTTCGGAATGGGGAGACTCTTTCCGTCCGGCCTATCTCGAGCTCAAAAACATACTAACCGCCATTCCTGCACCGGCAGTCACGGCATTTACCGCGACAGCATCTTCTTTTGTACTGTCGCGAATATCCGAAATACTCTTCGACGGACAGGCCCATATTGTACACGGCGATTCAAACCGGCCGAACATCCGTTATTCGGTTCGCCATGCCGCGGTCAAGGATGTTGCCCTGATACGGGAATTGTCGGTTCGCGAGCGGCCTGCAATTGTGTTTTGCTCAACCAGGGGCCGTTGTGAACGTATAGCCTTATTATTGCGTGAAGTATTCAACGATCGGGATATCCGGTTTTATCATGCCGGTCTTGAACGCTCCGAGAAAACGGAGGTTGAAAGCTGGTTCCTGGCGAACCCCCGGGGCATACTGGTCGCCACTGTCGCCTACGGCATGGGAGTTGACGCCCGGGGAATCCGTACCGTAATACACCGGGATCCCTCCCCCACTGTGGAAGCCTATATACAGGAAGCGGGACGCGGAGGAAGGGACGGAAAGGAAGCGGAGGCTATTCTTCTGTGGAACAGTGAAGATGCCCGTCGCATTGCAACATTGGCAGGAACCATTCAGGGAGAACGCGCTGCGATACTCGGACAACTTGCATCGGGTGGGCGCTGCAGACGAGAAGTGCTTCTGGAGGCGCTCGGCGACGGAGAGCGGGGAACGGTGTGTACCGGCTGCGACATTTGCGACGGGACGGCGGAACACATAGAAAAGGATATTGAATGCGTCTTCCGGTTTATCCAAAAGAATAACCGGATCCTGTCGCGCGCAGCCGCGGAAGAAATCCTTTATATGCAGGCAAACCGTAATGCCCTGCTCCGGAACGGGACCTTTCTCTGGCGCCATTCCGATATAACAGCCATGATCGACGCTTTGGAAAAGCAGGGACGAATCGGGGAATATACCGGCTGGTTGCGAAAGGGAGCCTTGTATACGATTCAGCGCAAGGGTTGAAATCGCATCACAGTCAACCTTACTCAGTGTCCTCCATTTCTTCATCTCCGTCAGCATCCGCCGTGTCCGGTGTTTTCGGCGCGCTTTCCTTTTTCGGTTTCCGCATCTTTTTCTGTCCCGCGGGCCGTTTTCGGTATCGTTCAACATACAGTACAAAATTAAGATACAGCGCGATAACAACCGTAATAATAATCACTTCACGGGAAAGAATGACGTTTTTTAATAGTTCGAACAATTCAGCGACACTCATGGTATATGGTTTATCGGCATAAAGGGAACAATGCTTGACCGATCGAACACCGACCGGTAGGATACAGCCATGACAGGAATCATCGATTACAATGCGGGTAATATACGCAGCGTTGAACGGGCCTTACAGTTTCTGGGCGTGGAATACCGCATCTCCAAAAAGCCAGCAGATCTTGAAAAAGCAGACCGGCTTATTTTCCCCGGCGTCGGTGAGGCTAAATTCGCGATGGGAGAACTGAAAAAAACAGGTTTCGATTCCTTTATCCGCGATCATGTCCAGGCAGGAACGCCCCTTCTCGGCATTTGTTTGGGAACCCAGATAATTTTTGACCATTCGCAGGAAAGCGACACACAGTGTCTTGGACTGATTCCCGGTGAAGTACGCCTGTTCCCCGCAGAATTTCGCGACAAGGGGCTTAAGGTCCCACACATGGGATGGAATTCGGTTCACACAACCAATGGGGGATGCGCGCTGCTTGAAGGCATTCCTGACGGAACAGACTTTTATTTTGTTCACTCTTATTACATAGACCCGGCGGATCCGTCCCTTGTTATCGCAACCGCGGATTACGGCTTTCCCGTCCCCTGCGGCGTAAAATGCGGTTCCATTCAAGCCTTCCAGTTCCATCCGGAAAAATCGGCCGGCTTTGGACTGCGCATTCTTGCCAATTTTACCGGGAGAAACACTGTATGCTGAAAAAAAGAATCATAGTCTGCCTTGACGTCAAGGATGGCAGAACCACTAAAGGAATCAAATTTCTTGACAATATCGATATCGGAGACCCCGTCGAAATGGCAGCGGAATATTATCGCCAGGGCGTTGACGAGCTTGTATTCTATGACATTATGGCATCAGCCAGAGATCGGGGGCCAACCCTTGACCTCATTCAGCGCGTGGCTGAAACGGTCTTCATACCCTTTTGTGTCGGAGGTGGTATTTCGAGTATCGAGGATATACGGAATACTATTGCGGCCGGAGCCGAAAAAGTCAGCCTCAATTCCCCGGCAGTTCGGAATCCCGAGCTGATTTCGGAGGGAGCTGCCATATTCGGCAAACAGTGCATTGTACTGGGTATGGACGCACAGCGAGACGCGCGAATGCCAAGCGGCTACCGCGTGTTTATCAACGGAGGCCGGGTTTCGACCGAACTTGATGCGCTTGAGTGGGCGATACGGGCGGAGCAGCTTGGCGCCGGTGAAATTGTTCTCAATTCAATTGATGCAGACGGAACACGGGACGGTTATGAAATTCCGCTGACACGGATGATATCGGAACGTGTGGGCATTCCGGTTGTTGCCTCGGGAGGAGCGGGCACGAGCGCTCATCTTGCAGAGGTCCTGACCGAAGGTAAGGCAGACGCCGCGCTCATCGCCTCGATGGTTCATTCTCTCGGATATACCGTGTCGTCCATCAAAAAGGAATTGACCGAATGGGGAGTACCGGTCAGGCCCTGTCCCTGACATATCGGGCCCGGCTGGTTGGTGTTTCATACACATCGACAGCATACAGCGGAATGCCGGGCTCAAGGGTCGCAATGCGGTCAAAAATATAGGTCGCAATGCGTTCGGCGCTCGGGTTTCGCTCAAAGACATCAAAATCGTTCAGATTACGGTGATCCAGCTCGGCGCACACCGCTCTGAGCGCTGTTTTCAGCACCCCGAAATCAACCAGCATCCCGCCGGAATCCAGGTCATTGCCCCGCGCATGGGCCAGAACGCGATAGTTATGGCCATGAAGGCGTTCACATTTCCCGTGATAATCGTTTAAAAAATGCGCAGCGGCAAAATCCGCCTCAACTCGAATCTCGTACATGAACGGTATAATAGCCCTTCGGGTGTTGCAAACTCAAGACCTAACCTGATACAATCGGGCTCGTTATGAAGAAAAAATTGTCCGAATTCATCCACGCGATCGAAGCGGTCGACATACGGGGAACGGGTGATCCCGAAATTCTTGATCTGGTCTATGATTCCCGACAGGTCCAGCCGGGAGCCCTTTTTTTCGCGCTAAGCGGCTTGCATACTGATGGAGAGCGGTTTATCCCGCAAGCTATCGCATCGGGCGCACGGGCAATAATCCACTCGCAACCACTGTTCCGCTATGAAGACGGAATTGTGTACATACAAACCGCCGATCCACGGCTTGCAATGTCCCCCATCGCGAACGCCTTCTATGGTGAACCTTCCAGCGATTTGACAGTCATTGGCATAACGGGAACAGAAGGGAAAAGTACGACCGTTTCGCTTGTGTTTCAACTGCTCAGGCTCTGTGGAAAAAAGGCAGGGTTCATTTCAACCGTCGAATACTGCACTTCGACTGAGGTTCTGCCTAATCCGGAACATCAAACCACGCCTGAAGCACTGACCATACACAAAAAACTTGCAGAAATGCGTGACAACGACCTTGATTACGCCGTCATTGAAGCTTCTTCCCACGGCCTGTCAAAAAGGACTAATCGTCTTGGGGATGTGTTATTTGATGCAGCTATATTGACGAACGTTACCCATGAGCATCTTGAATTTCACGGGACCCACGAACAATATAAAAGCGATAAGGCAAACCTCTTCAGGGCGCTCGACACTCATACCCATATAAAAAAAGGGAAACCGGTACCTTCATTCGGAGTCGTCAATGAAGAAGACTCATCTGCCCCCTATTTTCGATCCGCCACCGAAAAACCGGTATACGGTTTTTCGACCTGGGCACTTCCACGCAAGGGCATCGGGGCAAGCGCCATAGAAAGTGACCGTACAGGTTCATCATTTACCCTCACCTATGGGGGACAGAGCATTCCGGCGCGCATCAACCTTCCCGGCGCGTTCAATGTGTATAACGCCCTCGCGGCCGCAATCACCGTATCGCGGTTGCTCGAAAAACCCATGGAAGAGGTAGTCTCCCTTTTGCCGCATCTCATGCCGGTAAAGGGCCGCATGACCTCAATCGATGAAGGACAACCCTTCGAGGTACTTGTTGACTACGCGCACACACCCTCATCATTTCAGGCAATATTTCCCTCGCTCCGAAAACGGATTACCGGTAAAATAATCAGCGCGTTCGGTTCGGGAGGCGAGCGGGACCTCATCAAACGCCCTGAACAGGGCCGCATTGCCTGCGAATACTCCGATATTGTCATTCTGACCGATGAGGATCCACGCGGGGAAAACCCGATGACCCTTCTCTCCATGATAGCAGAGGGATGCACCGGTAAAATCGAGGGAGAAAACCTGTTTCTGATTCCCGACCGGTCCACGGCCGTTCGAAAGGCAATTTCTCTTGCAAAGCCAGGGGATCTTGTCCTCTTGCTGGGAAAAGGACATGAAAATTCTATCATCTATCGGGATCATACCATTTCATACGATGAATGCGCGGAAGCAAGAGCGGCCCTGAACGAGGCCGGATGGAGAATACAATGACAATAGCACTATTATATGGCGGCCGGTCAGGAGAACACGAGGTTTCACTGGTATCGGCAAGTTCGATTGTCCGTAACCTGGACACCGACCAACATCGATTAATCCTTGTAGGCATAGATAAAAAGGGCGCCTGGTATCGCCAGGGGGAAGAGCAGATTACCCGGATCCGCGAGGACAGCTCGGCCATTCTCGATATTCAGTGCCGGGAGGATTTCCGTGTTTCCGTGATTCCCGGAGGGGGACGCAAACAGGGACTAGCCATGGGAGGAACGGGCATACCCTGCGATATTGTTTTTCCCGTTCTTCACGGGACCTATGGCGAAGACGGAACCGTGCAGGGACTTCTGGAAATGGCCGATCTTCCGTATGTCGGGGGCGGAGTGCTTGCCAGCAGTCTGGCAATGGACAAAGAAAAAACCAAGATTGTCTGGCAATTTGCGGGTCTTCCGGTCGTTCCCTTTACCGCGGTTGTACTTGCCGAATGGGTCGATACGTCAAACCGCACCGGCATACTGAATGACATTGAAAAACGCTTTTCCTGGCCGGTTTTTGTCAAACCGTCAGCAGCCGGAAGTTCTGTCGGTGCATCAAAAGCGACAAACCGCACCGAATTGTCCGCGGCAATCACGGATGCCCTGTGCTGGGACGCGAAGGTCATCGTGGAGCCCTTTATTCCAGCCCGTGAAATCGAATGTTCCGTAACAGGAAACGAATCGCCTGTCGCATACATACCCGGTGAAGTGATCCCTACACATGAATTTTATGACTATGACGCAAAATACCGGGATCCTGACGGGGCGAGTTTTGCAATTCCGGCGCAGCTCGACACTGCCGAAAGCGCACTGATTCAGTCTCTAGCGGTAAAGGCTTACCGTTTACTTGATCTATCAGGCTTTGCCAGGGTTGATTTCTTCAAGGACAAACGGACTGGAACCATCTACCTGAACGAAATAAACACCATTCCGGGCTTTACGCCAATTTCGATGTTCCCGAAAATGTGCGAAGAATCGGGACTTGCATACCCTGACCTGGTCATGAAATTACTGCACTTGGGCAAAGCCCGTCATGATGCGCGCTCCCAGCTGCGGACCAGTCGCGAATGACCGTCGATTTTCTCAAACTGCAGATAGCGGGAAACGGTTTTCTCCTCATTGAAACTGAACGGAATACAGGACTTACACCTGATCGATACGCGATGGCAGCCCGATTGCTCTGTGATATCCGTTATGGGATCGGAGCCTCCGGGGTCATCTTTGTGTCGGCAGACATGACAACCAGATACTTTTCTGCAAAGGGTGTCTCTCCGGCCTATTATGAAGATGCACTCCTTTGTGCCGCACGGTTTATCTTCGATTCGGGGAGAATTCAGGGTAAAGATATAATGTTCAAAACTGCCAGTGGAGAACAACGGGTTCGCATTCTGGGAGCCCACCAGTTTGCATTGTCGTGCGGTTCCCCTTTTTCTCTTATTGGCGGTCATATTATCGAACGGCCTGAAGATCGAGTCATTGAAACTATAGAGCACGACGGATCGTCAATTTCCTGTGCAGCACTGCATATACGGGAGGACGCTGTTGTCGCCTTTCCCCAGAATCTCCGTTCACTTGATTATCGCGGTCTTTCATCCCTCATTGGTAAAGCCTTTCCGGGAAGACGAATTCTTCCGGTGATAGCCCGGACGATTACAAGTGATACTCTGGTGGTTCTTTCCCGCCCAAGGGGCAGTTCGTCAGCCTGTACCATTGCAGCCTCATCACTTGTTGCCTCAGTTTGCGCCGGAATCGCCGACCGATCTGCGGTTATTCTTTTTGAAAGTGCCTCCTCGGCAATGCTGCCGTCGGCAATTATCGAAAAAGACAGGGACTTTACCCGACGTCTGGCGGTCAGCTGGGATAGAGAGGATAATGAACTGACAGTCATCGGTTCCGGGGGATATCTTTTTGAGGGAAAAGCGGACCTTCCCTTCGGCGCTGACAATCCACTGACTGCCGGCACTGACGTATAGGGAATCCCTTGCGGTATATTAGTCGGAAACCGAGTGTGACAGTAAGGCTAAAAGAGACCCCGTTCCGACTAGAATCAACCCGCCACCATGAGATGGAGAGACAAACACAGGGGAGAAATCCTGTTCACTGGCAAGATACGAGGCAGTAATGCACAAGGCCGAGCCAATGATTACCAGCGCCGCTGCTGCACGGTTCGGAACACGTAAATTACGGCGAGGCACTTGTGCGGGAACAGTTGGCCATACCTGGTCAACAACGAGCATCCCGTTAATAACGCGACTTCGTGAAGGCTCAGGAACAATCGATGATACCGATTCCTCACTTCCACCAGAAAGCATTGATGCACTTTTCAGTTTGAACAGGGAATCAAGGGCAACATAGCCGATTGACGGCTTTTCCAGCCAAAATATACGAACTTCATCCGCAACATCGGTTTTTTCAATAATGAGCGGGGCTTCCCGTTTTTGCGCAGAGGCCTCACCGCTCACTTCCACCATTTCATTTTTTGTGATCATCACAGGGTCTGATTGTAGATGTGCAATATCGTTTACCGCAACGGAACCTTCAAAACAAAACACGCGATTGAGCACGCCCGATTCCGTTTGTCCAGAAAACGCGATAACATCGCAGCCAAAATCGGTTCCCCTGACGCCCGCGATAAGAGTTGGCGTTTTTATTTTGTAACTTGAGGAACCGCTCAATCGTCCTACCTTCGCCCGCACCCGTCCATATAGTAGATCACCCGAAGAACTTTCACGCTTTTCATCAGACTCGAAACGAAATGTGGTATTTTCGGCAACCTGCACACTGGCTGAAAGATGATGTATGGAAACCTCAAGCCAGGTACCACCGGAGGTCTGCACAAGATCGCCCGGCTGTATTTCCAAACCCAGCACATCATCTTTTCCTGTATCGTATACCCGTACTGCACCGGAACGCGTCAGACGGAAGGTTTTACCCTCTGCATACACAATACTTGCATAGGCATCTGCCCACACGAGGGTTCCAAGGAGAATACACAGTAAAACGGCAAGGGCTCTTTTTTTTCGCTTCATCTTGCTATATTATAAATGCCTATGGGCCGCAAAACAAGTGCAGTGGACATCACTATTACAGACAACACAATCAATGCGCTCCTTGCCCGCCCTGTTCAGGCCAATATCAGTCCAGGATCACATCGCTGCAGCTTTAACCAGAATGAAGACCAGTTTATAACGCTTGAAACGCCCATTGACGTGCCGTCACTTCCCGTTCATCACCCCATCGACAGTTACGAACCTCCGGAAGGATATCGCTCAATAATCGGCACACTTGCTCAAGAACTCCTTGTGCAGCGACCCGATCTGATTGCACATACAACCTGGGCGTTCAATCCAGTATCGATACATACGCCCGTTTTTTACCGCATAGACAAACTGGACGGCCGATCCTGGCTCTATCTTTTACGTCTTGATTTAACCTGCCGTCCCCTTGAGGCTACGATACTCGAAGAGGGGACCAATACAAAAACCCATCATTACCGGACCAACAGACTGTATCTGGAATGTGACTATTTCCCGCTTGCCCAACCGGAACGATATACAGAAGGAACTTCCCATTTTCTTGCCCTTGACCAAAGTATTCCCGGCACCTGGAAAGGGGAATCGGGAGAGGGATACATGGTTCATGGTATATGGATGGATAGTGACATCAACAAATTCTTCAGCAAACTCATCCTTCCCGCAGGCAAACGGAATCATCCCTTTTACCCGGTAACATGCAAACAATACTGCATAGCGGTAAATGCCATCGGACAGAAGGATCCCGGAGTACTGAAGCGCGTTGAAGAATGCATCAAGCCAAACCTAGACCGCATTTTACAAGACCTGCAATACGCCCCCTTTTCCGAAAAGATGCCCCTATTCCAGGAACTTAAAGCATCCATCCCGCAGGATGGCGGAAAGCCCTGGGAAAATCTTGCTATAACAGCCTATTTGAACGAGCGGGACCAAAAGGAGTATTCGATTGAGTTTTAATAATCCACCATTTTCGACACTGTCCGATCTTTCCGGCCTCAAAGTAACCGTTATGGGTCTCGGCCTCAATGGCGGAGGACTCAGTACTGCTCGTTTCTTTGCCGCGCACGGTGCCCGGGTTACTGTAACAGACATGAAAAATGAGCAGGATCTTGTCCCTTCAATCGAAGCGCTCGCCGATTATCCTGACATCCGTTTTGTGCTGGGTCGACATGAAACCGCCGATTTCCAAAATGCAGATACCGTAATAAAAAACCCGGGAGTAAAACTGGAGGGAAACCCGTATTTATCGGAAGCACGCTCTATCGAAACGGACATATCAGTTTTTTTGCGATTTACATCTGCTCCGGTTCTTGCGGTTACCGGCAGCAAGGGAAAATCCTCCACAGTAAGCGCCCTGTACTGGGGAATGAAAGAACTGGGGCTTCCGGTTTTCCTGGGAGGAAACATTACCGTCAGTCCGCTCACCTTTCTCGAACACACCAGCGAGGAGACGCCGGTCATTCTTGAGCTTTCAAGCTGGCAACTCGGAGACTTGAAGGGACGGAATCTGCTCAAACCGAAAATAGCAATTATCACACCCATAATGAGCGATCATCAAAACTGGTATGGTACAATGGAACGCTATGTCGCCGACAAAAAACTGATCTATACCGACCAGGATGAAAAATGCCATCTGTTGTGCAACCGGGATGACGAATGGGGGCCTGTATTCGCACGCGAAACCCGTGCGACAGTCCACTGGTACAGTTCAAAACCACTTTCCCCTGATGTCAACGGCGCCTGGATTGACGCTGAAGGAAATGGAGTCATGCGGATTGGAGGAAGCGAACGACAGATTCTGGGTCGCGACCTGGCAGTAAGCGGGCCACACATGCGACAAAACCTTCTGAACGCCGCGCAGGCGATGGTGTTATGGGGCTGCGATGCACAAGAAACCGCTCGCGCACTTGCTTCATTTCCGGGTATCGAACACCGGCTCGAGTTTTTCCATGAAGAACAGGGGGTTCGCTATTATAATGATTCCGCAGCGACCATCCCTGAAGCGGTTGCCGCTGCACTTGCTTCGTTCAATCGACCGGTTATTCTACTGTCAGGGGGAACTGACAAAAACCTTGACTTTACTGCACTCGCCGCAGTGGCTCATACAGCAAAACGCATACTTCTCCTTGCAGGAACCGGAACAGACAAACTGATTCCGCTGCTTAATGCTCGGGACATAGCGTTCGATGGGCCCTTTTCAAGCCTTCCCGAGCTGGTCGCTCATGCCAAAAAGATCGCTGAAAGCGGAGATATTGTTTTATTTTCGCCGGGAGCAACCAGTTTTGGTATGTTTAAAAACGAGTTCGATCGGGGAATAAGATTTAGGAATGCTGTATTCGGGTTGTAAAAATAAACTGCTATCAATATTGTTGAAAATAAATGATCACATCTTATCTATGTATATAAGTGATAAAAGGTGCATCAACAATTTTAATAGCAGTAAATTTATTATACCTTAAAGGAAGAGAGACCCTTGAAATCAATAGTAGCAAAATAATCATCTATTGACTCTTTCCGCCTGATTTCAGTTATTGTACCGTCCTCCCGCAGCAATAATTCACCGGCACGAAGTTTGGCATTATAGTTAAAACCCATTGCCCGTCCATGTGCTCCCGTGTCATGAATAACCACAAAATCACCACGCTCAATTACCGGTAGTTGTCTTTGCACAGCAAATTTGTCGCAATTTTCACAGAGGGAACCCACCACATCATATACATGATCATGTTTCTCGCTGTCCTTTCCGGGAACTGATACATGATGATAGGCACCATACATGCCAGGACGCATCAAGTCAGCCATACTCGCATCTACACCGATATAATCACGATAAATGTGTTTTTCATGAATGGCTCGGGTAACCAGCCATCCATAGGGACCAGTAAAGGGGCGACCACATTCAAAAAAAATCTTGACTGGACCAAGCCCGCGGGCGGTAATCAGCCGATCATAGGCCGCTTTCATGCCGTGTGCTACACGGTCATAATCGACAGCAATCTGTTCCGGTCGATATGGGATTCCGATTCCGCCACCCATATTGATAAACTCGAAAGTAATCCCGGTTTCATCATGAATCTCACCGGCCAGTTCAAAGAGCATAACCGCTGTTTCAACAAAGTATTCAGGATTTAATTCATTCGATGCAACCATTGTATGTAAGCCAAAACGGGTTGCTCCCAGTTCCTTGACCCGTCGATAGGCTTCAATTATTTGTGGCCGAGTCAAACCGTATTTTGCTTCTTCCGGTTTTCCGATAATCGCGTTCCCCTCTTTCAAGGGCCCTGGATTATAGCGAAAGCAAATAGGCTCAGGAATACCGCCAACAGCCGAGTTCAAAAAGTCAATATGGGTAATATCATCCAGATTGATTATCGCACCCATCATGTTCGCATAAACATACTCGGATTCCGGTGTCTCGTTCGAGGTGAACATGACACTATCGCCAGTTATACCGGCTTTTTGACACAGAATCAGTTCAGGCAGACTTGAACAATCAGCGCCCAGGCCTTCGGAGGCCAGAATTTTCAGAATGTATGGATTCGGACAGGCTTTCACCGCATAAAACTCACGGAAACCCTCAAAAGCGCTGAAAGCTTTCAAAAAGCGTCGAGCATGTTCCCTCATACCCCGTTCATCATACAAATAAAAGGGTGTCGGATAACGGGCAGCCAAGCCCTCAAGGTCATTACGAGTCAGCGGGAAATGCTTTTCACTCATGATATATACCCTTTTGCCTTCAGTAACTCGGCATTCAGAATGCCTCCACCGGCTGCGCCCCGCACGGTATTATGGGACAATCCGACAAAACGAACATCGAAGAGAGGACAGGTGCGAAGTCGACCAACTGAGACAGCCATCCCCTTATCCTCGTCACGATCCCGGCGCGGCTGAGGCCGATTCGCCTCATGACGCACAATAATGGGCTGCTTCGGTGCAAAAGGAAGATCCAGTTCCTGCGGAAGTCCGCGAAAAGCAGTCCATATGCGATCGATTTCTTCAAGAGAAGGTTTACGCTCTCCAAACTCAAGACTGACACAAGCAGTATGACCATTAATGACCGGAACACGATTACAGTGTGCGGCAACCAAAGGTCCTGCAGCATTGATTATTTTCCCGTCACTGACAGAACCAAAAATCTTCAGAGGTTCTTTCTCGCTCTTTTCTTCCTCGCCGCCGATAAAGGGAACTATATTGTCTATCATGTCAAGACTGGGAACACCGGGATAGCCGGCTCCTGATACTGCTTGCAGGGTAGTGACGAACATTCGCTTTACTTCATATCCTGCTTGCTGCAGGGCGAAAACCGGAGTCATGTAACTTTGCAGGGAGCAATTGGGCTTAACCGCAACAAAGCCTTTGTCCCATCCATGTGCTTTTTTTTGTGCATCAATGACCGACACATGGTTGGGATTGATTTCAGGAATAAGCATCGGCACATTGTCCGTCCAGCGGTGGGCAGAAGCGTTCGAGACTACCGGGATACCCAGCGCGGCATAGGCATTTTCCAGAGTCTTGATCTCGTCTTTGGAATCCAGTTCTAGCGCACTGAAGACAAACCGGCACTTTCCGACTGCTTTTGACGGATCATTTGCATCATCAATTATCAGGTTCCGAACACTTTCCGGGATGTTCGCACCCAAAAGCCATCGGCTTTCAACCACATCCTTGTATGCCTTTCCTGCAGAGCGTGGGCTTGCAGCAACCCAGGAAACCTCAAACCAGGGATGATCCTGTAGCAGCCAAATATAATTTTGTCCGACAGCGCCAGTTGCGCCGAGAATTCCGACCGGTATCTTCTTGTTCATATACAGTCTCCAATAAAATGTATTTTTCGAAAAGTCAGCAGAATGGATCCGCGTCCTTCGAGGGACCGCGGAAAATGCCCGCTTCAATAAAGGCCGTGCGCACCTTATCCTCATTTTCCGGAAGAAGCGGACACATCGGCAACCGCAGACTACCGGCAGGAAGGCCCTTCATATTCATCGCAGCCTTCAGTGGTACCGGATTCGTCTCGATAAAGGCGGCGCGGAAGGCTGGTAAAAGACGGTAATGCAACTCACGTGCCTTATCCATATTCCCAGAAATCGCAGCAAGGGTCAGTTCGGTCATTTCCTTCGGCGCAATATTCGACAGCACAGAGATGACTCCATCTCCTCCGAGGGCAGCAAGGGGTAGTGTCAACGCATCATCACCTGAAAGTACAGTGAAGTCACTTCTTTTCCGGGCAATTGTATTTATAACATCCATCATCTGGCTAATATCTCCCGATGCTTCCTTCACGCCAGCAATATTCTGTAGTTCAGCGATCCGGGAAAGTAGAGAAGTTGAAATATTCTTGCCAGTTCTTCCTGCAATGTTATAAACGATAACAGGCAGACCAACTTCCGCACAGGCCTTGAAATGAAGAAATATACCCTCATCAGTGGGCTTGTTGTAATAAGGAGTAACAACAAGAGCGTAATCCGCCCCTTTCTGTTTGGCACGTTTGACGTATTTGACTGCATCCCTGGTGCAGTTACTTCCTGCGCCGACGATCACCGGCACTTTTCCCTTTGCTTCGGCAATCACAATGTCAATCAGCTTGTCTTCTTCATCCTCGTCCAGGGTCGGTGTTTCACCTGTTGTACCCAGGGGGAGGAGTCCAGAAATACCGCTTTCGAGCTGAAACCGCACCAGGGTCCTGAAGCCGTCAAAATCTACTGATCCGTCAGCGTTCATGGGTGTAATGAGTGCAGTGAATGCTCCACGCAGTTTCTTCATAGCGCCTTCTCCTTGAGAGTCCCGGTATTGTGACGTAAAAAATCGTCTTGTATCGGGAAAACTCTTGCAATTTTATACCAGCATATTACATATTTATGCAGAAATTCAAGAGGTATACATACCGGATTCCAAATAAAGATCGTTAAACACTGTCTATCATCTCCTACCAAACGATCGTTGGATAGGGTATACTGACACGCGTATGAAAAAAAGGAATTCCGTGCTTTTCAATCAGGCACAAAAACTTTATATAGCATGGGCAAGTTTCGTGTCTAACGACCTGACTTCGTATGCTGCAGCAGGTGCGTACGGATTTTTACTATCAGCCCTGCCCGTTCTTCTGCTCGTAATGGGTGTTTTGATAAGAGTTTTAAATACTTCAACTTCCGCAGTACAAGAATTTGTCTACTCGATAGGATTTATTTCATCTGCCATTGATATTGAACGAATAATCAATTCCGTTGCATCGGCCAAATCTCTTGGCATTCTGGAAATCATCGTGGGGGTATCAGTTTTTTGGATGGCCCGAAGGTTCTTCGTTTCCATGCAGCAAGGCCTACATGCAATTTACCGAAAGAGAAGACAAAAAAAACCTATCAAGGAAAATTTACTGGTAATAGCAGGTGAAGCCATATTTATCATTATAATAGCACTTTTTGTCATTGTATCGACAGCTGGTAACGCCCTTGCAAAAACCTTAATTCCCGAATTCTTTCTCACACCATTAATGGCATCACTGATGCAGAGACTTTTCCGCTTTGCGCCCTATACGGTTATTATCATTTTTCTATGGATTGTGTACTGGATTGCACCGGGCAAACACAGAGAAGCACCGCTTCACAGCTGTATAGCTTCAGTTGCCTGTACCGTAATATTTATGCTGATACAACTCATTTTTTCAAGTTTTATCAATATGTCCAGGTATAATTTAATATATGGAATATTAAGTAATGTCATAGTACTTGTTCTTGAGGTATATATTTTCTTTATACTGTTTCTCTTCTTTGCACAATTCCAGTATGTATCGCTTTTCTTTGACAGTCACCTCCTTACCAGATTGTATCTATTACCGCCCTATAATGCAGCAAATTTACTTTCACAATGCGAACGAACTCTTTTTTTACACCCGGTACGCCTATATCGAAGGTATGCCTACTCTCTGGAAAAAGGGTCAGTGATTTTTGAAATTGGTGAAAGAAGTTCAGATGTATATTATATTTGGTCAGGAGCAGTGAAACTTGTAACAGCTCATCACATCAGTGAACTAGATAGGGGTTGCATGTTCGGGGAGTTTGCCTGTTTGATCGGGGGCGTACGCACAGCTACAGCAATATGCATGAGCCGATGTATCCTGCTCAGAATTCCCGATAGCTTATTCAGGGAAACAATAGAAATTTCACCAGAAATGTCACGGAGAACACTTCAGATGGTGGCTGAATATGTTAAAAAAAGTACTAGTGAATGGTAATCCTTATATACTGCTATCAATATTGTTGAAACCACCACATCCCGTCTCAAGCGACCAAATGAGCAGCTACCCACCCATTCCCCGGTTGCCCTTTGTTCGTTATGGCTCCCCTTCTGAAATCAACTACCGGAGGATTCTTCTTCCTTTGTAACCAGATATCACCCATCCATTTAGCCTGTATCCGCTGTCGCGTCCACACATTTCTGCGGATAAACAGACCCTCAAAGGCATACTTCGTCTCGCTGTCATCCAGAAGACGGACCTTATCCGCATGCGTGCCATCCCGGTCATTCCTCACCCTGTTGCCGATCCGGTATGGTTTACGAAATGCATGATGACCGAGCGTAATGACCATTCGGGACATGGTCA
>LVBK01000006.1:0-2778 GCA_001604385.1 Spirochaetales bacterium Spiro_09 | reverse complement strand
TAATTGACCGGGAACAGAGGATTCCTCCGGTTTCGGACCACACGCGAACTGATTGTCTGGTGAGTTACGAGACCCCTGTCGTGTAAATGCGTGTATTCTGGTAATTCATTCAAAGCACTGGAGTATTCATTCTTTTGATCGGTGTAAATCGTGAACGGGGACAATATTGTCGCGTCCGGCGGTATATTTCCTAAAATATCCGGTTTGATTTTTCCGGTTTTAGCTCGTAAAGAGGGGTTCTTAATTGCTAAAATGGTGTTCACCACAAACCCATTAAGGCACAAAAGGAACCCCTCATGGAGTATCGTATGCTGGACGCGCGAGTTTTACAAGGTCAAGGCCACACGCAAAAGGAGATTGCGGATATCCTTGGCGTCACCGACCGAACTGTCAGAAACTATCTTTCAAACTTTCCGCGCGAGCGGAAAAAGCCAAACAGGGCAAGTAAGCTGGATCCATTTAAGGCAGATATCAGGAGCCGCATAGAAACTAAGCCTAACGCCAATGGCGAAGTGATTTATCAAAGTATCCGAAAAATGGGCTATACCGGAAAGCGCTCCGTCCTCAAGGAGTTCATAACCAAGGTCCGGCGCGAAACAGAGAGCAGTGCGGTCATTCGATACGAGACGGAACCTGGATTTCAGGCCCAGGTCGACTGGGTCGAGTTCGGCAAACAATGGGTAGACGGGTCATTTCGAAAGCTCTATGCCTTCACCATGGTTCTCGGCTACTCACGACTACCCTTCGTTCGATTCACCACGAACATGACCAGTGCGACCCTTCTTGCCTGTCACCAGGATGCATTCCAATTCTTCGGAGGTGTCCCTGCCGAGATCCTTTACGATAACATGAAAACGGCGTGGATCTACGACGGGGAAGCTTGGAGGCCGAACAAACGGCTTGCTTCCTTTGCGGTCCATTACGGTTTTACCCCGAAACGGTGCCGGGTGAGAAGGCCGGAGACCAAGGGGAAGGTCGAACGCTTTAACCAATACCTCGAGGGCAACTTCTTCGAAAGCCTTGAGAAAACCAGCTTCACCCTCAATGAGCTCAATGAATCGGTTCGCTTGTGGATCGATTCCATTAAGGGCAACAAGATTTCAGGCCTCACCTCATCGCGAGCGGAACGACATGAAGAGGAAAAGCCGTACCTGAAACCAATAACGGTAGCGCCCTTTGACGTGAGGGACGCCATACCGCTCCTCGTCAACAGAGAGTCATGCATTACCTGGAAGACCAACAAATACAGCGTAAACCCGCGTTACATGGGGCTCGAGGTAATGTTTCGGCCCGATGTATTTGGCACAAATGCAGAACTGTACGCAGAGGGCACCTTATTGCGCTCCATATCGCTTGAAGCCGAAGGCTCTATGAAGCGTGTCATATACCCCGAAGACCGGGAAGCCATTCGGAAACGCTGGGAGCAGGATCGCGAACGACAACGAGTCTTTCGTTTCCCGAAACGTAGGGTTTTGGAAAAGAAGGTCGTTGACGTTGAGGTCAGAAGCCCTGCGACCTACGACCAGTTCATTCCGGGAGGTTCCTTATGAATACGGCGATCGTGACCCTCTCCGGAAAACTGGAAGAACTCGGGCTGTCATTCATGGCCGCCTCGCTCGAAAGCTTCCTTGCGGACCAGAGCCGAAGCGAGAACACGCTCCTTGAGCGGCTCACCGACCTTGTGGACCTCGAATACATACCCCGCAGGGAACGGGCCGCGCGAACTCGGCTGAAAATATCGGGGATGCCTCAATACAAGACCCTCGACGATTTCGACCTGTCGTGGCTCAAGGGAGGGCTATCGAAGGCAAAGCTTGAGGAATTGTCCACGCTCATGTTCGTCGAGCGAAAGGAGAATATCTTCCTCCTTGGACCTTCCGGAGTCGGAAAAACACACCTGCTTTTAGGCCTTGGCACGAAGGCTTGTAATAATGGCTTCAGCGCCTATTACATTTCCTGCCATGACCTCGTTGAGCAGCTTGTTCGTGCAAAGGAACAGAACAGGCTGAAGCGGAAATTGGACTGGCTTCGAAAGCCTCACGTCCTTTTGGTTGATGAAGTCGGTTATGAGCCGCTTACCGCCGAGCAGGCGCATGTGTTTTTTCAGCTTGTAAACGCCCGTTATGAAACTGGGTCTATAATCATGACGAACAATAAGTCATTCTCGAAGTGGGCAGAACTTATGAGTGATGAAGCGGTCGCGACAGCGATGCTGGATCGCTTGCTCCACCACTCCCATACCCTGAGCTTACAGGCTGACTCCTATCGTATGAAGGGGCGTCTGAAAGTCGGAGCCGTTGGCTTCGCATAATTTTTTTAGGCTAGAACCGGAAAAATCTCGTCGGATAAAAGAGGAAAAAACTCACCGGACTTGACAAATATCTTCCGGTTCATATACAGCGAAAGAATGTCCCGGAACACTGTTTTGCATGACTGTACAAGATCATGTGGCGGCGGCCTCCAGTGCGCGTCCAGTATGTCCCGATTCTGGCGCTGTCGATCGGTCATCTTTCCTTTTCGTCTGAGCAGGGCAAGTGAGAAGGCATAGGGAATTTGAGAGAGGGTCCCTACAGCGATGTTGAAGTTGTCAGGTATGTACTGACTTCTCACATAAGATTCAAACCCGTCAAAGGCAATATCCTCCGGCAGAGAAAACCCTGCGAGGGCTGCATCAAAGAGATTGAGGTAATTCCGACAGAGGCGCAAACACCGGTTCTTGATAACAGGATATGAGGTGGTAAGGGCGCGAGTAATTTGTCGGTAGCCTTCGCAATTGTT
>LVBK01000005.1 GCA_001604385.1 Spirochaetales bacterium Spiro_09 | reverse complement strand
TACTAGTTCCAGCCCTTATTCTGATTCACAATTTGATGCATGGAATGAACAAATAAAAGAATTGGAACAAAAAACCAATTCATTTATTTCCATTTTGCCAATATCCGACAAGATAAATATAAATCATGCTACTGTTGAATTTCTTTCCAACAAAACTATAACCAATACATTGAAGCGAAAAACAAGCATGACATCTTCATTTCAGGAATATCGATTCAAGCATGGAATTTCTCTAGACTTTTCAGGACATTATCAGGATTTTTTTACTGACCCATCCTTTCTGGAACATACTTCACCTTGGTCCTGGTGTAATATAAACAACTCGGATTTATTTGTTATTGAATTATTACTATCGAGCGATAATAACGAACAGGTTATTCAACATATCAAACAAAGCAGGGCCGAAAACGAGATGATTACTAGTATTGGACGATTACCTGATCTGAATAAAGCAGAGGATGTCGGAATTCTTGCTACTGCTTCTTTATATAATGTTAACTATATTGAAGAATCATTGCTTTGGGGAATAATTGAATATATTGGCTCATTTACTGATAAAAAAAGATCCATTGCTAATCCTGAATCTGTGTATACTGTAATAATTGCTGAACGCAGAGAGAATGAGATTACACCAGAGGCATTGGTTAACATACTTAAACCAGAAATTCAACCACACCCCATCTTTTCATACTTGGGAACCATCACATGGTTCTGGAAAATAACAATCTCAACATCTTCCACAACACTCGAGGCTGTTATCTGCAAGGTTCCGGCACCTGAAAACCCCCTGTACACGGGGAATATAACTAAGTCTCCTTTCATAGAACTTCCGTATTCAGTCAATGAACCGCTGCATGTTATTTTACCCGATGACAAGAGCATGTATTATCAAGTTGTTTCAATGAGGACTTACAATGAGTAATCATTCTTTATCTGTTGATGTTATTTTTATTTCAATTATTATTTTGATACTGCTTTACGGGGTTATTGTGTTACAACCGGATGAGTATACGGGCAATTATGACAGGACGATCGAATCATCTGCAGAAGCAAGAGTCATACATGAACAAAATATAAGCAATCCAGTGGTTCAACCTCTTGATTTAGTTACGTTGTTTACTTCACCCGATACTACTATCCTCCGGAAGACCGATTTTATAGAACCGCACATAGATGTGGAGATTCCCGAAGTGATATATATCGGAAAAATTGAAATTGATAGCTTATCCACTATGTATCTTTTCAAAAACAATCAAACGGGAGATATAATGAAAATTTCCCAAGACGTTGATTATGATGGAATATCACTGGTAAAAATTGAAAATACTCCTATGGGAATTCAATTCACCCTACGGTTCAGCGGAGCAACGTTCAATGTCCTTGACAGATAACAATATGATAGCCTTAGGACCTCTCCTGATTTTCCTTGTTATAGGCCTTCCAATGGTTTGGTTCGAATTAAAATTCCGGATTATTCCCGATCTTATTACAATCCTTAGTACTGTGCTTCTGTTGCTCTTCTACATTATTCTGTTACCGGAAAGACTGATTCCTGGTATAATTGGATCCATCCTGGGTTTTTCGTTTTTTCTTATCATTTACCGCATCAAGAATATTGGCTTTGGGGATGTAAAATATTCCATCCCCCTGGGCTTACTTACCGGCTACTTATGGGTATTTCCCGCCCTTGCGATATCATCAATTCTTTCAATCCTATGTTACGCACCGTTTCTTCTTATAAATAAAAACTATGCTTATAAAATACCCTTTGGACCCTTTATGCTCGCGGGAGGAGTTCTGTCCTGCATCCTCTCGCTCTTTATCCGCTTATAGCCCTCAACCGCCAAAGGTTGCGGTTTCTTCCGCGATGATGCGGAGACCACGTTCGACCTCCTCGTCGCTCATGGCGTAATTGAGACGCAGACATTTCTCGCGGTGCGGATGGGCCTTCCAGGCCGTCTCCTCGTCCGAGCCGCTTTCCAGCCCGAAGAAAAAATACTCGCCGGGAACCACCACGACGCCGCGTTCCTTCAGCCGGCGGTAAAGGTCCAGGGTCGGAATCGTCAGCCGCTCAAAATACATCCACAAAAACATCGAGCCCTCGCTCCGGTGCAGGCGGTACGGCCGGTCGCCCCAAAAAGTTTCAACCAGCTGCCGGGCGCGCTCTGACTTCCCGCGGTAAAAGGTCTGAACATGCGTATCCGCCAGCTTCTTCAGCTCTCCGGTTCGGATAAGTCCTTCTGAGAGAATTTGGCCGAGCGAACCCGAGGCAAGGGCGACGATCGAGTTGAGCGCGGAAAGAGCCTTGATGACTGTTTTGTCGGCAATAATGATTCCGTTCCGCAAGGACGGCAAACCGATCTTTGAAAGGCTCATCGAAAGAATGGTATGACTGTCCCAGTGCGGGGCGGGCGTACCCTCGAGCATCTCCGGGAAAATGATATTCGGGAAGGGCATGCCGTAGGCGTTATCGACCATAAGGGGAATATCGTGCGTGGCGGCAAGGGCCGAAAGCGCGGAAATTTCCGTGTCCGTCAGCACATTGCCGGTCGGATTGGTCGGCCGGGACACGCAAATGGCGCCCACCTCCGGGTGCTCGGCAAGATAGCGCTCGACGAGCGGCAAATCGATATAGTACTTGAACGAATGATCGCCTGAATGGACTACACGCGCGGGTAGCGTGACAAAGGTATCGGTCTCGATGCCCTGATCGGCATAGCCGACGTATTCGGGAACAAGGGGAAAAAGGATTGTCTTTCGCTGCGGCTTCGTGCCGGAAAACAAATTGAAAAGATAAAAAAAGGCCGACTGGCTGCCATTCGTAACCGCAACATTTTCGGACGTAATGTCCCAGCCGTACTCACGGCGCAGGAAATGCACCACTGCGTCTATAAACATAATGCGACCCTGAGGCGCGTCGTAGCGGCTTATCGCCTGCTCGAAGGCGTCGCCCCAGGAGAGAAGTCGCTCCATCTCCCTTCGATATATCTTCTCTACTTCATGAATCCGCGCGGGATTGCCGCCCCCAAGACGGCAGGGAGTAACACCCTCGGGAAGGGGTCGTCCCAAATCGTCCATCAATCGGAGGATGCCCGATTCGCCGGTGAGTTTTTGTCCGAATGAGGAAAAATTCATTAATGTGTTCCGCAACCTGTCAGTGTTTCGGCACCCTCGCGCGGAGGCGCTAGGGGAAGGAGCCGCCGTTTTTTTGTCCTGATGGTCAGCTTTCCCTCGCGCGCGTCAATACGGACAGTATCGCCCGGGCGCACGCCGCCGGAAATGATCATCAGGGAGAGGGGATCCTCGATTTCGCGCTGAATGAGGCGGCGCAGGGGACGTGCCCCGAACGAGGCCTCATAGCCGTTATCGACCAGCCAGTTTTTGGCCGCAGGCCGGATTTCCAGCCGGATATCCTGTTCAAAAAGACGGTCGGCAAGTTCTGCCGTCTGGATATCGAGAATACGCGCAACTTCGGATGTTGTCAAAGGGTTGAACACAACGATATCGTCAACCCGGTTAAGGAATTCGGGATTGAAGATGCGCTTGAGCTCGCTCATGGCGCTCGACCGGATATCTTCATAGTCAAGAAGTCCCTGTTCTCCCGAGGAAAAGCCCAGACGGTTTTCGTGGGTAATCATGCGGGCGCCCGCATTGCTGGTCATGATAATAACGGTGTTCCGGAAGTTTACGGTATGCCCCAGGTTATCCTTGAGTTCGCCCTCCTCAAGCACTTGCAGGAGGAGGTTGAAAACATCGGGGTGAGCCTTCTCTATTTCGTCAAGAAGCACCACCGAATAGGGGTTACGGCGTATTTTCTCGGTCAGGACGCCACCGTCCTCGAAGCCGATATAACCGGGGGGAGCTCCTACCAGGCGGGACGAATTGTGTTTTTCCATGTAGTCGCTCATGTCGATGCGAACCAGGGAATCTTCCGTGCCGAAGAGAAACTTCGCAAGGGTTTTGGCGAGGAGGGTTTTACCAACGCCGGTCGGTCCCAGGAAGATGAAGGAACCGAGGGGTCGGCGCGTCGAGGAAATGCCCGCGCGCGAGCGGCGGATAGCGCTCGAGATAACCGCTATTGCGTCATTCTGGCCGATAACCGACTGGTGAAGTTCGCTTTCAAGGTTCACGAGGCGCGAGGTCTCGCTCTCGCTGACGGAGGAAGCGGGAATTCCCGTTATAATGGACACGACGGTGCACACGTCCTGGCTGCTGACAATCTGGGCAGCGCCCGGTTCGGGGTTCTGCCAGCGGCCACGGATGCTTTCCACCTGTTCCCGGAGGTTTCGTACCTCGTCCCGGATCACGGCCGCGCGCTCGTAATTCTGGGAAAGAACGAGCTCTTTCTTTTCTTCGCCCAGGCGCGCAATTTTTTCTTCCAGACGCTCGAGTTCTGCAGGCCTGACGTCACTTTCAATCTTTTTCATGGCGCCGGTTTCATCGAGGAGGTCAATAGCCTTGTCGGGGAAAAAGCGGTCGGTCAGGAAACGGGCTGAAAGGTCGACTATCGTTTTGAGGGTCTCGTCGCTGTAGGCAACATTATGGTGCTTTTCGTACCGTTCCTTGATGCCCTTCAATATCAAGAGGGTATCCGCCGCGTTCGGTTCGGCAACCAGTACGGTCTGAAATCGCCTTTCCAGGGCAGCGTCCTTTTCAAAGTATTTGCGATACTCGGCCAATGTGGTCGCCCCGATACACTGCATGGCTCCCCGAGCAAGGGCTGGTTTCAGCATGTTCGAGGCATCCATGGCGCCTTCGGCCCCGCCCGCCCCCACTATGGTATGAAGCTCATCGATAAACAATATGATGTTTTGCGCTTCGCTTATTTCCTTGATGATGCGCTTGATGCGTTCCTCGAATTCTCCGCGGTACTTCGTTCCGGCGATAACCGAGGCAAGGTCGAGCACCAACAGGCGCTTACCGACCAGATTCCGGGGAACCTGCTCGCCGACAATGCGCTGGGCAAGCCCCTCGACTATCGCGGTTTTTCCCACGCCCGGCTCGCCGATCAACACCGGATTATTCTTGTTTCTGCGGGACAGTATCTGTATGACCCGCCTGATTTCCTTTTCGCGGCCGATAACCGGGTCCAGAAGGCCCTCCCGGCTCATCTGGGTCAGGTCGCGGCTGAACTCCTGCAAGAGGCTCGCGTTTTGTTTTGGGGCGGGGATGTCTGCAGGAAGCGACTTCTTTTGCCGCGCGACCAGGGTGGTATCCCGGGACGCGGTTACTTCCTGTACCTGTTGGCGCACTTCCTCTATCCTGATGGATTCGCGGTCGAAGAAGACGTTCATGACGCTTTGCCCTTCCCGGATACAGGCCAAAAGAATGTGCTCCGTGCCAATGTAGTCATGGCGGAAGGTTCTTGCCTCTATGGAAGCCGCGTCAAGCATGGAGCGCAGCCGGCGGGAGGGGGGTATATCGCCGAACACGATTGTTCCCGCGCGCGGGGGAAGGGCCTGTTCAAGCTGGAGCTGGAGGGATAAGAGATTGATTTTCAGCGCCTGCAGCACGGAAAAACCCATGCCGTCGGCGGAATGAATAAGGGCGAGCATAACATGCTCGGGCAATAATTGTTCAGCGTTTGAACGTTTTGCCTCTTCCTGGCTTTGTATGGTGAGCAGTTTTTGCGCCCGCTGCGATAATCCTTTGAACACGGCTTCGTTATCTCCTTTCACGAATATCGGCTTTTTTCAGTACTTCCTGTATGACCATAGCCCTCAGACGGTCAAGCCGCAGTTCTTCGCTGTCTATATCCTCTTCAATAATAATACTTCCGGACAAAATAACAAAGCCGATATGGGCGTTCTGTACCCGGTACAAGAGAGCCGTCAAGTCGGCATGCGTGGTGCCCGTTATCAGACCGAGCGCAAAGCCGAGCCGGATACGCTGAATCAGGTCAACCGCTTCGGCATACGCGATAAACCGCGCGTATTTGGCGGTCACGATTGCCCGAAAAACCGTGTCCTCGACACGCGTCGAGCGCGAGGCCAGAAGCTCTGTTCGGCTTTTCCGCTCAAGATCGATCAGTTTGGAGCCTGACTCTTCCAAAGCCCTGATTTGCGTTTCGACTGAGCCTTCGCAAGCGCTGGTATTTGATAGCTGATAGAGGGATCCCGCCGACAGACTGCCTTCTGCGGGATAGGTTCCCGTAATGGTAAAGCCCGACGCCAGAAAATCGCGGATTACGCGGTCAATCATCCCTGACATGCACAGGGCGGGCAAAGAAGCCAATACCGAGACCTTCATGCCGGTTCCGGAATTGAGTACGTTCGCGGTCACATAGCCGAAATCCTCCCGGGCACTGAACTGCATGCGTTTCTGGATGGAGGAGTCGAGTGAATGCGCCAGTGTCGCGCATCGGGGAATGTCAAAGCCGGGAGCAAAGCACGCAATACGCAGATGATCCTCAACATTGACCAGGGCAGACAATATACCGTCGTTTTTAATGACCATGCCCCTCCAGGGTTCAACCCCCTGAATGGCTTCCATTATGCCGCGCTCAGCAAGTATTTTTCTGCCCATCACGTCAATGCCCGATATGCGAACCATTTGATACGAAGCGGCCTCTTCACAGTGATTGAACGCGTCGAACACCAGTGACAGAACCCGTTCGGCATCGTCAGATTTTAAATAGTCCGGAAAGGCAAAACCGCTCAGGTTCCGTGCGAGACGGACACGGGATGACAGTATGACATCGCTTTCGGGTCCTAAAGTGGTATACCATGCTTCCTGCGCTTCCTGGGGGGTATTCATGTAGTACTTCCTCCCAGTGCGCGAAGACGGTCGCGATAATAAGCCGCAAGCTCATAATCCTCGTGTTCGATTGCACGGTCAAGTTCTTTTTTCAGGTTTTCCGGGTCCGGCGTACGCGGGGTGAAGGCCTCCAGCCGCTCGGGGAGCGAGCCGGTAAAGACGCCCTGAATGCCCTCGCTTCTGAGAACAGAGCGTATCTCGGCGGAAAAAAGGCGGTAGCAGTCGGCACAGCCGGCTCGCCGGCTTTTTCTCAAATTTTCCAGGGTATTTCCGCAGGCGGGACACGCCGGTTGTCGTGGTGCTCCTTCCTGGTTTTTCAGAATACCGGAAAAAAGCCCTCCGAGCGAAATATCGATACGGTTTTCGTTGACCGGATACCCGCGCTCAAGGGCGCAGGTTTCGCATAAATGAAGCTCTACCGAAGAGTTTCGGCTGACCTGCTGAACAAAGATTATCGCATTCCGCTCCCGGCATATGTCGCATTTCATCAATATTTCCTCAAGGTTTCAATCGGTTTTTCTATTCCCGCCCGTATTGCGGGGAGCAGGGATACAAGGGCCGACAGTAAGAGCGTTCCCGAAACTATGATGAAGAGTCTGAAGGGGTCAAGGATTACCGGTATAACTTCCAGATAATATTCAGGATCAAGCAGGCGAATACCGGCAAAGGACGCGCCATCCGGTGTCGTCAAGAAAGACTGGACAATCAACGCTCCGGTGTTTAAAAGTCGTTCCATTACCGAAAATATACCGTTTATGTTAATAGCGCACAATATCCCGACCGGAATACCAAGGAGGACACCCCCCAAACCGCATAATAGCCCGGTAAAAACGAAGGCCTGCGTGATAATGCCGGGGGGAATTCCCGTACTCTTCATGATTGCTATTTCGCCCCGGCGTTCCATAACCAGCATGACGAGCGCTGAAGACACATTTATCGAGGCGACAAGTACGATGAGAAACATGATAAACAGCAGCAATATGCGGGTAGTGTTGAACGATTGAAATTGCGAGCGGTTCAGTTCCTGCCAGGTATGCACGGCAAAACCGTCGGGAAGGGAACGGGAAATGGCGGAACGAACGGGTTCAAGACGTCCGTGCATATCGTCTGTCCGAAGGTTTATAAAGGTTTCGGAAGCGGTTTCCGGAAGAACCGAAAGGCCCGTTTTCAGGGGAATAAAAATCCACAGGCCGTCCAGTTCCTGATATCCGGAAGAAACGGTACCGCGCACGGTAAACGACGCAAAACGCGGAATTATGCGGCCGTCAGCGCCTTCACGCAGCGTCAGCAGACGAAAGGTGTCCCCGGTTTGAAGGGACAAGTCCCCTGCAAGTCGCGCTCCCAGGATCGCGTCCCGCTCGTCCTTCAAGCGCGCTTCGCCCGATTCTACCCGAACAAACCGGTCGAAGGCCGGGTTTTCGGTAAACCAGTCGGGAGAGATTGCGCGGACAGTACCGCCCTTTCGACCGGTTTTTCCGACAATGATCGCCGTTCCGGTCCGCTCCGGCCAGGACCCGGTTACCCGTATGCCCGGGTATTCGCCGAGGCAGGAAGCGGCCAGGCTCCGTAAGGCGTCATAGTCGGAGACGAGCGGCTCGTTTGCGTACAGTTCGCTCACCCGCAGATGCGAACTTGACAGTTCCACCAATCGGGCGCTGATACCCTCAATCATGCCGTCGGTGACTACCATGACGCACACGAGAGGAACCAGGCTCAATGCAATGCCGATCATCGCGCCGAGAAGGCTTTTGCGCGCGTTCGAAACCGTCTTTCCCGGGCCGAGACCGAGATACCGAAGGGCAAGAAGCCATGACCCGGTTGTCTTCATGATCGGACGAGCCTGCCCTTCTCGAGTCGCCAGGAAATATCGGTCATCGAAGCCATATTGCGGTCGTGAGTAACCAGAATCAGAGTTTTGCCGTGCTTCTTGACCACAGAAAATAGAAGATCCCGAACCACAGCCGAATTGGCGGGATCGAGGTTTCCCGTTGGCTCGTCGGCCAGGACAAGAGAGGGACTGTTGACAAGCGAGCGTGCGACAGCGGCGCGCTGCCGTTCGCCTCCGGACATCTGCGAGGGGAAATGATGCGAGCGGTGCTCCAGCTTCACTTCCGCGAGCAGGGAACGGGCCCGGTCGAGCGCTTCCCGTTTTTTCATACCGCGCATATATGCAGGCAGCATGACGTTTTCGAGCGCGGTGAAATCCTTCAATAAATAATGAAACTGGAATACGAGGCCAAGAAAGGCGCCACGATATTCGGCCGAGTCATCCTCATCAAGGCCAACGACTTGATAGGGACCCGCCTCGATACGACCGCCGCTTGCCGACTCGAGGCCGGCGATAATATTGAGCAGGGTGCTTTTCCCGCAGCCGGACTCTCCGGTAATGGATACGGTCGTACCCGGCAGGACTTCAAGATCAAGCTGATCGAGGATGGTCAGCCGTTCTCCGGCGCTCGAAAAGTGTTTTTCCAATCCCGACACTTTTAGTACTGCATCATTCATATCTGAGAACCTCCGCCGGTTTCAGCCGCAAAATGGAATTTCCCGCAAGCCAGGCGGCTACCGCAGCAGACAGTACGCCAAAAAGGAACACTGCCAACACTTCCGGGAAAAAGATGCGCACGGGAACCGAATCAATATAGAAAAACTCGGGACTGAAAAGCGAAAAGGTCTGTTCACCGGCGGAACCGGACAGGGCTCCTGCGAAACGGTTGATGCCGTTCACTATATTTTCAGCCAAAATAAACACATCATTGATACGGACGGCCAAGAGAAGCCCTATCAACAGGCCGACAAGGGCTCCGGTCAAACCGATACCAAAGCCGTTAAGGAGAAAAATAAGCCTGATATGCGGAATTCTGCCGCCAAGAGCCGCCATGACACCGATTTCCTCACGGCGCTCGTACACCGATTTTCGCATGCTGTTGTAAATATTGACCGTAACGACAACAAATATAAGAAAGACAAGAAACAACAGGGTATTTTTTTCAATGCGCAGGGCTCCAAAAAAAGCGCGGTTGTATTCGCGCCACGACACCGGATTCAAGGCCGGAAGTATTGAACGAATCCGTGCCATAACACGTTCGTCATGGGTATGATGGTCAAGCTTGATTCCCGCGCGCAAGCCGCTGACATCGCCTGAGAGGCGCTTTCCTGTAGCAGGTCCGACAAAGGCCAGGCCGCTGTCTATTTCATAATAGCCGGTTTTAAAGATTCCCCGAACGGGTAAATCGGCGTCAGGGGGGAACATATCGCTTTCGCTTGTCCCGGATACCGCAATCAAGGACACCGTGTCACCGACCGCAACCGCAAGATTTCTTGCCAGAATTGAACCGAGCACAATGCCGTTGTCCGCAAATGAAAAAACCCCACCGGTCATTTCAACGGTGTCGGCAAAGCCCCGGTCTCGGTCGGGGGTATCCTCGGGAATGGAACGGATGATCAGTGCCGACTGACGGGAAAAACGGCCTTTTGCCAGGCCCTGCATTTCACGAAAGGGGGTAACGGAACGGACTCCGGGAATCGAAGCCAGTGTGTCTATGTCGCCTTCCTCGCAGGGAACCTGCACATGGTAGGAACCCGCTTCAAGGATCGTATCGATGTACCCCATCTGGAAACCGTTCATGACGGATAAAATAACAATAAGACTGGTTACGCCGAAGGCGATACCCAATACCGACAAGAGGCTCGTCAGTGCCGATCGCCCGCGAGCGTCGACCGATCCAAATCGTTGTGCGGCAAAGAAAAGCCATGATGATTTACTCACGATTAGTGGTTCTCCTTTTCACTCCGTCGACGAATTCCACGGTCAACACCGGCTTGCCGTCACGGTACACTGTTTCCAGCCTGTTGTCATCCTCGCCGTAAAAGACATCTAGGACCAACTGTCCGTTCCGGAAAAACTGGCTGTTTCGGAGAGTCCCGGTTGAATCCCGCGTATAGACATATTCCTCTACCGTTTCATTTTTGGTCACACGATGGGTCAAAAGCTCGCCCGTCAGGCTCCAGGTGTTTTCCGTCAATGAAACCACCGTTCCGTCAGCGCGGCTTTCCGTAATTCGCATTTCATTGCCCGCGCCATCGAACTCGACAAGAGTGACAAGATCTTTCCCCTCAATCCGTTTCTCGCTGCTGTGCTGAGACTCTCCGTCATACTTCCAGTAAATTCTCTCGCTGATCTCGCCTATTTTCCAGCGAACAGCGCTCTCGGGTCGTCCATACCGGTCAAATTCCTCAAGATACCATTCATCCTGCGTTGCCAGGACGAAGGAATCATAATCTACCCGAGTCCATGCCTGGGCACCGGAAGGGGCACACAGCGCAGTGCACAGTATCGCGGCGAGGAGGACCGTCGACAGGCGCATCAGGATTCTCCGATAAATTCCGAGATATACCGTTGTTTGTCGAAGGGGGCGAAATCTGCATAGGTTTCCCCCGTCCCGATAAAACAGACAGGAAGCGCAAGCTCCTTGCCGGCCGAAACGGCGATTCCGCCGCGAGCGGTCGAATCGTATTTTGTCAGTATAAGGCCATCGAGACCGATGGACTCGTGAAAAACTTCGGCCTGACGCAACCCATTTTGACCGGTGGTCGCGTCAAGTACCAGCAACTTTTTGTAACACCCCTCGTCGGCGCGGGAGGCTGCAATGCGGTCAATTTTCTGCAGTTCCCGAACAAGGTTATCTTTATTATGCAAACGCCCGGCAGTATCGGCAAGCACCAGTCCGCCACCCGATGAGCGAACGGCTTCCGCTGCGTCATATACGACCGCACCCGGGTCCGCACCATGCTTGTGCGCGACCACCCTAAGGCCCAGCCGCTGACCGTGAAGCTGGAGCTGCTCAATCGCCGCGGCACGGAACGTGTCGGCCGCAGCAAGAACCACGGGAAAGCCCCGAGAGCTGAACCAGTGACCCATTTTTGCAACAGAGGTTGTTTTTCCCACACCGTTCACCCCAAGCACCAGATACACCGATACCCGGAAAGGCTCCGGTTCCGGAAGCCATTGCCGGACCCAGGGCTCTACCATTTCTTTGAGTGTCCCGACAATCGCTTTTTTGTCGCCAATATGCTCCTTGCGGCATTTTTTTTCGAGCATATCCGAGAGTTCCCAGGCCATTTTGGGCCCCAAATCTCCCTCGATCAGGCTATCGGCCAATTCCTCGAAAAAGGATTCGTCAATACCCGTATGTTTACCGAAAAGGCGGCGCAACCCTTCCGCCACATTCATTCTTGCCATGAGCTTCTCCCATTTTCTGATGATTCCGCGTATTGCGGCATGGTCCGGTCTGCTGCCCGAAGATACCGGATAATCTGTATAACAACATTCACCCCGAGTCCAATACTGACAAACCGGCTAACATCCGCTGCAAGCGCAAGGCGTTCAAGTTCACGCAGGGTTTTCTCGTTTTGCATGGCCGGGACGTTGTTATAGGCCGCGTATTTATTCATGAACGAGCCGTAGGTCAGCATGGCAAACGGCATGGAAATATATAACAGGCCAAGAGACTGATACATGAAACGGCGCTGTTTTTCGATACGTTCCGCATTTTTTTCTGTATTGACCGAAACCGTATACCGGGCGTCTTTTTGAACGGGCAGAATAAAAAACGTGGAAACGCCATTTATTTCGCTCTCGGCGATCGTCCGAAAGGCCGGCAGTGAGAGGGTTTGCGTTCCCTGGCCGTAATACAGGGTATTGACATAGAGAAGCGCATCGGAGACCGAGGGGCTGAACGTTATCGATACGGTTTCAACCGGTTCAAGCTGAATACGGATCGAGTAGGTCCGTCCCCTTTTAAGGGACACCGTCTGCTCGCTGCCACTAAATCCGTCCGCCGATGCGCTGAGCAGGTAATCTCCGGCAAGCCAGGGCACGGGTTCGCCGGTCAATTCAATGCGACGGGAATCGAGAAATATTCGCGCATCCTCCGGCTCACACGTAAAGACAAGAAACGCAGGCATGCTGTTGGCAACTTCAGGCACCAGTCTCGAAACAATTGCGTCGACGACGGAGGAAATATCCTCATATAGTCCCGCTTCACGGATCACAATCGGTTCTGATCCGGTAAACGGAAGATGCACGGTAACCGCCACATAACAATAGCCCGCCATATCCTCGATTGTTCCGGTGATGAGGGCGGATATTCCTTCAAGCTGCAATTGGCGGTTCAAGGAAACGGAGTCGTCCCGTGAAAAAAGAGATTCCGCTTTTTTCCATACGGAAATGCTCGCCATATTATCCCCTTTTTCGGATACTCCGGTTTCAGGGGACAAAGACGGGGCAAGCTGGGCTATTTCCCGTTCCTTTTCAAGAATTTTCTTCTCCGCTTCCGAGCGTTTTCTCATTTTCAGAAGCTGGCTGTCAGAAGACAAAAAAATCCTGTCCCGTTCGGTTATAAGGGCAGCGCGTTCCCGTATGAGCGAAATACGCTTTTCCGAGTTTGTAAACCGGATCCTGTTTTCACGCTCCAGTGCGGTTACCTGACGGACGGGGAACCCGGTTAAGCGCTGCAATACAAGCGTAGGAATTAGCTGATCAAAGGTTGCATACGGGGCGGGCACCCGCTCGGATGAAAACCGTTCCGCTGCCACTATCCAGGTATTCTCCTGTGCGCCGGCCACAGAAGCACACAGCATAACGGCAAGGACATACATGACATGCCGTACTGTACGCTTATCCATGGCTCAAGACTAAAGCGAGAATTTTTTGCGCCTCGGCGGGGATGAAGGGTTTATGAATAACGGCCGCCGCTCCATGCCTGAGGGCCTGGAAAGCCCCGTTTTCCTCCCCGGGTGAGGCCAATACAACAAAACCGGTAGCGGGACTTATGCTTCGCCATTGTGAGGGGTCAATAAAAAAGGACGGTTCATATACCACCAGGGAAACCTGTCCGTTCCGTAAAATGCTGGCAAGCCAGTTGTCATTCAGTTCAGAAGAACTGTTCACGATAGTGCGCTCCGGAAAAAGTTCCTGAATGACCAACTGCATATTTCGGGACTTGCTCAGCACCGCTATCATAGATCCCCTTCCTCGGCTTCAAGAAGCGTTCCCTTCCATTTTTTATCGAGGTACGCCTCCATGAACGGATCAAGATCACCATCCATGACAGCCTGAATATTTCCCGTTTCATGACGTGTTCGTAAATCTTTTACCATGGTATATGGTTGAAACACATAGGAGCGAATCTGGTTTCCCCAGGAAATGTCGCGTTTCTCGGCGGCAAATTTCTGGTTTTCCTGTTCTTTCTTTTCCCGGTAATATTCATACAGACGCGCTTTGAGGACGCTCATGGCTAACTGTCGGTTCATGGTCTGGCTTCGTTCCGACTGACAGGCTACGACAATGCCTGTGGGCAGGTGGGTAAACCGGACCGCAGAGTCAGTCTTGTTGACGTGCTGACCGCCCGCTCCACCGGCCCGATAGGTGTCAACGCGCAGATCTTCGCTGCGAATATCCACGACTATCGAGTCATCAAGCACGGGAAAGGCATGAACAGAGGTGAATGAGGTATGGCGGCGCGCGTTCGAGTCGAAGGGGCTGATGCGCACTAACCGGTGAACGCCCGATTCGGCTTTCAGATACCCGAATGCGTATTCGCCTGCAATGCGGTAGGTCACCGATTTGATACCTCCGTCCGCTTCCAGCAGGTCAACTGTTTCAACCTTGTAGCCGCGGCGTTCTGCCCAACGCACATACATACGGGCAAGCATTTGAGCCCAGTCACAGGCTTCGGTACCGCCCGCCCCCGCGTGAATTTCAAGGAAAGAGTCGTTGCGATCAGCTTCTTCCGACAAAAGGTTTAAAATATTGAGTTTTCTGAATCGCTCATTACAGGCGTCAAGCTGACTCTCGATTTCTGAAACAAGAGATTCGTCATCCGATTCCTCGGCCAGTTCGTACAATGCCTCGATATCGCCTATATCTGTCCGCAATGCGCTCCAGGGTTCGATGCGGCTTCTCAAGGAACGCAATTCTGCCATAACCTTTTCGGCCTTTTTATTGTCATTCCAGAAGCCGGGAGATGCGGTAAATTCTTCTTTTTCGGCTATACGTGCCTTAATTCCATCCGGGTCAAAGACGCCCCCAGATTTCTTCAACTTGTCCCTTCAACTCAAGGATTGAAGGTTTACATTCTGCAAGAATCATGCATAACTCCAGTTTACTGTTTTTTTGGCGCCGGAGGGCGTACCAATACCCGTTTCCACCGTTTTTTTGCCAATACGGTTACCGCAAGGACCCCTTCAACCGGATACTGATACAACCGCACAGAATCATAATAATCGGTTACCCGATCAATTTCCTGCTTGAGTTTTACCAGATTCTGGTCCTGGATTGTTGCGGACTCCCAGCATGCGCGCTGTACTTTTTCGAACCCCCAGGTAAGCAAAATCTCTGCAAGTTGCCTGGCAGACTCTTCACCACCCGGATCAAGAACGACGGAAACAAACATAGGAAGAGAATACGGGAAAGAAATTATCTTGTCAAATCATCAATTAACTGCGAAGATAAATATATACTTTTTTTCCTTAATTATTGAGGGATGGTGTGTAAAGAGGGCTATTGATGAAACGCGGGTTACTGACACTGATTTTCTTGTCCATCATCGGATTCTCGTTTTTTCCGGAGGATATTCCACCCGTTTCCGAACGTACTGTTCCGCCACCGCCGGTCGTATCGGCACTTTCAGCCCGTCTCGAGCAAAACAGGGTTATCCTGTCCTGGAGTCCCGCTCCGGGAGTTACCGGCACCAATACCATTATACGCTCGGACACGCCGGTTACCGCGTTCAGCATATTGCAGGCCGAGGTTCGGGGCAGTGTATCGACAGATGAAACCACCTTCACCGATACCATTGAAAGCGGAGAGGCCTGGTACTACGCGATTTTAACCACCTCCTCCGACGGCCAGCGATATACGTTTTTCCTTCCGTCAAGCAACGCACTGATTGAACCGGTACGGTCCCCTGGCAAGGAAACGGAGGCTCCACCGGTCGAGTTTGTTTCTTTCAATACGCTTGCCCGGGATGACAGCGTTATAATTACCTGGACAGCACGACATACCGATTCAGGCCTCCTCCTGTACCGATCCACCGTACCCTTCACTTCCCTTGCCAGCCTGACGAGGGCCATACCGGTATCCGGCTTCAGCGGTAGCCGCTCTCCCTTTATTGATTACCCGCTACCCGGAATTCCGTACTATTACGCTCTTATCGATGAGCAGTCAATTCAGTCAGGGTCTCTACGGTTCATTCCCGGTCAAAACACCAGCATCATGCCGGTAGAGGCAAGCGGGGGACTCATGGCATTCAGGCGAAATAACGGACCGGTCTCGCGCCCCTTCCCGCTGCCCGCTTTGAATCCCGTCGGCAGGATTCAGAAAAATCCCGTGTATTTTTCCGAGGATACCGAACGGCTCATTCGCGCGTTAGTGCGTGAGGCGCAGGTCCCGGATAAAAGCCGCCGGGGATTTTATGCCGATCAGCTTCCCGTCATCGGACCCCGGTATTTAAAGCAGGATATGCAGGACGGACTAACCGGAGAACAGGCAAGCCTTAAAAACCTCATAGACCGGTATTTTTTACCGGGAGACTGGAATACCTGCGTAGCCGAAGTAGACCGGTTCCTGAGTATCCGCCGGTCAGCGGATACCGTTGCCCGGTCACGGTTCTATCGCGCTCAGGCCCTCTTCTTCATGGGAAAACCCCGTGAAGCCCTGTATGATTTCTTGCTTGTGTGGGATCACTATCCCCTGGATGCAACAGAATGGATTTCCCGATCACTGGATGAGCTGCTACTGTAATTCTACTACTCTTATCGAACCGACCGGAGTAATTCAAGCAGTTGCGGAAATCTCTGACGGACAGGTTCCTGCGCGACAGATTCAACGGCATCATCTTTCAGTCTCAGTACGACAGCATCACCGGTGTTAATGCGGTCAAATATGCCATTACGCGCGATACGTACCTGGGAGACCTCTTCATCTGTCCCGGTTACGGTGCACGTACCCAATACCTGATCGGCGGCAAAGCCGAGACCGATTCCCTCATCGGAACGCACAAGGGCCGACACCGGCACAAGGTCGAACACCGCGTCCTTTGCTAGACCGTCCGCCTTTCCAAGATTTATGACGCCATCGTTCTGAAACCGCGCGATCAGCCGTCCCTGTACCGGAAAGGAAGTCGCGATGGTCTGTGACATCTTGCGCAGGGCAAGGGCGAAGGCATCGTTTCCCGTTCGAAAGGATGTCCAGCTCGCGGCGCGGGAGCCGGTCCGTGAAACGTAGACATCGGCAACGATGCGAACCTCGCGGTCAGATCCGGAGAAGGAAACAAGCACGAAATAATCCTCCCCCTTGAGCCGGGACTGTCTGAACGCTTCCGAATAGCTTGCCACGTATGTATCGGTCGAATTCGTCTTATAGCGGGGATTATAGGAAAGATGTTCGGCAAGCATTGCCGCGGTTATTCTCTCCGCATCGGGATGCAGAAGGTTCGACGTATCGGGCATCCAGTAAAACCCGATAGAAGTGTGAGCCTTGTCAAGATACAGCGGATCGATTTTCCATGTACGGTGTATGGACGAGGCGAGCATTTTATTCCAGGTTTCAATCGCGTCCCGGATGTCCCGATTGCCCTCTCCCAATGTCTGGATAAAGGAGAGCTGTTCAAGATGACGGGACGGGAAGCCCTGGTTAAGCAACAGACGCGCGTAGGAGGTGCGCTCCTGAATGCCGTACGGGTTTATCTTCAGGGCGCGCCGGTATTCAAATACCGCCTGATCGCTCATGTTTTGCTGCTCAAAGCGTGCAGCGCGATCCGCATGCCAAAGCGAGGGAGGCTTGCGGGCATTGTCCTCGAAGGGAAGGTGAATCATGATGAGGTTTTCATAAAAGGCGCGCAGGAGCTCGTCCGAGGCGCGTACCTCAAGGCCTGAGCGGGCTGTGCGCAAGGCCTGTTCGTACAGGCCCTGTCTGTCAAGCGCAAGCGTTTTCAAATACCAGGCGCCCGCACTTCGTCTGTCAGCCGCGATGCGTGTGTCGCAAATGGTGACGACCTCGGCAAAACGCTGTGTCCGATACAAAATAACCGAAAGTAAGTATAACGAGTCGTCATGTCCGGGATTCAACGACAGGGCTTTCACCAGGTGCCGCTCAGCCTCATCGTGGGAGCCATTGCGCGCGGCGAGATAGCCCGCAAAATAGAACACGGAGGGATCATCTCCCCATGAACGAAGGGCACGCTGTATATAGTCGCGGGAGGAACGCTCATTCCCTGCTTCACGGGAAATAATGGCAAGGGAAACCAGGGCCTTTCTGTTCTCGGGAGAACGTTGCAAGGCCTGCACGTATTGCTCCTGTGCGGCTCCGATACGCCCGTCAAGAACATCAAGTTCGGCAAGCCCGTAGCGGGACTCAACGTCGTTCGGCCATCGCGTCAGTATGAATGTAAACAGATCCCGGGCTTCCGCTATTTTCTCCAGACCGATTAAAATAAACCCCTTGAGATTCAGTAAGGCAGGATCATTATTTTTCAGAAACAAGGCGCGGTCAGTGTGGGTCAGTGCCTGGCTGTATTCTCCCAGGGCATAAAAACATTCAGCCATTCCCTTCCAGGCGTCGGTATATGCAGGATTTATTCTGACGGCCTCCTGATATGACTCGATCGCCGAATACCAGGAATCACGGAACTGATGGGCGCGCCCCTGATTATATTGCGCAAGGGCATCAGCATGTATCATCGATAGGCCGATAATACAGAGGAACAGACATGAGAGGATTTTCTTGTTCACGACGGTTACCCTTCCTTTCTGGTGACAACCTTGACCGTATTGACCCGGTGGCCCTCCATGTCCTGGATAATGAAATCGTAGCCACTCCAGCTTGCTTTTTCGTATCGCACGGGAATTTTACCGAACAAGTCGAATACAAACCCGCCCAGGGTGTCAAATTCCTCAACCGGGAATTCGGCGCCGATTATTTCAGACAAATCTTCAAGATTGATCCGCGCATCGCATAACCACACGCCTTCACCGATTACCAGGACATCTTCCCGTTCATTATCGAACTCATCCTGGATGTCGCCGACAATCTCCTCGATAATATCTTCCATGCAGACAATGCCGGATACGCCGCCATACTCATCGACTGCAATGGCAATATGCACATGCCGGCGTTTGAACTCGCGCAAGAGCGAATCGATGCGTTTAGATTCCGGCACAAAAAAGGGTTTGCGGATTATTTTCGCCAGATCGATATCTTCCTTGCGGGCAGCAAGCTTGATCAAATCTTTGACATACAATACGCCCACAACATTATCGATCGAGTCAGTATATACGGGAAAGCGGGAGTGGCCGCTTGAGGACACCTTATTTAAAAGCTCGTCACCCTGCGTATCGATGGAAAGAAAATCGACATCGATACGGGGTATCATGACTTCCTTGACGGAGGTTTCGGATAGGTCAACGATACCCCGAATCATGTCCTGCTTTTCGTCGTTCAAGGTTTTATCAATGTCTTCTTTCAGGCGAACCGCCTTGTCGCCGTCTTTCGGTTTACGAAATAAAAGTGCGAGAAAATCCATCAATTATCCCTCATATACCTGAACATCCTGAAAACCGGCCAAAAAATGTTCCTGGAATTGCAGCATCTCCTGGTCGGGTGAATTGTCGGAATGATCCATGCCGTCAAGGTGAAGAATACCGTGCAGCAAAAGCCGTTTCAGCTCTTCATTTTCCGAAACCGAAAAATCCCGGGCGTTTCGCGGTATTGCATCGAGGCTGATAACGATATCGCCGGCATTGAACCAGGTTTCATCAAGGTCATCGATATATTCATCGCCCTGCTCGAAAGACAACACATCGGTCGGGCCGTCGACATGACGATACGTGGAATTAAGGTTCGCCATATACGCGTCAGTACAAAAAAGTATGGACAGTTCCCATTTTTGTATATCGAGTCTGTCCAATACCCTGGAAAGATAGGGTTCTACCCGACCAATCCAGGACGGTTCTGTCAAACCTTCCTCGCATTGAATATGTATGCGATTACTCATTTTTCTTCCTTTTTGTCACTCTGCTATCCTTTTGCGGTATGTCCGGAAGCATGTCTTTCTGATTGGGGTATTCTATACGGGAATGGTAGTATCCTGCAAGGATATTCACAAAGGATCTTTTGATGCTGCCGATTTCACGGAAGGTCAACTCCGAATTATCGAGTTGTCCCATCTGTATTTTGTGGTCAATCAATTCGCCGACAAATTTCTCGAGGCGCGGGACCGACGGTTTATCCAGGGTTCTACAGGCAGCTTCAACGACATCGGCAAGCATGACCACCGCGGACTCGCGCGACTTGGGAGGATTCCCCGGATACATGAAATCCTCGGGATTAACCTCTCCCTCAATCTTCTTTGCCTCGTTATAAAAGAAACTGATAACGCTGTTACCATGGTGTTCCGCGATTATATCGATAACCTCGCGAGGCAATCGCATTTGATGAGCCTTTTCAATGCCCTGTTTTACATGACTGCGAATAACTGTTGCCGACAGACGGGGATTCATATCGGTGTGTTTGTTATAGTTTGTCTGATTTTCCACAAAATATTCGCTTTGGTCCATTTTACCGATATCATGATAATAGGCTCCGACACGTGCAAGAAGAGGGTCGGCGCCTATCGCCCGGCATGCGCTTTCCGCAAGGGTTGCGACCAAAATGGAATGATTATACGTACCGGAAGCGGAAAGCAGCATTTTCTTCATTATCGGTGAATTCAAGTCGGAAAATTCCATGAGTCTGAAACTGCTGCAGGTATTTAATAGTGCCTCAAGGATGGGAAGGAAGCCCAAAACCAATATTCCGCTCATGAACCCGTTTACAGAAGAGACAAATAACACGGAGACCAGATCGGTAACCGGTTCTTTTTGAAGCAGGGCCAGGATTGCGAGTATGAAGGGATGAAGAAGGGCAAGAAAACAGGCCGATTTTACGAGATCGATACGCTTTCCGCCGGACTTTATAACCGCGACTCCCGAAAAACCGGATAACAGGGAAAAAACAAAGGGAAGCAACTGGTATCCCGATGCCGCTATGACACCCAATGACAATATGATTGTCATGAACACGCCAGTCTTTTGACCCATAAACACCGTTATGAGCATGGTAATAAGCGCGAGGGGAAGAATTGCGGCAAAATCGATTGAACTTGCATGGCTCATGACGCGGGTCAGGACAAGTACACCGATATATACAATCGAAAAGGACGATAACAGAAGGAGCATGTTTCTCAGACCGGGGACAGCGCCAAATATGCTGTAGGAAAACATGAATACAGCCAAAAGGGTAATAATCAACAGTAACAGTATCGTGCCCACGAACTGTCGCACATCAATGTGCCCGCCAGCCTTTGCGAGGGCCTCAAGCTGCAGAAATGCTTCCGGCGTAATAATAAAACCACGCCTGATTATTCGCTGGCCCTTTTGAATGACGACCAGAACGGGAGGAACCTGCCGGACGGCCGTATCCAGTTTGGTTTCGCTTTCATCGGAGTGGAAAATGTAGTTAATCTGAATAAACGGTCTTATCAGCAGGTATATCTCTTCAAGAAAGTCAGCATTCCGGTTGGTCAGCTTCAGGGCATTTTCGATCCATGCAGGAATTTTTTCCTCGGTCAGCAGGGCATCGCGCGGAATATCGGAACGTAATTGACGATCATTCGCAGTCCGGACAGTCTCTACAGTATTCTGATTATATTCTTCGATGCCTTCGTCGGGGAACTCTGCAATACCTTCGGAAACCAGCTGAATAAAAATACTGTTTGCGGTTTGCAAAAGCGGGGTCTTTCTGATTCCCTGGAATAGACCGCGCAAATCCTGTCGTTCAAGCGTATCGGGGTATTCGGCCGAAACCCTCAGCACAAATTCATCAGCATTTTTTGCTTCGAGGGCCGTTGAGCCCAGAAAGGACGTAAAGGCGGTGAAGGTGTCTATCATATTGTTAGAAATGTACTGGTCATAACGGAAGACCGGTGTTACCAGCTGTTTTCTGGACTCACGACGGATTGCGGTCGCATTCTCGTCAACATACGATAATTCCCGACTTGCAATTATGTCCCGGTCTGCGACACGACCCGGTTCAAATTCGGCAAGATTCATCCGTGAAAGGGTGTCTGACTGTAAAAAGCCGACATAGGAAATAATAACAAGCGCCACATAAAAAGAAGACAATAGCACAATGGTCCGCTTCTTATCCTGTATGGCATTCCCGAGTCGCTGAAAAAGGGCCTTCAGCCAATTATCTTGTATCTTGTTCATATGCCTGCACAATTTTTTTCACCAGAGAATTACGTACTACATCCCGTGTGTTGAAAGTAACAAAAGCAATTTCCGGTATTTTGGAGAGAATTTCAATTGCCTGTAACAGCCCGGATCGTACACGACCGGGGAGATCGCTTTGTTGCGGATCACCCGTTACAATAATGCGACTTCCCTCCCCCATTCGGGTTAAAAACATTTTCATTTGTTCGCAGGTGGTATTTTGAGCCTCATCCAGAATGATCACCGAGTTGTCAATGCTTCTGCCGCGCATATAGGCAAGAGGAGCAATTTCGACCATTCGGGAATCAATGAGTTTTTTAAACAAGTCAGGGCTGAGCATGGATTCCATGGCATCGTACAACGGACGAACATAGGGATCTATTTTTTGGGCGAGATCTCCCGGCAAAAAACCGAGGCTCTCACCGGCCTCGACAACCGGACGCGTGATTACCAGTTTGCGAACCTGGTGAGTGAGCAAAAGATGAATCGCCGCGGCGACTGCGACATAGGTCTTGCCCGTTCCGGCGGGACCGATCGCAAACACGACGCTGTGTGTCTGTAACCGCGCGATGAGCTCGGCCTGGTGCACGGTTTTGGGATACAGGCGTTTACCGCCATGAGGAATCGTGATGTACGATTCCAGCCCCTCAATGAGGGCGTGAATGCGTTCCGGGTTGTCGGAGTTCTGTTCATGGCCGGTAACCAGCTTATCCATCAAAAGCTGGAATTTTCTGCATATTTCATGATCGGTTGAGGCAACGGTCAACTCATTTCCCCTGCTTACCAGGGGTGCGCCGAGATACGCCTCGATTGTTCTGAGATTGCCGTCGTTTACACCGCAAAGAGCGGAGAGAATGTCCTGATCGCTTACCACAACAGTATATCCTGTATCCAATTCAACCTCTTCAGTGCCTGTCCGTTTTACCGCCATGAATTAGTGATTTTACCTATAAGTTCAGCGTACAGTCAAGCTGTTTGATTTCCGGGTACATAGGTCAATCGGCATCGTCTTCATCATCGTCCGAAACATTCAGGGAAAAGACTCCATCCGCCGACTTCACGGTCGTTTTAATATCCGAAATAGGTTTCCATTGAACCATAAAGACCAGTTCCGGTATAAACTCATATTTTTTTCGTCCATTGGATAAATCAACCAATTCGGGAATCGCGGTTATTTTCAAATTAGCTGTCCAGTCATGTAAATAGTGGGTGACAGAGAGGGCAAGATTCTTCAATTTAAACGCTGATTCAATGCGGTCCTGTTCATTCCCGAAGTTAAACGATTTAATTAAATCCGTAAAAATATTTGTCTCACCGGGGAGGGGGGATGATAAGTCTATCCAGTTCTGGTAATAGCGCGCAATGGAGTCGTTTCTGCTTGTCGAGGAAAACGAAAGATCAAGAAATTCATGAATCTTCAGCGTCAGGCCCGGAGAGAAGACAAAAAAACTGTCAGTCAACTTTAGTAAATCAAAATTCACGGAGGTAGAAAGCTGTGCCTGCAGAAAAATGCGGTTTTTCCAGGAATACAGACGCAATGGCTTTGCACTGTTATTGAATACAAAACCCGCCGAAGTGGGTATAAATTCCTTTTCGGTAGAAGGAGGAATAATCCAGCCGCTTCCCGACTGCAGGGTATACGGATAGGTGTGAGCCATTGTAAAGGTTGCCGAAACAGGATCCCGGGACAAGGCATAATGAAGGCGGGAATGAGTGCTCTCTTCGATATTGTACACATATTCCTGGCTGAGCCGTATTTGCAGGGGCAAGTATACCGTGGCACGTGCAGTATAGGGATCCCAGAACCAGCGTTTTGACAGATTTTCTCGTTCAAACAGGCGCGTAGTCATGCTGATGGTCGTATACGCATGATTGAATGTTGCAGTTCCCGCATACGATTCAAGCAGGGGCGGCAAATTTGAGGTAAGCCGAAGGGTTTGATCATAATTGGCAAGTGTTACTCCGACAGTCGCTGTGGCGGTATGGGTCTTTACGAATTGCCTGTCCCATTCTACCGTTCGAACTTCCCAGCTGGGATCGTCAACCGTGCCGGTAAATACCGTCCTGATCAAATCAGAATTGATATTCCAGCTCATACTTACCGGTTTGAGCAAGGAATCCCGACGAAATGGTGAAAAACTTGATGAACTTGTATTTGTCACACTGTATACATTTGCCTTGTAATCGGTTAACAGGACAGCGTTGCGGGAAGACTCGGTCGAGTATACCTCTTCGGACAACCAGGGGTGATCCTGATAGACTCCGGTAAAATTGAGCGCTGAGGACAGATTGAAAGCCTGATCGCTTCGGGCATAATTTCCCCGAATGGTCCCGTCGGCTCGAAGCTGGTAATATGTCGAAGCATAGGTATTCCAGTCGACATCGGAGGGTTGATTCCAGTTTTTCGCGTTATACCGCGTTTCATGTAAAAAAGACGGCTCGAAGGACCAGTTCAACGTATAAGAGGAGGACAAGGGCTGCACGGCGGGAACAAGCGAAGTCCCGCCGGACGGGAAAAACCGTTCGGTAGCGGCAGTATCCTGCGAACTATCCTGAGCCGGATCTTCGCCGGTAAAGGGGTCTTCAATGTTTCCGGTATCGGCCTTGACCGCTTTTACCGGGGAAGACGAGCGGGTGGAAGAAAGTATGGTGCCCCCCATACTTATCTTTATTTGAGGGCGAATAATTTCCGGATAAAAAAACCTCCGTTCCGGTGAAAAACTGTCTGAAATGGTGGTATTTGTTTTGGAATTAAAGGTCATCAAACCGGAGAGATTTGATACGGTAAACGAAGTAATCCAGGGAGCGGCAAAGGATACATCCGGATTGATCGAGGCATTAATATTCCAGGAATAGGACGTTTCCTCCGAGACAGTATTTGTTGTATCCAGTTTGTCCTGATCCAGAATGAACTTGAACCAGTTAAGGTTTTCACTCCGATCTGAAAAGTCCTTCCTGAAAAAAGGATCGGAAATAAGGGGCATCGAGACGGATACCCGGAAGGGTTTTTTATCCATCGAGAAAGAGATTTCATGCCGGTACCGGAACGGAATTTCCATACCGAAAAAATACCCGTCATTGCGTTCTTCATTCCCCGAAACATCGTAGCTGGTATAGACGGAATTTCCCGACAAAAGATACACGGTGCGAGATATGCCGAACAGGGAAGAAAAACGGAAATTCTTTATATACCCCTCTTTCGGGCTCAGATTGCCATCAATACCCGCCATCGCGCCCAGAGTGGAGTACGCGTCAAACATCAACTTAACATAATCCGGACTCTTGTCTGCAAGATCAGTCTCCAGATTCTTCAAAAAAAGACCATGGCGCTCCTGTTCTTTCAGCGTGTCGCTTTGCAGAAAATTGGAAAAGGTTGTCTTGGATGAATTTGTCGATTCAAGCTGCTTGCGGCCGGACAGGTATGTGGTCGTTTGTACAAAATACCCCTCACGGGTGCGATAACCGAATACCGGATTCACTATCATGTCATCGGACGGATAATAAAATGCGGGAATATAGAGTACGGGAAGCGGTCCAATAAAAAAAAGGCCATTCAAAATGGCTATTTCGTTTCCGGGTAACAACCAGATACGGGAAGCATTGATCGACCAGTGAGGTTCATCGGAATCGCAGCTGGTGAGCATGGCATTTTTGAAAGCCATGGTACCCCCGGAATCACGTCCGGTAAGCTCCGAATGCACTATATAGGGATCACCGCTTTTTTTCCCGGAATTCTGGGTAACCACCCCGTCAAGAAATACACCCTCATAATCCTTTATATCAAACAGAAGGGAATCACCTGAAAATTTCTGGGAGCTGTTTGTACCGGTTTTCCGGTCAAAGGTTACCGAACCGCGGGCTTCCAGCATATCCCGCGTCTTGTCGTATATAACCTCCTGCGCGCCGATACGGGAGACTATGGTCCCGTCGCGCACGGCGATAACGACATCGCCCCGAAACACGATTCGTTCAGTCTGCTCATCGCCCTCACCCGTGCGCACATACTCGGTCGAACGGGCAGATTCAATGGTAACCGTCCGCTGCGCGCAGAGGGGGGCAAGAGTACACAAAAGCAATACCAGTGATGCGAAGCGCTTCACGGGAACCATGTTCATGTTGAACGTTCCAGCATCTCTTTGATATAATACCCTGTGTACGAGGCAGGGTTCCGTGCAAGTTGCTCGGGAGAGCCCTCCCCCACAATGGTGCCGCCCCTGAAGCCACCTTCGGGACCCAAATCGATCAGCTTGTCAGCCTGCAGAATAACGTCCAGATTATGTTCGATCATAATGACCGTATTACCCTGGTCTACCAGGCGGTTAATGACGGTCATCAGCTGCTTCACATCGGCAAAATGCAGTCCGGTAGTCGGCTCGTCAAGAATATAGAGGGTCTTTCCGGTCGACCGCCGCGCAAGCTCGTTTGCAAGCTTCACCCGCTGGGCCTCTCCTCCGGACAGGGTCAGTGCTGACTGGCCAAGCTTGATATATCCAAGACCGACCGACAGAAGGGTTTCCATCTTGCGTGCAATGTGAGGTATGGGAGCAAAGAAATCAGCAGCCTCCTCGATTGTCATATCCAGCACATCCGAAATGTTTTTGCCCTTGTAGCGCACATCAAGGGTTTCACGATTAAACCGTTTGCCGTGACACACATCACAGGCAATGTAGACGTCGGGAAGAAAGTTCATTTCGATCGTGATCGTGCCATCTCCCTGACAGTGCTCGCAACGCCCGCCTTTTACATTAAAGGAAAAGCGCCCTGCCTTGTAACCGCGGGCGCGGGCTTCGGGAAGGCTCGAGAACAAATCACGTATGCCGGTAAATACGCCGACATAGGTTGCGGGATTCGATCGGGGAGTCCGACCAATCGGGCTTTGATCGATATTGATAACCTTGTCGATATGCTCAAGACCGGTAATCTTTTTGTATGTTCCCTCGGTATGCGACGTTTTCATAACACGGTTTGAAATGGCAGGGAACAACACGTCGGACAAAAGCGTTGACTTTCCCGAGCCTGAAACGCCGGTAATACAGGTAAAGGCTCCCAGCGGTATTTCAATGTTTATATTCTTCAGATTATGTTCTGCCGCTCCGGTTAGCCGGATCGCATTCCCGTTACCGGTGCGACGGGAAGGTGGTATGTCCATTTTAAGCGTGCCGGCAAGATATTGACCGGTAAGGCTTTCCTCTACCTTCATCACCTCTTCAGGTGTTCCCTTCGCAACGACATAGCCCCCGTGAACGCCGGCTCCCGGCCCCAGATCGACAATGTAGTCCGCGGTCCTGAGGGTCTGCTCGTCATGTTCGACGACAATCAGCGTATTTCCCAGGTCACGCAGATAGGTCAAGGTATCGATCAGCCGCTGGTTATCCCGCTGATGCAAGCCGATGGACGGCTCGTCCAGAATATAGAGCACACCGATCAGACTGGAACCGATTTGGGTCGCGAGTCGTATACGCTGCGCTTCCCCGCCGGAAAGAGTTGAGGCCCGGCGTTCGAGACTCAAATAATCGAGACCCACGTTTTGCATAAAGGAAAGTCTGTCCGTAATTTCTTTCAAGATCTGGTGCGCTATGGTTTTCTCCGTTTCCGTCAGTTTCAGTTGCTCGAAAAAGCGGATAGAATCCGATACCGACAAACAAGAAAGATCATGAATGTTCTTTTGCCCGACGGTGACGGCAAGCACCTCTTTTTTCAGGCGCTTTCCCTGGCACACCTCGCACTCCCGATGAGACATATAGCGTTCAAGATTTTCTTTCTGCGAGTCAGAGAAGGTTTCATTATACCTGCGTTTCAAGTCCGCTATGATACCCGGCCAGCTCTGGTGATACTTGAATTGTCCGGTTCCTTCCCTGTTCCGGTACACAAAATCGATAGCTTCCTCACCGGTGCCCTCAAGAAGGATCTTCCGAATCTTTTTTGGATATTCGGCGAAAGGAGTGTCAAGGGAAAACTTGTAATGGCGGGCAAGCGCGTCGAACCGCGCCCGGTTCCAGGCAGAATCGGGATTATAGGGAATGATCGCGCCTTCCTCGAACGAAAGCGATTCATCGGGAACAATCAAAGAAGGATCAAATTCCTGTTTTGCGCCCAGTCCGGTACATTCAGGACAGGCACCGAACGGATTATTGAAGGAAAAAAGACGCGGCTGCAATTCCGGAATCGAGATGCCGCAATCGGGACAGGCATTTTTCTGCGAGAAGAGAATATTCTGTTCGCTTCCCGACTCTTCCTGCCTGGTTACCATAATAATTCCCGAGGAACTTTCCAGGGCAGTTTCTACCGATTCCGCAATACGCTTTCTTGCCTCCGGGTTCAGCACAATCCGGTCAACCACAATCTCTATCGTGTGCTTTTTTTGCTTGTCCAGCTTGATCTCGTCATCGAGTGAAACCAGAAGACCGTCGATACGTGCACGCACAAAGCCGGCGTTACGCGCGTCCAGAATAACTTTCTGATGTTCTCCCTTTTTCTGGCGAACCACCGGGGCAAGAATCTGAATGCGGGTACCGTCATTCCAGGAGGTGATGGTATTCACTATCTGGTCAACAGACTGTTCCTGAATTTCCTTGCCGCATTCGGGACAATGGGGAATTCCGATACGGGCATACAGGAGGCGGTAGTAATCATAAATTTCAGTGACAGTCCCGACAGTCGATCGGGGGTTTTTATGCGTCGTCTTTTGCTCGATGGAAATTGCAGGGGACAGTCCTTCAATATAATCAATATCGGGCTTGTCCATCCGTCCCAAAAACTGCCGGGCATATGCCGAAAGGGACTCGACATAGCGCCTCTGGCCCTCGGCAAAAATGGTGTCAAAGGCAAGAGAGCTCTTCCCCGAACCGGAAAGCCCGGACACGACAATGAGCGAGTCGCGGGGAAGTTCAATGTCGATATTTTTCAGATTGTGCTCGCGCGCACCCTTGACGATCAATTTATTCAAACCGGGACCATGCTGTGTAGTCGATGAACTCATAACCTTGATAATACTCCCGGAAGCTCATGACGGTCAAGAAACGAGAAGAGGCAGATCGCTCAAGGGGGGGGACAAGGTGCAAGGCGCGGAGCCGCCGCGAAGAAGGGGGCACAATCGTTTGAAATGGGCATCGCGGGGATTGACGTTTTTTTGCAAACCGGATATATTCAGTTCATCGGGCGCTTAGCTCAGCTGGTAGAGCGTTTGGTTTACACCCAAAATGTCGGGAGTTCGATCCTCTCAGCGCCCATTACACGAACCGCACTTCTGCGGTTCTTTTTTTTTGCACTTTCTATTCAATTATTGAAGACGTCTATTCAAGTATGGTAATAGAACCCAGATACAGCGCTTCGCTGTAGATCGAGCGGTAGGAATTGTCGAGGCCGACGGCAAAGGCATAGGCAAGTACGTATACCTCGGTTTCGGAGCCGTTATCGGAGACGGTAATATCGTAATCCGTCGGGTTGTTGACGGTAAAGTTGTCAAAGGTAAATTCTATCAACGAGCGGTCGGTGAAGGAGCCCCCTTCCTGAATGCTCCGCTTTGGCGCCCATAGTACGCTCTCTGCGGGAATCTGGTACCAGGGAGCTCCGTCTATCCATATACCGGGAGCGTATGCGCCTTCCTCATGCAGCCGTATGGTTATGGTGCGGTCGCTTGCCGACCGGGGGATAAAGGCGCCGGAAACGGGGGCGTTCAAGTCGTCCTGTACGCGGATGAGCCGGCGAAATTTCTTGGTGTTCGACACATAGTTAAAAGCCATTGCCTTTGTTGTGTCGTTTGAATTGTAGGTATTTATTTGTGAACGGTCGGCATCACGCACGCTGCTCTTGTTGTATACCCGGTAATACACCTCGTAGCCGGTATAGTACTCGTCGGCTGCCTCAATATTCAAAAAGTCCCGGGTATTGAATTCAAAGAACTTTCGTTCGGCATCCGTTGTATCAGTCGGATCGTTTCCGCCCCAAGACGGAGGGTATAAATAAATATATTCATCAATACCGCAGCCGGTTACGCATACCAGAAATACGCACAAAACCACTGCCGCGCAGCGTACCAGCAGCTCTTTCACGATACGGTTACACCGTATCGACAAGTTCATAGATAACCACCGGCCTGTTTTTGCCTTTCACCCTGATGGTATCCAGTTCCCGGAAAATGAACCTGTCCTTGACCATCGCATAGGTGTACTCGCTTACGATTATCATGGTACCGTACACCTTGTTCGTGCCTTCAAGCCGGGCTCCCAGATTCACGTTATCACCCATCAGGGTATAATTCATGCGACCCGCCGAACCCATGTTGCCGACTGTCATAATTCCGGTATTTATTCCGATACCGATGGCAAGTCTTTTCTCGCCGGGCCACTGAGCATTCAATTCTTCAAGACGCTTTTTTTGCAATAGTGCGCACGTACAGGCACGGAAGGCATGATCGCTTACTTCAAGCGGAGCCCCCCAGAAGCACATAATTTCATCCCCGACGTATTTGTCCAGGGTTCCCCCGGTGGAGATAATAATATCGGTCATTGCAGAAAGATACTCGTTCAGATGCTTGACCAGTTCCTGTGGGGTCAATGTCTCGGAGAGGCTGGTGAAGCCGCGTATATCTGAAAAGAAGACGGTCAATTCACGATCCACACCACCCAGTTCGGGCGGGTTGTCGATCATTTGCGCCACGACTTCCGGACTGACGTATTTACCGAACATTGACCGGATTTTTCGTTTTTCGCGTTCCTCGGTGCTTGAGCGGTAGAGAATGATTGAAACATATGAAAGCAGTGAACCGGTAATCGGTGTCGCGTAGTCGATCAACAAACTGAAGTGATCAAACAGAAACGAAGTCCCCAGGAAGGTTACAAAGATAAAAACGAGCAAGACGGGAACCGAGATGCTGTTTTTAACCCGGGAGGCAAGCAGGGAAACAAGCATGATTATTACAAAACTTGCAATGGCTCCGAGCAGGGCCGGAGGCTGTATAATAAAATTGCCCGTCAGAAGGGTATTCAGTATGTTAGCGTGTATTTCAATGCCGTACATCATGCCGTAGGGAGTTTGTTTTTGGTCATCGGCCATACCGTGATCAAAGGCTCCTACGAGCACTATTTTATCTTTAACCGCGCGGGTAGCTGGCCAGGTAGCAGGATCGTCGCTCGTTTCCCGCGCATACCCCGCATAGGAAAATACGGGGAAGGTACGATATTCGCCCTGGGCCGCAGAAGACGGTAAACCAGCATAATTTATATACATGGCGCCGTCAGAATCAACCGGGATTATTACATCGGGATGAGCGGGACGTGAAACCCGGATATGGGAACCAATGACCACTTCGCAGTCATCAAGCGAGGAATCCCAATAGTCAAGGGCAAGGGAGAGGGTGATCGAGGGGAAAAAATAGTCCCGGGAAAGTTGTATGACCCGGGTCTCGGCTTCTTCTACCCCGTCGCCGTCAGCATCATACCATAATGGAGGAGCATCCCGATAGACCTGTTTCCGTAGCGCTACAAGCGAGGAAGGAGCGAGCGGAAGGTCAATCTCGTGTTCAATGCCATGGCTGTCAAACCAGGAAAGTCGTTCCGATACGGTTTCATCGACAACAAAATCGGTGGTTAGATCCTCAAAAGCGAATTCGGCCAGTACTTGAGAGTATCTGAACACCAACGGCTGTTTCCTGACCACATTTTTTTTGCCGGAAACGTTGACATTCGCCATACCCCAGCTTTTTGCGGCCATGTTAAATCGTTCCAGATTGGTCTGAAGACCGTAATGCACTTGCATCGATTTCCAGGAACCCTTCACCTGTGTCAACACGCCTGTTTTCTCGATGAGCGGCAGTTGGCGTTCCAGCATTTCAGAATCGAGCTGTTCACCATGAGAATTGACGTCAAGAAGGCTCTCAAGAAATACCCGTCCCGAGCGGGCTATACTGTCCGCCAATGTGTCATCATTTTCGGGAATCGAATCTTCAATGAACAGCACATCGAGCAAGAGGGATTTTTCACGCTGTTCCTGATCGGATATTCTGGAAAAGGAATCGAGTAGCTGGGCATGTACCGAACGGGGAAAGGGCCAACTGCCAAAACGCTGTAAAGCCCTCAAATCAATCCCGACTATCTGTATGTCAGGGGATATTCGGGAATCGGGTTCAAATTTCCACACACCTTTTTGTATGGAGTTTCGTGTCTGGGAAATTTTCAGAAAGAAAAACGTGTCAAGAAGACGTTCTTCAAGACCGGCAAGTATTTTACCGGAAAAAGGCGCAAAAGAAACCAGAAGCGAAAAAAACAAACCGATAACAAGGCCGAAGTTTTTCGTTTTAAACATCCAGTGCGTTTTTTTCCGGGACATAGCTACCTCCGGATCAGTTTATTTCAAGGGCAATTTTTCGTGAACGGGCAAGAAGAGTCCATTCATCTTCCGGATAATCTGCCGACAGGCGATCATAGGCCTCGATGGCAATATCCTTGTTACCCCGTTGCTCCTCAATACGTGCCTTGTTAAACAGGGCCCTGGTCATAAATAAAAAGCCGCGAGTGGCAATAGCCTTGTCAAGAAGTTCCACCGCAAGTTCAATATTTGAGGATTCCTCGGCACAGACTGCAGCATTAAAATAGTTCAGTCCCGCAGTATACAGTTTTGGTGCGGCATCAGCGGCTGCACGGAATAAACGGCCGGCGTTTTCCCAGTCCTTCCGGCTGAAATATATCTCGGCTGCACTCATATTGGCACGGGCGCCAGCATAGGTATTTTTCCGGGAAAGGCCAATTTTCTCGAGAGCAGCGGCAATCTCGAGCTCTTTCGTTCCAAGATCGGCGGTCTCGCCCTGGGATGTCTTCGCCTCAAGCCACTGGGTAACCAGAGCATCGATGTTCTCATATGCGCTTTCATTCTGCTGTTCGGAAACGGCAAGAAAGATCATGGTTACCACGAGAATTATCCCGATTGCACCAAGCGTGGCGATAATTATTTTCCGGAATTTAAACAGAAAATCACTGATTATCTGTTGAAGGGTTGTAGTCTCTTCCTGGTTTTTGCGTACAGCTTTGGTTGACATACTCTTATTTCTCCTTGATTTCCAATTCTTTGATCAGTCGCGACAGATACGTTCTCTGAATATCCAGAATCTGGGCAGCATTTGTCTGATTCCATTGTTGTTCCTCGAGCACTTTTTGAAGGTAGTGTTTTTTGAACAAATTCAGTACGGATTTGAGACTCTTGTCTGTCAAACTATTATTATCAGGCATGGCCCGTATATTCAAGAGGAGATCCTCTTCCTGAATGTATGGCGGTTTACCGATCACACAGGCACGTTCAACCGTGTTTTCCAGCTCGCGAATATTTCCCGGCCAGGAGTAAGAGAGAATGGCACTCATGGCACCCTCGGAAAATCCGGCAAAGTCCTTTTTGACTTCATGCCTGAATTTCTTCAGGAAAAAATAGGCTAATTCGGGAATGTCTTCGATGCGTTGACGCAGGGGCGGGATATAGAGAGGAAGTACATTCAGACGGTAATACAAATCCGAGCGAAATTTTTGATCCTCGACCTGTTTTTCTATATCGCGGTTCGTAGCGGCAACGATTCGCACATTTACATAAATGGTGTCGCTTGAACCAACCTTTTCAAACGATTTATTTTGAATAACGCGCAATAATTTTGATTGAAGGGACAGGGGCAGGTCTCCAATTTCATCAAGAAATATGGTGCCTTTATCGGCCATCTGGAAACGACCCTTTCGATCAGAAATGGCATCGGTGAACGCTCCCTTGACATGTCCGAACAGTTCACTTTCTAGAAGGCCTTCAGGTAAAGCGGCACAGTTCACCCTCACAAAGGGACCTTTATTCCGGTCGCTTTTCAGATGCAGCTGCTCGGCAATCAATTCCTTGCCTACACCACTTTCACCCAGTATCAATACCGAGGAATCCGATTTAGCCACACGTTCGACAATATCGAGTTTCTCCAGAATGACCGGGCTTCGGGCAATCATGGTATGATACCCCCTGTCCGTCGCAATCTGGTCCTGCAAAACGACAATTTCATCCCGTGAGCGCTGCAAGGATTTCGCATTCTGATAGGCAATTGCAGCCTGGTTTGCCATGATCTCGAGTACTTCAAGATCCTCGTGGGTAAAACCGTCAGTTGCAACCTTGTTCAATATCTCGATTACGCCGATACATTCGTCTTTCACGCGCATCGGAACCGCGAGCATGTTCAGGGTTTTATATCCGGTTGATTGCTGAATTGCAGGGCTGAAACGGGGATCACTGGCTGTATCGTTGACAATAAGGCTCCGGTTGTTTTTTACAACCCACCCTGCTATTCCCTCATCCATCTTTACCGCGAATTTCTTGGCCTCAAGACCCTTGGGGCCAAGGGCAACTTCAAAACGCAAGGTTTTTAATTTTGAATCGAGTAACAAAAGGGATGATGCTTCACCGTCTACAAGATTCATTGCCGACTCAAGAATATGAGCCAGCAATACGTTTATATCTGAATAGTTGGAGTTGATCAGCGTGTTGATTTCAATGAGGGCATTGAGTTTTTCTGCATCAATTGTATTGGACAGTTTCATCAATACCGCTCATTGAGTTCGTACATCAGTTGTTTTTATTCTTGAGGAAATCGCCAAGAGTATAAGCGCCGTCATTCTTTTCTTCTTCAGATGACATATAGCGGGAAATCTCCTCACGCTGCACTTTCTTCTTGTAATCCTTTATCGAAAAAGCAACTTTCTGCTTCTCGGGACTGACTTCCACAATGACTGCCTTGATTTTATCTCCGACAGCATATTTCTTTACCGCATCCTCAAAAGTTTCTTCCCTGCTTTCGGTAAGGTTCATCTTGTTGATCAAACCTTCAATACCGCCAGCGACACGGAGGAAAATTCCGAAATCGGTAATGGATGTCACTTCGCCCTCGATGTAGGTACCGGGCTTGTATTCCTCGGCAAAGGCCTGCCAGGGATCATCTGACAACTGCTTGACACCAAGGCGGATGCGTCGCGATTCGGGATCGTTTTCGATCACGACCACTTCAACTTCCTGATCGACCGAAAGTTCGCTTCCGGGGTGTTTCACTTTCTTTGTCCAGGAAAGATCGTCAACATGCAGGAATCCGTCAATACCTTCTTCAAGCTGCACAAAAGCACCGGCATTGGTAACCTTGACGATTTTTTTGGTCAAGCGTGTTCCGACAGGATAACGGGATGAAATATCATCCCATGGATTGTCGGTTACCTGCTTGAGACCGAGTGAAACACGACCGGCCTGGATATCATACCCAAGGATCATGCACTCCACTTCATCACCGATTTTAACCATGTCCTCGGGCTTGTTGATCTTCTTGACCCAGCTGAATTCGCTGATATGAGCCAAACCTTCAATACCTTCCTCAAGCTCGATAAACGCGCCGAATTCGGTAAGCTTGGTCACTTTGCCCTTTACCACATCGTTAACATGATACTTTGTCTCGAAATGCAGCCAGGGATCTTCAGAAAAGTGCTTCAACGAAAGATTGATGCGTTTTTCTTCCGGATCAAGACGAATTACCTTCAGGGTAATCTCCTGGCCCTTTTTCACAAAGTCTTTTGGCCGGGTAACATGACCCCAACTCATGTCATTGATGTGCAACAGTCCGTCAAAACCGCCAAGATCTATAAATGCGCCAAAGCTGGTAAAACTCTTGACTGTTCCGGTGATAGAATCCCCGATATGAATATTATTAAAGAACGCATCCCGATTAACCTCGGTCTGTTCTTCAAGAAATTTTCTGCGATTGACAACAACATTCACCTTGTTGTCTGAATAAAGCCGTTCCACATAAAACTTGCTTTTGGTACCGACAAGTTTTTCTGCCTTTTCTACTTTCTGGCTGTCAGACTGACTGATCGGCAAAAAGGCGCGAACACCGGATCCGAGGTCAACTTCAAAACCGCCCTTAACGACTTTTTCGATTTTTCCCTCGACAGCGGTCTTGTCTTGAAACGCCTGCCGCAAGTTCTTCCAGAAAACCTTGACATCAGCTTTCTGCTTGGAGACAATTACTTCTCCGTGCCTGTTTTCTTTCTTTTCAAGAACTACACTGACAGTCTCACCAACATTCGGCAATTCCGTGAACTCCGAAACCGGAATTTTACCTTCTGATTTGTACCCGACATCGACGAAAACGTGATCCTGAGTTACCTGAATGACAACACCATCAACGAGCTGTCCCTCTTCAAGCGACTGGAACGACTTGAGGTACTCCTCCTGTAATCGTGTCTGCTGGATGTCCTCCGCGGAATTCTGTGATACATCCTTTGCCACTTCCATCTGATCCATAACCAACCCTTATTAGTGAATTTTGCTTATCATCATGTCACAAACCTCGGTGATGGTCAAGTCCGATGTATCCAAATAGACTGCGTCACGGGCAATTTTCAGGGAGCCTTCTTTTTTGTTCCGGTCTATTTGATCCCGCTCTTCAATCTTTTGCCTGATTTGTTCAAGAGATAATTCACTCGTCCCCTGGTTGTACCGTCTTTTCGCCCGGGCATCAACCGAGGCATCAAGATAAAATTTGTACTGCGCATCCGGAAACACGACCGTTGTCATGTCCCGGCCTTCGCAGACAAGAGACAGGGTCTCGGACAGTTTCCGTATTTTATTGTTAATTATGTGACGTACGGCCACAATTGCCGAAACCTGCGCTACACAGGCCTCAACCGCATCGCTTCTGAGGAGAATATCGACATCCTCATCTGCTATGCATACATGTCCGTTGCGGTAATCAAAATCAAGGCTTGAGGCAAAATCAGCAATGAATGCCTCGTTCTGTATATCGATATCCCCTCCCCGCCCGTCGTGTGCACCACCTGATGCACGCAAAAGCGCAAGGGTAAGCGCCCGATAAAAACTGCCGGTATTCAAAAAAACCAGTGAAAGCCGATCAGCAAGCATTTTGGCGATGGTACTTTTACCGGATCCAGCTGGTCCGTCAATTGCTATTATCATGAGCACTTCCTTTTAATGCCAGAATCTCGGTTTCGGTCAAATCCCGCATTTCGGCGCATGGCAGGTCGTTCAGACTGACCTGACCAAACCGGATGCGCTGTAAACTTTTAACCCGAATGTTAAAATGCTCCAACACGCGCCGGATTTCCCGATTTTTTCCTTCCACGAGTACAATTGCCATTTTACGGGATGAAAGGCGACTTATGCTTTTGCACTTGTAGAATACCCCGTCAATTCTTATTCCGCGGGAAAAGGCGTCAATAACGGTATCCCTGAAGGGCAGACTTGCTTCAACAATATATTCCTTCTCTATCCCCGACCGGGGATGCCCTACAATAGCCGCAAATTCGCCGTCATTTGTGAATAGAAGGATTCCTGAAGAATACATATCGAGGCGCCCTATATTATATAACCGCTCGGGATACCGGTTGCGTACAAGATCCGCTGCTACCGGCCTGTTTTTCTCATCGGAAAGGGAGCACACATAGCCCGATGGTTTGTGAAGCACTACATATCGAAGGACTTCCTCCGGCTGTACATTCTGACCGTCAACCATAACAATATCCTGGCCGGGAATTATTTTTGTTCCCATTTCAGTAACAATAGTACCGTTAACCGTCACCCGGGCCGATCGTATGATATCCTCACAGGCACGGCGGGATGCTATACCCGCTCGCGCAAGATATACCTGAAGACGAATACTGTTATCTTGCAAGTTCAAATCTGTCTATCTCGCTTTCATCCAGTTTTGGTAAATCCGCAATGCTGTTCAGCCTGAACAGCTTGAGAAAATCCTTGGTCGTTCCGAATTGTACCGGTTTCCCGGGAATGTCCTTTTTACCGACTTCCTTGATCAAGTTGCGATCAGCGAGGAGCCTGATCATATTATCTGCCGAGACTCCGCGTATCGCTTCGATCTCTGCGCGTGTTATGGGCTGTGAATAGGCAATGATGGATAATGTTTCCATTGCGGCACGGGAAAGACGGCTGTCATTTTTCTTCCCATACCGTTCCTTCAGGCTGTCCCACAGATCTTTTTTCGGACTCAAGGCCCAACCACCAGAAATTCTGACCAGCTCCAGACCGCACGACTCGGCGGCAAAACGCTCCTGCAATACTTCTATAACACTCGAAACCACCTCTACTGACAAACCCGAGATGCGTGCAAGAGCTGTCTCGTCAACCGGCTCACTTTCGAGATATAGTATCGCTTCCAATAAAGCTGTTTCCTTTTCCATTCTGTACTCCATCTACACTACCCTTCAACGGTTATTTCAATATCCTCAACGGCTACTTTTTCCCAGGGCTTTATTTTTATATCACCAAACATTCTGTTTTGCCACACGCTGGCCATCCTGAATTTCACTGCTTCAAGCAAAGCCATGAATGCGCAGACTATATCCATCAGGTTACCCTTGCGGATTATTAAATCGGTGAAAAGGCATTCACCGCGTTCCTCCAGCAATTCGTTCATGAGGGTAATTTTTTCGTTGACCGAAACTTCTTCATACAAGTCAAGAATTCGCTCGGAATTATAACTGGACACGAGGTTAGAAAATGTTTTTAAAAGGTCCCAGGTATCAACCCGCTCCCAGAGCTCTTCCTCACCAAACGGAAGAGACCGCTGGATTTTTTTTCGTTCCAGAACCCATTCCGTTTCTCCCTCCTTTTGTTCCATCAGTTCTGACAGTTTTTTGAACTTTTGATACTCGATGAGCTTATCGACCAATTCCTGCCTTGGATCATCAATTTCCTCATCATCAAGCGTAATCTCCACCGGCAACAACATTCTGCTTTTTATATACAGTAAACTTGCGGCCATTGCATAAAATTCAGTCAAGCTTGAGAGATCGGTCGAGACAGTATAATCAAGATACTGTAGAAACTGTTCGGTTATCTGTGCAATGGGGATATCATAAATATTTACTTCATTCTTCTTGATCAGAAACAGCAACAAATCGAGCGGTCCCTCAAAATCATTTATCCTGAAGGTATTTCCGCTTTCCTGCATATTCTGAATTGCTTCAGCTTCCATATAAACTACCTGCCTTTTGTACACCCTGATCTCCCAATTGAGCGGACACCGTCCGGTACAGTTTTCCAGTAAAAGGATCGGCGCAATCCGGAAGAAGCTCAAGAAGCGGAATCAATACAAATTGCCGTTCCTGCACGCTTTCATGAGGAATGGTCAACGTATTTGTTATCAAAATGAGCGATCCAAAAAGAATAATGTCAATATCAAGGGTACGAGGCCCCTTCGGGACCTCGCGGGAACGATCCCGGCCAAAAACCGATTCCAACTCATGTACTTGCTTTAACAACGAAAAAGGATCATCACTATAGGTACCGGTCACGACACAATTGAGAAAATCATTTTGCTGAACAGGACCCTGTGGCACAGTTTTATATACTGATGAAACCTTCAGGTCAAGCAGTATCCCGGAAAGGGCTGTAACGGTCTGGCGAAGAATATCCAGGGAGTTGCCCTTGTTCGAACCAAGAGAGAGAACGACGGGCGGTAACTTTTTTGTCGTCAGAACAATCCCCCGTCAGCAATAACCGAAGCTGATGCCGATTTTTTCGACACCGTATCTGCACTTTTTTTTGTTTCTGTTGCAGGGGGGGCAACCACTTCCCGCATCTTTTGACCAGGGAACAATTTAGTGCGAATGTCTTTCTCAACCCTGATGCGGAAATCTTCATTGGATTCGAGAAATTTTATGGCATTTTCACGACCCTGACCAATTTTTTCATCTCCCAACGAATACCAGGCGCCTTTTTTATCGATAAATTCATGGCGAACGGCAGAATCAAGAAGACTGGAAACCGCCGAAATGCCTTTGCCGAAGATTACATCAAGCTCGACTTTTCGGAAAGGAGGCGCAACCTTGTTTTTGACTACCTTTACACGAACGCGGTTTCCGATTGCATCTTCTTCGCCCTTGTCAATTGTTTCGATCTTTCTTACTTCCAGTCTGACCGATGCATAAAACTTCAGGGCATTACCGCCGGTTGTCGTTTCCGGATTACCGAACATGACCCCAATTTTCATGCGAATCTGATTGATAAAAATAATGATACACTTTGATTTACCGATAATTCCGGTCAGCTTTCGCAATGCCTGGCTCATCAGACGGGCTTGCAAACCCATATGGGAATCACCCATATCACCCTCAATTTCCGCTTGAGGCGTCAAGGCCGCAACAGAATCCACAACGATGATGTCAACCGCACCGGAGCGCACCAGGCTTTCTGTAATCTCGAGCGCCTGTTCGCCGGTATCGGGCTGAGACACCCACAATTCATCAATATTTACGCCAAGATTTTTCGCATACAGCGGGTCCAGGGCATGTTCTGCATCGACAAATGCGGCAATGCCGCCAAGTTTTTGCGCTTCAGCAATGGCATGCAACGCAAGAGTGGTTTTACCGGACGACTCGGGACCATATATTTCAATAATTCTGCCGCGGGGATATCCACCAATGCCCAACGCTTCATCGAGTAATATACTTCCGGATGGTACGGACTCTATTCCCCGCGTTTCGGCGCCGGTACCCAATTTCATCAGTGAACCCTGACCAAACTGTTTTTCGATCTGGAGCCGAGCGACCTCAAGGGCCTTGAGCTTTTCACCCATATCCGCATTGTCCTGACGTTCATTCATAATTTTTGCCACCTTTCCCTCCCCCCTACTTTTCAGGTGTAATATCACTTTTTGCCCGCATTTTACCAAAAAAACATACCAAATGCAGGTATTGGTACCAGATTATTGCAATTGCAACTTACAACAAAGTGGTTGTATTATTCTTTGTATGATACAACCTTTTCTCATCATGTCCAGCCGGTCATGCATGACCTATGCAAAAAAAACAGTAGAAGAGCTCCAGAATCATCCTGAAAGACTGTTATTTCCGGAAACAATCGATTTCACACAGGAAATATCAGTCCGTCAGTTTGCCGACGGGGAAATGGAAGTTACCCTCCACAAATCGGTTCGTGGCAAGACAGTGTTTCTTTTTACCTGCAGTGCCCGAAATGATCAAGGAATATCAGTCGAAGAATGCAAAATAGAATTGTATCATATAATCGATGTACTTCAGCGCTCCCACGCGCATGAAATAATCATCTTTGAGCCATACATGTCCTCAAGCCGATCAGACCGGACAACACGACGAAACTCCGTCGGGCTGTGGATTCACTATAAAACGATCATCTCGTTGGGGGCTGATCATGTTATTACTTACCAAATGCATTCCGACAAGTCAAAAACCATCTTTGACCCCTGCTTATGCTCGATAGACGATGTACCGGCAACCTCTCTCCTTCAAAAATATCTGTGCGATACTACCATACACGACAAACATATCATGGATACCGAGGTGGCGGATTCCTGGCTGTTCTGCTCCGTCGATGCAGGGGGTGAAAAACTTGCAAAACAATTCGCTGCTGCGTTTGGTACCCAGCTGGTTGTTGCCCACAAGCAACGGAGCTATGAGAAAGTAAATACGGTTGAATGCATCAACATACTTTCAGCCGTGCCCATTGAAGGGAAAAAAATATGGATAGTCGATGACATGATCGATACGGCCGGATCAATATATGGCCTGATCAGGGAACTTGGCTCGCGCCAATGTGCAGAAATTAACGTCATCATCATTCACCCTGTGTTTTCTGATCCTGCAACATCCCGCCTGCATGAGCTGAAAAATGAGGGCTTGCTGAATCGGCTTATCGTGTGCGATACCATCAGTTGCGACAAACCGCTTCAGGATATGCCGTTTATGGAAATTGTACCATCCGGCAGATTGTCTGCCCAAATAGTCCTGACAATAAGCCAGGATCGACAAATGGCGGATATTATTGACTTTTTCTCGCCCGCTGCCTATTTGTCACGTTAATCACTTGCCGACCGGTTTACCTGTCTGATAAATACTGCCTCCGGTCAAACCGATTCGGCCGTTTTCATGGATAACCCTGCCTAAAACTTCGAGCGGTCGGCTTACATCAACATCTACCGGCTTGGTAAAGGTTACGGTTACGATGCCCTCAAGTTTGTTACGGGTATCGTAGCCAACGAGCAAATCAAAGCCCGTAACCGTATCAGTTACTGTCATATTTGTGGCCATTCCCTTCCATACGACCCAACAGTCAAGATAGAGCATGGGATCCGATGAGACTGTCTGAAAATCATATCGGTCAGTTATGGTATCAAAACCCGGTTTGGATAACCAGGACATCAATAACCGCGCTTTCTGTTTAATCGCTGTCGAGGCATTGGAGTGAAGCAGACGGTTTATTTCAACTTGTGCTGCATTGTCTCTCCATTGCTGGAAATAGCGCCGGGCCTCGTTATAGGAAGACAGGATTTGACGTGAAGTCAGTATATAGCGATATGTTCCGCCGGTTTCGGTTAACGAGTCCGCTTCACCCGGCGCCAGTGCATACCAGGTTAAATCCGCTCGCCCCTGATCCTGGGTTGATGTATCATTCGAGATTACTCGAAAACTGACTACGGCCAATATAAGAACACAAATTAGTCCTATACTGATGGGGGCCCAGGATTGTCGTCTTTTTACAACTGGATAAAACGCCTTGATTTTATCGGTTTCAACCAAATTATCAATAATTTCGGCAGATCCTTTTTTCCGTATAAAATTGAGACTTCGTCTGGCCAAACGGTTGCCGGGGTCATACTCAAGAATCTCCAGATAATAATCAACAGCCTGTTGTATATCTCCCTTTCGTAAAAACAGGGCTGCCTGGGCGGCAAGAAGATCTGTGTCTCTCATCTTGATTTGGCGGGCACGCTGAAAATATGACTGTGCCCCACCTATATCGCTTGTATACAGACACGACAGGCCCAGAACATAATAAAACTGAAATGATTCCCGGTATTGAATAATCTCGGACTCAAGCATGGTTATCACATCGTGATACCGCTTTCGTATAAAAGAGCGTTTTGCACGGTCAAGAAGGGTTTGAGCCATCGGTTATCAACGAACTCCTTGATTCGAAAGGAGCTGATCAAGAATTTCATTCAGATTCTTGATTTCTTCCGGATCAATTGCGTCCGTATTACGCTCCATTTCGGAAATACGCTGAATAATTTGATCTATCAACCGCAAGCGATATTCCTCTGCCGAAGCGGCTGAGTCCGGAGTCGAACCAGCAGCAGTCTGAAGAAGTGCGGGTATGGAAGCTGACAGTATCATGTTTACTTTCATAGTTTGACCGCTTTCAAGAATTCTGGTCGGCCACACAAGTAACACAGCTGAATCATTTACGGAGTATACTGTGTTGAAGGTTCGTCCCTCGACAACCGATGGAAGCCAGGCAAGAGTATTCAAACGGGTCCAGTTGGATATTATCAATTGATCCGGCTTTGTCACCCCCTGAAATAAAAAGGGAATGACCAGATTCCTGTTTTTACCTGAAGAGATGAGAATCGAATCCTTGTCACGGTTGAAATCTATTGACAGCTCGGAAGAAATTCTGTTACGGACGTTAGTCGTAAAATGAATACCTTCACTCTCTCCCAAATATGTGTCAAACAATGCTTTCAGTGCGTAGGCCCTGGGTTTACCGGAAATATTTTCCAGTATAGTTTCGATCCTGAGAAAGTCCTGACCTAACCCGGAAGCGTCGGTCACAAAGGAAAAGTACTGTTTAACCTCAAAATCATCGCTGGGCGAAAAAACAAAACGGGCACCAGACTCAGTGACCTCGGCAACCAACGGTCTTCCCGCTTTCCGGGATAACTTGAATACACGACCATCACAAAGTACCGAGAAGAAGGTATTCGCGCTATTGTTTCTGTCATCAAAAAGGCTTTCGTATCTGTTTTTGCCTGTATCGGAAAGGTATTGCAGGGAAAAACTTCCCGAGTCAGGATACAACACCAGCTTGTACCGTCCGGAAAATATCTCGAGGGGAGAACCGAACAGTGACATTTGACATAATACAAACAGCAAGGCCAATATGCCTGTTAGCCCTTTCATTGAAAGCCTCCTTCACCCGGGCGATTTTGCACTGTTTCCGCCTTTATACGCAACTCTTCAAGAGCTCTCCGTAAATCCTCTGCAGATGACTCCTGTGGCGTACCCTGGGCAGGCGACACAGAAGAAGACGGAAGATTGCGATTACCGTCAGATGTTTCACCCTGTTCCGCTTTTATTCGCTCCAGGACAGCAATTCTTTCACGCAAATCGGCATTCTTGCTTTGTTCCTCGACCAGTTGTGCTTCAAGTTCTCCCGCACGTGTATCCCGTATCATCTCGGCAATGCGTCTTTGATAGGCTGAAAGAGCCTGTTCATAGGTTTTCTCGCGACGCTGATACTCTTCTATTATTTGCAGGGCTTCTTCGTGGCTTGACTTTAACAGCCTGAGCAATTCATCTTCTCGTTCTGATTGCTCGATGAGCAGTAACCGGTAATGTGCGGCCTCGCGCTTGACTGCATCCGGATACTTATTCACAACCAGATAATATACCGCACGGGCCTCTTCATACCGGGCAACAGCATACAGGGACTCGCCAATCCAGAACCAAGCAGATGCAACCAGCTCGTGTTCCGGGTTTCCCCGGATATACGCGTCCAGGGTCAACATGGATTGTTCATACCATCCCAAAAGATAATAAACCCGGCCTTTTTGATAATTCATTTCGATGGTTCGATCGTTCAAGGGAAAGCGGTGCTCAAAGGCATGAATCTGTTCAAGCGCAGCCGAATACTCCCCCGATGAGATATGTGTCATCACAAGCCAATACCAGGGTTCGGGATTACGGGGTGAATCAACCGCCGCTTTTTGAAAGGACAGGAGAGCCGAAGACCAATCAGATCTTGAATATGCATCAAGCCCTGAAGCCATCGGATTCTGGGCTGCCAACAAAGATAGAGTGCAGAACAAAATGCACAAAACAGAGACTTTTTTTATTTGCACCTCAAGCTCCTGTCTAGTCAATATCACCGGTAAAAAAAGCGGAACCGGACACAATGACATCAGCACCGGCATCCAGAACCAGGGGAAGCGTCAAAGAATTGATGCCTCCATCTACTGATACTATATACGAGAAATGTTTTTCCTGCTTGATTTTTTTCAGTTCGCGTACCTTTTCAAGACAGGAGGGAATGAGCACCTGCCCCCCAAAACCGGGATTTACCGACATAACCAACACAAGATCGACATAGGGAAGTAATTCTGAAAGTGCGGATACGGGCGTCGAAGGGACAATACTTATGCCTGGCTTGACACCTGCTTCACGTATGGCAAGCGCCAGTCGGTGGGCGTGAATTTCTGCTTCTATATGGAAGGTAAGATAATCAGCGCCCGAATCAATGTATTGCATAAATGTTTCGGCCGGATTGGCAGTCATAAGGTGTACATCGAACGGAATCGAGGTTTTCGATCTCAATGCCTTGATTATCGGCGGTCCAAGGGTCAAATTGGGAACAAAATGGCCATCCATAACATCAATATGAACAAGGTCTCCATTACGTTCTTCGATACGTCGAAGCGAGTCTGTTAAACATGAAAAATCTGCGCTTAAAATGGATGGCGCCAGTAGATACGATCGTGTCATATGTTTTATAGTACCAAACTCGGCCAACACTGTAAATAGAATCCCTTCATTGACTAAACCCAAGGAATGAGTATAATGGTACTGGTATTATGACAGCAGTACCTGTTCATGCCATTTTGCAACAAGCATATGATCTCCTCAAATCAGGTGAACTTGAACAGGCCAAAAAAGAACTTGAGAGTTTATTACAGCAAGATCTTGAAAATGAGGATGTCATATATGCATTAACCGGAGTGAACTTTTGGGCTGACAAGCTTAAAAAAGCACATCAGAGCTCGACGGCGTTCGAAAAGGGTGAATATATGGTTTCACAGTGGAAACCGTTCACCGATTTCATGAAAAAACTTGGACAGGAAAAGGAACCGGTCCTGTACGCACTGAAACAATGTGCCTTTACCATAGCACTTCGTTTTTATCAGTCATTATACCGGGAAGACGGGTCTTCCAGAGACCCGGAAATATGCAGAAAAACCGGACTGTGTTATAAAGCACTCGGGAATTATGAACAGGCACTGACGTTGCTTGAACAGGCACGGGATACTAATCGTGAATCGCCGGCTATTCTTGCGGAACTTGCCGATTGTTATGCGCTATGTGGCGAATCGCGAATGTCAAAGGTGTTGTTCAGGGAAGCCTTTTTTCTCGGAGCAGGAGATATTGAACTCCATTTCCTGGAATCCGATATAATTAAAAGGTTATTGGCCCAGGTTCACAGTCTTGGCTACTCCGGAGCGGCACAGATGGAATGGGTGCCGGTTTACGGACTCCTGTATGGAGTCTTTAACGTCAAACGCGAGTTGCGGGCACTTGAGTTCGGAAAACTTAAACAGGCTATTTTTGCACTGGAAAATGATATTAAAACCGCGTCGCCGGAATCACGGTCGAACCTGATTCCCCGACTTATCAATCATTATTTTTGGTTAATCGATCATTACATAAATGTTAATGATGATAAGGCAAGAATCAATGAAGTGTTATTGAAAATTAAACTGCTGGATACTGAAGTGTACAACAGATACACCCTGTAATCCGTATAGGAGAGAGAGATGTCTGAATCGTTGATCAAGTCCGTACAGGACATGTTGAATGAAGAAAAATGGACCCGCGCAACCATAAGCAATTATTCAATCAGCAATTTCAAGGATCTTGATGCCGTGATCCGGGAAGCACAAAAAGAAAAATGTCTGGATGAAATCAAGGCATTGAGCGATGAGCATCTTGCACATACAAAAAACAGTATCATCGCTCTCTATCTTTCCGGTATCAGTGCCTTGACGCAACAGCTTCTTGACGATTCAGCCCTGATTAGTCTTGTTGACATATTCACCGACAACCATAAAAACCAGATTGTAGAATATCTGTGTCAGAGGATTCTGGATTATAACGAGTCCAAATTCGCTCTGCGAACCCTTGCGGACATATACAAGAACGATAATAACGATTCCGTGTTCGAAATTTGGGAACGTCTCGTAAAGGTTGATTATGAAGAAGCAGATATAACGAAACAACTTGCCGAAAAGTACGAGAAAGACGGAGACATCGAGTCATCTGTTGATTTCTATAAAAAGGCACTCCACCGGTATATCAATCGGAAACAGTCCAACTCTGTCAAGGAAATCTGGACGCATCTTGTTTCCCTCATACCCGAGGAAATTGACTTCTTTTATCATGTACAGAGAAAAATTGCAAAAATAATGGGCGAAGATCGCAGCGCCAGCCTTATGCAGGAAGTATATGCTTACTACAAGTCCAAGGCAGACTGGAATACCGCCATCGAAATTTTGAAAATCATCCTTGCCTATGACGATAAGGATTCATGGGCACGAAAAGAGATTGTGGAATGCTTCCGCGGAAAATATTCCGGACACAGCCAGCTTGACGAATATATCCGCGCATCGAACCTTAACCAAAGCTGGAGAAACGTGTTCGAGGCGATCAGCGAATTCGAAAAACACATTTCATTCGATGCGGGAAATTTTGTCTATCACCGTTCATGGGGTGTCGGAAGAATATCCAAAGTCAAAAATGACGAAATAACCATTGACTTTGCAAAAAATCGCGGTCATACCATGAGTCTGAAAATGGGTGTAAATGCTCTTCAAACCCTCGACAAGGAACATATTTCAGTTCTGCGGGCAACCTGGCAAAAAGACAAACTCATAGAAAAAGTCAAATCTGATCCCGCATGGGCACTGAAAACAATAATCCGAAGCTTCGACAACAACTGCGACATGAAACGGGTCAAGGCAGAACTGGTTCCTTCCATTCTTACCGCAAGTGAATGGACAGGCTGGAGTACCAAAGCAAGAAATATCCTGAAAGAGGACTCGACCTTCGGAGTAAATCCGACAAATATTGACTTGTATGTTGTCCGCGAACGATCAATATCCCGCGAAGAAAAGCTCTTTAATGAGTTCAAGGCCCAGAAGAACTTCTTCTCAAGAATTGACATTTTGATGACCTTTGCCGCGAAAGCGGAGCCGGATTCGGAATACTTTGCGGAAATGTTCAGCTATTTTGCCGGTTATCTGAAGGCATTCAACCAGGTTAACGAACAAATCATCGCTTCTTACCTGGTGGTCAAAAAGATCATTCAAAATCACCCTCACCTCAACCCTGGCATACAATATAATTTTGCCGAACTTTTTTCGGAGATAGATGATGTAGCAGCTGTATATACTGCCATCAAGGATACCGAGCTGAAAAAAGAATTCTTGCGTGAAATATTCAAATTTCTTCCAGATTGGCCAGAGATTTATATCAAATTGTTCCCGACAGTACTGCAACAGGATGTCATTGATACATTGGTCAAGGAAGGCTATACCAGAAAGGTTCAAGATTTGGCAAGTCTGTGTTTCGAGGGATATCGTGATTATCGTGAAGCCGTTATCTGGTTCTTCAAAAACGCTCAAAATGCCGAATGGTATACAGAATTGGCAATTCCCTATGAAAAACAGTTGATTTCCCTTATTCATATACTTGATGTAACCTTCAGAGAAATCGCAAATCATCGCGAAACAACTGAAAACCGGAAGATCAACCGCCAGGTACAAACCGTACTCTTCGGTAAGGATAATCTTTTGGAAGGCTATATTCTGTCCAGCGATGTGGACACCATTACAAGACTGTATACCCTGATCAATGACGTGAAAGACCTCGATCCTGCCATAAAAACCGGCTTACGCAATAAAATCCTGGAAAAGCATAAGGGATTCAAGTTTTTCGGTTCGGAAGAAAAGGCTGTTGTCTCCCGTGGCTTGATTGTTACAAGCAAGATGATGGAAGAAAAAAAGAAGCAGCTTCAGCACATCATCGATGTCGATATTCCGGAAAACTCGAAGGAAATTGGTTTTGCACTGTCACTGGGTGACTTGCGTGAAAATGCTGAATATAAAGCTGCCAAGGAAAGGCAAAATATTCTTAATATTACCGCGACCCGTTTACAGGAAGAGATTGAGCGCGCACAGATCTTTGATCCTACGACAATTACAACCACACGTGTAACATATGGAACGATCGTAACTTTGCAGAATAACAATACCGGCAAAGAAGAAGTGTATACTATACTTGGTCCGTGGGAATCTGATCCGGACAACTTCATTATTTCTTATATGTCACCCTTCGGAAATGCAATTTATAATCACCGTGAAGGTGAAAAAATGGTATTTACCATTAATGAACAGGAATACAGTTATACAATTAAGGCAATTTCCGCTGCATCTTTTTAAGATGACATGATCAAAGTCAGTATGATAATGCAGACAGACCCATGGGTTTTGTCTGCAATTTGTACACTGCTGTGTTCAGAGGATGTACCATGCCGAGAATGAAAAAAATTATTGCGTTGTTGATTGCATGTGCCGGATTGTCCGGCCTGTTCGCTTCAGGTGCAGATATAGTTGTCCTGATGGATGCCTCGGGAAGTATCTTGCCCTGGTTTGAGCAGATAAATAACCGTGTCCTGCCCGATATCACCCGAAAGTTTATACGGGAAGGTGATACATTCCACCTTATTTCATTCAATTCACGGGTTAATCTTGAGATTGTTCAACCAATTCGTTCAGAGTCAGATGTCTCGCGTGTTGTATCACGGTTTATGTTACTTTATCCAATTGGACAAAATTCCGACTTCCTGAGTGGCTTGCAATATACCTGGCAGTATATCAACACACTTGAGCAAACACGAAAAAAAATAGTTATCTTCATTTCAGACGGAATATTCAATCCTACCGCAGCCAGTCAGTTTTTCTCCTATACGCCTGATCAGGTTCAACAGGAACTACATTCATACGCAAAACAAATCAGGGGAGCCGGATGGGATGTCTACTACATAAAATTACCCTTTCCGGATAATGTTACAGTAGTACAACTTGATGGAAGCAAGTCCACAGAGACAAGAACTGCCAAACCGATTGATGCAACAAATCCTGAAGATAGTGTTGACACCCCGGATGCATCGGATACAAACAAACCGGTGTTCGTGGATATTTCTTCAGATTTCACCCGTGAGCTTGCTATTCAACGCTCACAACTTCCGGAAAATCCGGAAGATGCTATCAATTTTGTTGACACGGTTCTGTCACTGCCCCGTGTTACCTTTCCGGAAAACCTTGGAAAGCGCAGTAAAGAGTTTGCTTTACCCCTGAAAATAGAAAATCCATCATCAGATGCACTTTACCTTGAGCTGGCAGGCATTCACAATTATCAGACAAATGTGCTAGCCAAACGGGCGTTTGTACGGATACCGCCAGGAAAAACAAGAACACTGAAACCGATAATTCGACTGCCGGATACCACTGTACTGGGAACCCAGCAATTACAATTACGACTTCTATTTACTGATGACATCCGCGTTGATCCCCAAACCGCTACACTTCCCGTTCAAATTATTTCATTTTCTTTCACCGATTTTATTCGAACAGGCAGTACAGTCGCTTATGTGATCGTGTTAATTCTTCTGGCAATTATTCTTATTCTGATTTTATTCGTCTTTATTTTTCATCATACCCAGCATCCTGCATCCAGGGCGCTTGCAGTTTCCATGGATAAAATCTCTACTTCTGAAGCGGAGCATAACGCAAAGCCACTCACGTCAGCACCTGTATACCCCGGATCCAGCTCCGCTTCAGATAATAGTAACATTTTGTCGGGATTTGCGAAGACAAAACAAGATACGGTGTTAGTCACCCGGGATAACCAACAAAAACGGCAGGGAATTGACATCCTCGAAAATTATAGATCTCCCGTACAAGATCACAGCTCATTTTTGTCACAATTCGAGAAAAAATCAGAAGTTCAACCCAAGACTATGGTTGCAGATAATGCACAACACACAAGGGAACAAGAAGCGGATATAATCAGATCAGAAGCTGCAAAACGAATGCGTATTCAACAAGCAGAAAGACTTTCAGTACTAGCATCCGCAGTGCCTGCCCATGATATCCACAAGTCATTGATTCAGGCAGCTGATCCAAATGAGCATATTCCAGTTCGCAACAATGCAAATATGATGTTTGAGTTATATGTACGATATCAGAATCCGCATATCGGCAAACGAAATATTCATATAATGAAACCGGGATCCAGACTGTCTGTCGGCGGAAAGAATTCCGCATTTCTCATTTTCCTTGTGCCCTTTCCACATAGAATTGCGGATATCAGGTTTGACGGATCACAGTGCAGCCTGGCAATCTTAAAACCTGAATATTTCCCGTACGAAACAAACAATATCATCGAAAATTGCGTCGGTAGAGAAATAACCGCCGTGTCTGACAAGGATTACGAAATTGTGTTTACCATAAAGGAATATGAAGATCCGGTGATCAAACTGAACCGCTTGTTGAACTCGATCAAGTATTAACACTTCCCGGGTATTTGCTATTGGCCAATACCCGGTTTCATTTATCCAAAATTCTCCGTGCGCGAGTATAGAGTCCGCCCTGTTTTTTATCTTCGGATATTTTTTCCACTTCTCCACGCAAGCTTTCATACCGGTATTTGTTGAATAATTCCAGACCGATACCACGGGTTGATACATCTGAATTCAAAAGATAAGCAAGCGCAATATCTTCATAATCAGTTTCGGATGTATTCAACATAATTTTCCCTAATTCATACCGAAGCCACTTCTTCTTATCGTCTTTCAGGGAGGAATCGACTAGTCTTGCAAAAGAATCGAATACGAGAGGGGCATTATACTTCATGAGCACATCGGCTGCTTTTACCTTATAACGATCTGATGTTGCATCTGCATTGAAGGTATCAAGAAGCCATTTATGGGCAGATTCCGTCTTGATTGCTCCAAGAGTCTCATATGCTTTCAATTTTACACTGTCCACGGGATCGAATTGGGCGCGATACACTATAGAAGTTTCTGCTTCTACAAGCATGAGATTCTCTACCGCTGATAATGCTTCAAGACGCACCTTGTAGTAGTTGTCACGAAGGCCTTCGATAATAAGTGATCTCGCGACGGAATCTGTATAGTTAGAAGCTCCTGTTATCGCAGCTGACCGCAACAGCGGATCTTTATTTTCAAAAAGGTTTTCCAATAAAGGGAGAATTTCTGACTTTTTCATAGACGCCAATGATGTCGCTGCAGTAGCCCGAATAAAAGTATTCTCATCTTCATTGGTCGCAATTTCATACAATCTGTCCCATGTTTCAAGTGCACCCAATTCTCCGAGTGCGGTCATAATATTCTGCCGGATCACTAATCGTGTTTTCTCATCAACATCGAAATCATTTTCAAGATAGTCGACAAGAAATGCAGCGTCTGTGGAATCTCCAATCTTTCCTATGGTTTGAATCAGTTGATCACGGAAATCTGAATTATCTTCGGCAAGTAAATTGCGTATATATGAAGCGGCACTTTTTATGTCAAGTTCATACACATGAGTCAAGATCAGTCTGACAGTCGTTTTTGGAGAATCCCAAGGATCCTCAAGAATTTGAAACATCCAGTCTTCCGGGAGCATCTGCTTATTTTGTGTATATAAGGATATTATTGATTCCCTGACTGAAATAGAACGAGTGGTTTCGAATAAAGTTCGAATTTCATTATCATATTCATGGGTTTTTTCATCCTGAATTGTTTGGAGCAATTGCAAAATATCAGACTCAAGCCCATACTGAAAAACATCGACTCTTTTTTGCCTTTCACTGCGAGTATCTTCAAGAGGAGACTGGGCAACACAAAGCATGTTGATAATAGCAGCAATAACCACAAATGATAATGTCTTTTTATGCATGCTCACCTCCAGAAAATCTTGATAAAAAAGATTTTCGATACTGTGCAAATGTATTATCCTGTATAGCCGCCTTAATTTCCGACATCATCTGATGCAAAAAAGCAAGATTGTGATAGGTCGCAAGCATTGAACTTAATATCTCGTCGCTTTTATACAGATGCCTTAAATAAGCACGTGAATATTGTCTGCAGACTTTACAATTACACTGACTGTCAATTGGCCCAAAATCCTTCGCATAGCGTTCTTTTTTGATCGCTATCGACCCATCCCTGGTAAAATATGACCCATTTCGGGCGTTTCGCGTTGGCAAAACACAATCGAAAATATCTATGCCATTATAGACTGCTTCAAGAATATAGTCGGGTGTACCAATACCCATAACATACCGAGGCTTTCCGGCCGGAAGCTGAACAGATGTTGATTCAAGGAATTCTGTATACACCTCATGCGGTTCTCCTACTGAAAGACCTCCAATAGCTATACCGGGCGTATCAAGTTCAATAACAGATTCTATACTTTGTTTTCGCAGGTCCTGATAAAAATTTCCCTGCACTATTGAAAAAAGACTGCCCTGATATATCTCATCTGATTCCAGCCATGCTTTCTTTGCCCGCTTAGCCCAATCAGTTGTTATCATCAAAGCCTCTCGAGCCTTTTTCCATTCAGTTCCAAAACCTGTACAGACATCAAGCTGCATCTGTATATCACTATTAAAACCCGCTTGCAGGGAAACTACCGACTCCGGAGTCAAAAAATGTGTAGATCCATCAATATGGCTTTTAAATTTTACTCCGTCACGGGTAATTTTACGAAATGAGGATAAAGAAAAAACCTGATACCCTCCCGAGTCTGTCAAAAAATTACCATTCCACCCGGAGAAACCATGCAAACCGCCTGATTGCCTGATAACATCTATCCCTGGCCGCAAATAAAGATGATAGGTGTTGGCAAGAATTATCTCAAAACCTATTTCCGATAGATCGTCCTTTGTCATTGCTTTAACAGTCGCGTTTGTTCCAACAGGCATAAAGGCGGGAGTATGAACATCACCATGCGGCAAATGAATAGTTCCGGTTCTGGCACGGCATCCAGTATCAGCATGTGTGAGTGAAAATATATCAACAGGTTTACTCATTCGTTACGTCCTTGCAAATTTTAATATCACCATACTCAAGATGATGAAAATTATTACTGGTGACCATGCTCCGGCTAAGGGGGAAATATATTCCCATTTGGCAAATAACATGGTTATCATCTGTGTAACATAAAATAGAACTGCTATCGAAAGACTCATAAGCAGGCTCATAAGGATAATATTCTTTTTGAATCTTCCCCCCATTGAAATTGAAAAAAATAGAACAATAAACACAGTAAACGGAAAAGAAAAGCGTTTGTAATAGTTTGATAATTGCTCTGCATACGGTAGCCCGGCACGCCGTAAGTTTTGAATATACTCCTTCGCAAGAAAAGAAGGGAGTTCTTCTACATCCGTGATATTACGCCGGAAGGTGTCGGGTGATTCCGTAAAAATTTCAGAGGATGGCGAGAATGTGTGCTCAATTTTTCCGTCTCGGGTAAATACGTATGAAACCGGATCATCCATACTCCAATGTCTGCCATTCCATTGTGCGGATGGGGATTGTATGACTTGCATAAGGTTGCCGCTATCATCACGGACGACAATCAAGACCGTATATAATTTTTTTTCCGCATCCTGATAATAATCTGCAGTATACACTACCCTTCCGGAATCTGATTGTATGACTACATTTGTATTGCTTAACGAATTTTCTTCTTTCAATAATTCTTTGACCAAACCATTCTTTTTTACAGTAGTATGAATTACCACCCGATCCTCGAAGTAAAAAAGAAAGACAGATAAAAGCAGACCAAGAAAAAGCAGAGGAGAAATCAATCTATGTAGCGGAAAACCGGCTGCAAAGACGGAAGCAAGTTCGTTCCGCGCATAAAAATTTCCCATTGTGTAGGATGAAGCAAATAACACAGCCAGGGGCAAGGCAAAGGCGATACATTTAGGTAAATAGTAAAATAGCACTAAAAGAATACTCTTGAGA
>LVBK01000077.1 GCA_001604385.1 Spirochaetales bacterium Spiro_09 | reverse complement strand
TAATATGGATGAATACATAACATGATATTAATAAACAATGGTGTTGCTTATTCAGCATCGATGAAGTTTGATGATGTTGAATTGTAAAATATGAAGTCTAGCATGTTAGTACATATTGTAGGCAAAAAAATTAATGAACTGACTTTATATGATATGAGTGGTAATCTATCTGATGTGTGCTGGATTATTTTATTGTTATTCTCTCACCAACCAGAAAAATTAACATGGTCCTGATGCAGGTGTTGAACGTGAAATGTGTGGTTATAGTTTGCAACATACTAAGCTTGAGACAATCATTGGTTTTTGATAGAAATAGTACTCAAATGAATCTGATCTTTTCATCGGCTTTATTGTAGATCGCTCAGGACTTAAGAAAAGCTCATATGTTTTGCGGTAAATATAGACGTTTGTGATACACAAGGTTTTTATTTATTCTCTATGTTGGTATTAGTGAATGGGCGCGTTTAGAAAATTCTGTAATTGTCTTAGGCGAGTAGGTCGACGCGGTTACCGAGTGAGGGATCGGTGATAGTTTCGCTCATCATCTGGACAAGCGCCGTACCCTGTGTTTCTGCCGAGTTCATGGCAAGCTTTTGTACTTGAACCGCGGCGGCTTCTTGTACTTTATTCTGGGAAAGGGCTGTAGAGAGGGCTGCTATATCCATATAGCAAGAATACTCATGTTTTACCGGCACGTCAATGCCTTTCCCCCCTTCCCCTATCCCGGTGACGGAAAAGATGACACTAAAGGTGACGGTAAAAGTAAGGCGTTTTGAGAATATCAGCGCGTTTAAATACCACTGTGAGCTAATAAAAACCAAACTGTACAATTCAAGAGAATACTATTAGTTTATTTATTTCACTTTTTCTTTGGTGACACTAAAAAAATATAAAAGAGAAGAATAAGAGAAAGTGTCAGGGAGTTCTGGTTTTTGGTGTCATCAGCTGGTTTTGCGTCACTGCTGGCGCGAGTAATTGCGATTGGATCAACGCGCTCCCCGATAAAAAATTTCCGAAAGGTAAAAAGTTTTGGAATCCCCGCCCGCGTAGCGGGCGGGTTCAGCGTGAAATCTGTCAGTTTTACTGAATTCAACGGGTACGGAATCTTCCGGGGAGCGGCCTTCCGGCAACTCGGGGATTAGCTTCCTGGAGGCCGGTCTGTGGACGACGGTTCGAAGA
>LVBK01000076.1 GCA_001604385.1 Spirochaetales bacterium Spiro_09 | reverse complement strand
GTATGAGCGTGTACATAGTTAAGAGACTTGATTCTTCAAGACTAATACTAAATTTTTATTACTCTGAGGATGATTGGATTTTCTATGATACAGCAATTTTAATTAATGGGAATGGTGAACGATTTCAAATAAATGTCCAACAATCTGATAGGAAGGCTGGTTTCGGATATGTCTCAGAAAATGGTTTATCTCGGCTTCAAGACTATGAAATAGCGTTACTTCGTTCAATCATGTTAGGAAACAATATCCAGCTACGACTAAAGGGTAAGTACTCAAAAGACTACAATATAGTTCCAGAGCAAGCTTCTGCAATTGTTGAAACAATTGATCTCTATTTTCGTGGTGGATACTGACAAACTATGCCTAAAGAGGACATTCATGCCTGAATACATCTTCACTATCGATATAACCGAGACCTGGCTCAAGAAGGTAAAGGTAATTGCCTCGGATACTGGCGAGGCGATGGCAAAGGCGAAAGCAGAATTCATTCGTCATTGCCAGGAGAATCCGGAATATCGGGTTTCGCTTGATAGCGAGGCAGAGGTCCGCGACGTTGATTTTAAGCTACAGTTTCCGACTGGAAACCCGGTGAAAATTGGATAAAGAAAAGGAGACGGCAATGCGAAAAGGTGTCTGCGTTATTCTCTTAATGCTTGGCTGCTTGGTTTTAACTTCTTCGTGTGATCCTATTACAGAAACAGATAATTATGTATACATTACTGAAACCGGCACTAAATATCATAGAAGTGGTTGCCGCTATCTTGACTCATCAAGCATTAAAATTGAACGCTCTACTGCACAGGCACAAGGATACGAGGCCTGCGGCGTTTGCAAGCCTTAATTATTCTCCCAGAACTCCTCAATCATCTCAATCAGAGCGAACTGTTGTACATGAGACAGGCCAGACAATTTACTTTCAAGAGCAGCGCGGTCAACGTTAAAGGCATACAACATTTCGTTTGAAGTAATTCTAATAGTTGCAAGAACACCACCAATAATCGACCAAGGTGACCATTTCATATCTTTGCAGGCTTGTTGTATTGCTCTCATCTCACTATCTGTAAATATTCTCGATATATGCTTTCGCTCGGGAGCGAGGATTGCGGCATAGCGTTCGGCCACAATACTGATTGCTTCAGATGGAACGCGTGGTGGAATTCTAAGCAAGAGCTTCAAATCTTCTGTTAGCTGAGAAGAGCTTTCTTGTTTCATGTTCAATCCCCCATCTGATAGTTTTTGATCTATATATAACTAAAAAAAAACAAGTGATTCAGGTAGCCATCCTGAATCACTTGTCAGTTTACACTATCCGCGATACTTTGAGCGTGGAATCTCGAGACGGAAAGCTTTTAAGCCATACGAACTGGCATAAATTCTTTTTCCACCAACAGTCTTCCACTTCACAAAGATCACCACAACTTCTTCTTCGTCTTTTTTTAACGATGAGTCTGCCATTATTGGATCCTCTAAGGAAAGAGCCGATTGACAGTAATAGCAGTATAGTATTAAACTTTACTTGTATC
>LVBK01000041.1 GCA_001604385.1 Spirochaetales bacterium Spiro_09 | reverse complement strand
CCGGGATGATATTCTGAAACTAGAGGAATTGTACAGTATATTCAATAAATATCGGGACAATATAAGCATAATGAAAAGGTATACACCTCTTTGGGTCTTTTTCTCTGCCAGAGGCGGAATTTACTTACATGAAACCATTTCATCATATAAAAATGTTGAGGGTAAACAAGTTTTTTCTACACTCTGTGTCGTAAATAGTGAAAGTGGCACAGTCTGTCTTTCTCCAGGACATGCCAAGAATTCTGTTTTATCCGAGCAACTGGAATCTCTTGTGCGGGATGTGTCTCTTTGGGAGCGGGACGCCTGGTTTCGCCAGGTTTCCGGGATATGTGATCGTAGTATTGCCGCATACTGACTTTTCCGGGTATTGATCAGATTTTTCAATCCTTAACATTTTCTTGCTGCTATCAATTTTGTTGAAACCATACTTTCTCATTATTTCAGTGATTACTTGAGCTAAATAAATCCCAATTTTCAACAATATTGATAGCAGTATAACATTTTGGTTATCGCCGCGTGTTACACTTTCACAGTGCAGGAGGATTCTCATGGGTATTATCGAGCTGAAACAGGTCAAGAAAAACTATATGCTGGGAAAAACAGTTGTTGAGGCAGTCCGTGGTGTTGATATTTCGATAGATGCAGGCGACTTTATTTCGATTGCCGGTCCGTCGGGATCGGGAAAATCAACTATTTTGAATATGATCGGCTTGATCGATAATCCGACCGATGGCGATGTGCTGATCAACGGAACCTCGACGGCCCTTCTCAAGGACAAGGCGCTAACCCGTCTCCGACATGAGTTTATCGGATTCATTTTTCAAAGCTTCAATTTAATACCTGTTCTCACAGTCCGTGAAAACATCGAGTTTCCCCTGCTTTTGGGAAAGAAAGCAGGTATTCGAGCTTCTCACCGAGAATGGATCGACACGCTGATTTCTGAAGTTGGCCTTGATCAGCATCAAAAACACCGACCAAACGAACTTTCAGGCGGGCAGCGACAACGGGTTGCCATTGCCCGCGCCCTGGTTACCAAGCCGGAAGTCGTGTTGGCAGATGAACCGACAGCCAATCTTGATTCGGTTACCGGGGAGCAGATCCTGGCTTTGATGAAAAAGGTAAACCGCGATTTGAATACTACCTTTATTTTCTCTACCCATGACAACCGGATTGTCGAGCTTGCAGACCATATAATCAGGGTCAAGGACGGTCTTGTTACCGAAAATCAGAAAAGGAGTCTGTCATGATTTGGGCAATCGCTGTACGAAACCTCTTGCAGCACAGGACCAAAACCCTGATTATCGGCGCGCTTGTTTCTATTGGCATTATGCTGACCTTTGCGGGTAATGCCCTCATCGACTCCATGATCCGAAATATTTCCGATATCTTTACCCGGTATTATACGGGCGATATTCTGGTAACCTCGACGGAAACCCTTGGCGCCGGCGTTTTTGGGGCTCAAAGTGATGATGTCGTGGGGTTTCCGGTTATTCCGGTTATCCGCGACTTCCCGCAGGTAATGGACAAGGTATCTCAAATGAAGGGCATCAGGGCGGTTACCCGTCAGTTGTCCGGATACGCCTTGTTTAACAATGACGACGGCGCTTTCGAGTATGGGCTTTTTTTCGGTGTTGAAAGTGAATCCTACCGGTCCGTTATGGATGGCGCGGTATTGATGGATGGTCGCTTTTTGTTGCCGGGTGAGCGCGGTATGGTTATGGGAAAACAAACCTATGAACGGTTCAAGAAAGAATATGGCATTGAATATAAGCCCGGTGATCTTGTTCGCCTGAACAGTTTTGGGCAAGCGGGCGTCAAGATTATCGAGGTCCCCGTTGTCGGTATCTTCCGCTTCCCCTCCGGTAATGATCGATTGTTCCCGGTCAGTTTTCTCGACGTGTCGTCTCTTCGTTACCTTCTGGGCGGCTCAGGAGGAACAGTCGAGAAAGTGGACGTCCCCGACACTGCGACTGCATTTCTTGAAAGTGATCTGGACAGTCTTTTTGCTGAGGACGCTCTCGCTGATGATTCGGGTTTTCTGTCTTCCACAACAGTCAGCGCGCAGGCTTCAGATCCCTTTGACCTTGGTCTCGGAGAACGGGTCATGGCGACAGTTCAGGATAACGAATCACAGGATTGGCATTTTATTGTGATCAGGACCGAGAAAGGCGCGAATGTCGATTCGATCATTAAGGATCTGAACAGGGAATTTGACGATGCCGACTTGCTTGCCCGGTCGCAAAGTTGGTGGGTATCAGCTATGCCCGATTCCCTGACCTATTCCGGAGTACAGATATTGTTCAATGTGGCCTTGTTCATTTTAGGTTTTGTCTCGATCATCATCATCATGAATACACTGGTTGTTTCCGTTATGGAGCGGACCAGCGAGATCGGGACAATGCGCGCTCTGGGAGCGCAAAAAGGTTTTGTTACACGCCTGTTTATCGCAGAGACGACGGCAATCACGGTCATTTTTGGGTGTCTTGGGCTTGGGCTGGGTGCACTCATTATTTTCGGTTTGAACCGAACCGGTATCCCTACGGATAACGATGCGTTGCGATATCTGGGCGGCGGCGAGCTGCTTCGACCGGTTATTGGCCCTCAACCGGTCCTTATCTCGCTGGCCCTGATGGCCTGTATTGCGCTCTTTTCCTGGATCTACCCGGTGCTTATCGCGCTCAAGGTCAGCCCCCTGAAAGCAATATCCACGGACTAATAAGGAAGAAAACAATGTTGGCAAAAATGGCATTGAGAAATTTGAGCCGTCAGAAAAGACGCAGTTTCCTGCTCGGAGGAGCGCTCTCCTTCGGTATGTGTATATTGGTTTTGGTGAGCGGGCTCACCGGCGGTTTGCTCCAAAGTCTTCAGAAAAATTTCGCCGATATGGTTGCAGGCCATATTTTCTTTTTGCAGGTGGAACGGGACGAAAATGACCGGCTGCAAACAATTATCAAAGATGACCAGGCGCTGCTTGACTCTCTCGAGGACTCTAACCTTTCCATACAAAACGCGACGCGACGAACTGTCGTATTTGGCACCGTGCTGTTCTCCGGCAAGGGAAGTTCCCGCCAGATTTCCGGTATTGACTGGACTGAGGATACTCAGCTTGCGAAGAGTTTGCGGATGCAGGCAGGAACCGCAGACACGATGGCCGGAAGCGATGGTATTCTGATTTCCACTACTCTAGCCGAACTGATCGGTCTTTTGCCCAAGGCAAAAATGTCGTTTGCAGAACAGGCTGTGTTGCGCCGGGATATGAAAATTGCCTGGCGTGAAAGTGGCAAGAAGTATGATCTGGACAAGGCAGTAAAGGAAGAAATCAAACATATCGAACAGCGGCGCAAGGAAGAGCAGTCCACCCTGATTCCCTCTCTGATCGGCGAGCTGCTTTTGGTAGAACTTTCAACAATCAATGCACAGCAAAACGTCGCAGAGTTTTCCATTGCTGGCGTATTTGAATCTCATATGGATATAGCCGCTTATGTGGACCGTGAAGCCCTGAACCGGTATATCGGTATGCCTGTGGGAACCTATAATCAGTTCGGGTTGTTGCTCGATGATTTTACGAACCTGGATGCGAAAACCATGATGCTCCACCAGCGGTTATCGGGTACCTATGAGCTGCATCCGTATGCAGAAGTCGCCGGCCGGGATGTTCAGACAATCATCACCGCACTCGATAAAACCGGCTTTACGGGTAAACGGACAATAATTACAAACCTGAACAACGAGCTCGGTAGTTTCGTGGGCATTCTAACCGGTGTACAGGCTGGAAGCTTTGGCCTGTTTTTGATAATTCTTGTTGTGGTAATGGTCGGCCTTGTGAATACCTTCCGCATTGTTATTTATGAGCGGACGCGTGAAATTGGCACCATGCGTGCACTGGGTATGCAGCGCACTCAGATACGTTCGTTGTTTATTCTCGAAGCCCTTTTTCTTGCCGTTGCGGGATGCATTCCGGGAACCCTTGTCGGTTTTCTGTTGTTATCAATCGCATCGACCTTCAATCTGGAGGCCTTCGCCGAACTCGGCTATTTCCTGGATGGCGGACGGCTTTCCTGGACAATCAGCGGAATTACGCTTGTGTCGTCTTTGTGTATGGTCGTATTTTTTACCCTCTGTGCGGCCTATTTCCCCGCACGGCGGGCGGCCCGGCTCTTGCCGGCCCAGGCTCTGCGCACCCAGTTCTAGGGATTTCCTGAAACTGTATGTGGGTATGTACGAATTAATGTGAATGTATCAAGGAGCATTGAATATGAAACTTACTGTGACCGCCCGTCGTATGGCGACCATTCTCTTATGTGTGTGTTGTGTTGCTTCTGCCGGGCTTTTTGCCGCAGAGCCTGACTGGCCGACCATTCTGGCGGATATTGACCGTCTGTCCCGTTTCAACGATAACGACTTTTCGGCAGAGGTGACGGTTGTCAGTCAAAAACCGGGCGAAGACGACAACACCATAGTAGCCCGTTACTTTCGCCGGGACAAGGCAAAGCAGTTTACCATGGTCATCCTTAAACCCGAAATCCAGAAAGGGCAGGGCTATTTCTGTATCGGTGATGACCTGTGGTTTTACGATCCGGAAAGCAGAAAGTATGCCTATTCCTCTCTCAAGGACACCTTTCAGGGAAGCGACGCCCAAAACTCCGATTTCAGCACCAGTAATCTCGCGGAAGACTATACGGTCAGCGACTACTCGTCCGGAACGCTCGGTCAGGCAGAAGTCTGGATCGCAACCCTCGATGCCCGCCGAAATACCGTTCCGGTAGCTCGCACCAAACTCTGGATCAGAAAGGATAATTCACTGGTGCTCAAGGAGGAGCATTATTCGGTTTCGGGTCGCCTTATGCGGACCCTTGCTTACCCGCGTTATCAGATGGTCAGCGGCAGTTATGTTCCGCAGGCGATCCTGATCGTGGATAATCTGAAACAGGGCGAAAAAACCCAAATCACCTTTGCCAATGTGGTAATCAGCAAACTTCCTGACTCGGTGTTCCATAAGGAATATCTTGAACGGGTGAACAGGTAAGGGTATAGCCATGAAGAAATTGAGAATGATGGTGATCGCCCTTGCCCTGGTGACAACCCTTGTCAGAGCGCAGGATGACAACAGCTCCGATTTTGACTTCGACAGTCTGTTTGATGATCCCGCTGCCTTAGAGATCAGCGAGGCTGACACTTCCACCAGTGTAGATTCAGTGCTCTTTGCCGGTCCGTCCTTTTCCTGGAGTGGAAACCTCGATTCAACAGCTGGTGTCAGACTTTCCTGGGAGGACGCTTCTTCTATACAGGAGGATTTTGACGATCCCTCGCAATCGCTTGAACTTGATTTGAGCGCCCGTCTCTCGTTCGATGCCCGGCCTGACCGGAATTATCGGGTGTTCGGCTCCTTTGATATCGCCTACCCGCTTTCGCCGCAGTATGCGAGTGAAAGTACCATTTCGTTATTTGAACTCTTCACGGATTTTAACTGGAATGAAAAGGCCTTTTTCCGCTTTGGCAAGCAAACGTCATCCTGGGGATTAAGCCGCTTTTATCAAATTGCGGATCCCCTCAGCGTGGGAATAAAGGACCCTGAAAACCCCCAGGAAGATCTGGAAGGTCCCCTCGCGCTCAAGATCACTGTTCCCGTTCGATCACATACGCTCTATGTCTATGGCATTGTCAAGGATTCCTGGATTCCTGAACAGGGGACAATGAACCTTGCCGATGTCGGATATGGCGTGAAGGCCGATATACATGTCGTTGTGCCCGACAATTTCCTTGTGGCAAACGGGGAACTGACGCTGGGAGCTTTTAGTCAACGCCGCCTTGCGCCAAAATTTGTTGCGGGATATTCCACTGCAGTCTGGAAGGTGCAGGTTTTTTCCGATCAGGTTTTATCATACGGGCTTGACCAGGCACGCTTGCGTGATGACGGTTCGGTAATGAAGGAAGAAAATACCTGGTTTTACTCCGCGACGGCGGGGGCCTTGTATATGGATACCGAGCGGGACTTCACCGCATACGCCGAGTACCTGTATCAAAGCGCCTCGTCGAGCGATGCGGAATATTACGAAAAATGGTATGAGTCGCTCTCCCTTCCCGGCAATCAACTGGATCCGGTTGCGCTGTTCAGGGATTATCTGTCGCGACATAATTCCGCGCTCAGTGTGAGCTGGACCGACATACTGAAAGACGAAAAGCTTGCGGCTTCAATATTGTGGATGCAAAACTGGGTGGATTACTCCGGTCTCCTCCGGCCCACGTTGACGTTTACTCCGGTTAAGCGTTTGTCCTTCGAAACAGGCCTTTCGTACGCCTGGGGCGGTGACCGTACCGAATGGGTTCTGAAAACAAGTTCGCTGGACAGCAGTACGTTCTCGGTTTCTCCATCCCGCCTTGGCGTTCATCTGGTGTGCACGCTCGGCGCCGGGTCTTTTTAGCGTATAGCGTGTAAATTATCAGTGTACGGTCAAAAGCCGAAAGAGCCCGCGCTCTTTCGGCTTTTTTTTTTGTTTCGGCAAATAACCGCTTTATTGCGAAGGTCTTTTATCGTTGAGATAGCTATGTCGGGCATAGAGGTATCGACCTACAAAACGGCTCAGGAGCGCCATAATCTTCCATTGAGGATGTATAAGCGAAATGTGCTTTCCCCTGCGGACATCCTTCAAACAGCGGGTGACCACTGTCGCTGTATCCTTGCCCTTCAGGACGAATTGCCGCGCTCCATTCGATGCAACCTTCGCAAACTCGGTGTCAACCGGTCCGGGGCACAGTGCGGTAACGGTGATTCCCCGGTCTGCGACCTCTGCGGCAAGTGCGACGCTGAAGCTTAGAACATACGCCTTTGTGGCGGCATATACGGCAAAGTTGCCGAGCGGGATAAAGGCTGCAAGGCTTGCAACATTGATAATTTTTGACTTATTGTCCATTTTGGGCAATACAAGAGCACACAGGGCCGTGAGGGCGCGAACATTAAGGTCAACCATCTCAAGCTCACGTTCAGGGGCGGTTTCGCAGAACGGGCCGTAGGTTCCGAAGCCTGCGTTGTTGACGAGTGTATCGACTACACAGTATTCAGAACTCAATGCTGATCCGATTGTATCGATTGCCTCGGGGCGGGTTAAGTCAAGGTCGAATAGCCGCGTCGGGACTGACAGTTCCTGTGCCAGGTCTTCCAGCCTGTCCTTTCTCCGTGCAACAAGCCACATTTCATCAGTTTCTTTTATCTGTACAAGATTCCGTGCAAATTCCCTTCCGATTCCGGAACTGGCTCCGGTAATTATCACTATTCTTTTCATGGCAATATTGTACCACTGGCTTGACATGCAGTCCAAGGCCTTCTTTGACATTTCATGCAAGGTTCAAATATAATGAAACTGTGTCCACCTGCCGGTTTTCCCCCCTAGTATCAGGATTCCTCCTTTGTGCCGTAATGACGGTTTCCTGTTCGATTGCGGATAATGCACAGGTTAATGGTGCCTTGCCGGTACAAAATGGTCAAATGCGGCTTGAACATATCGGTGAAACAGCCGATTTGACCGGTTACTGGGCTTTTTGGCCGTCACGGTTTATTCATCCGTCGGTGCATCCCGAAAATTATGCCCGGTTTGAGCTGTTTCCTTCCTCCTGGACGCTCTATCAGGATGATTCCGGGAAGGCTCGTGGCTATGCTTCGTATGCGATGACCATTTCGGGGCTTGATCCCCGCTTTCGGTATGCGTTCCGTTTTCCCGGGTTCAGTTCAGCCGCACGTTTTTTTGTCAATGGACAATTGCTCTATCAGCAGGGAGTGCCCGCGACAAACAGAAAAGACGAGGTGATGAACTGGGAGTCCGTTGTCGTCCCCTTGCCAGAACCGGGACTAAACGAGCTTCGTCTTGTACTTCACATATCCAATTTCACCGATGCGCTTCCTGGCGGACAAATGCCCATTCGTTTTGGGGTGTATCATGCAGTCTCGGAGGACTGGACCAGGGATAGATTGATGCTCATCCTGCCGTTTGCGGCAATTCTGGCCTTGGGTTCGTATTTTCTTGCCCTTTCCATACTTCACCGCAACGACCAGCCCAGTCTGTGGCTTGGTTTGCTCAGTATGGTCTTTGCGCTTCGTATCACCTGTTATGAAGAATTTTTTGTGCGGGATCTTGTGCCTTTTATCAGTATGGGTGTTTTGTTCCGGCTTGGGTATTTGACTATATCGGTTGGTATTGCCTGTTTTGCGGGATTCATCAATGCAATGTTTCCGAAGTATTCCCGATGGTACATCATTCGTTTCATCCTTGCCGGATCCGCACTCTTTACCGCCATCAATGTGCTTCTTCCTGTTATTGTCATTTCTTATTTGTATATCGGTCTGGAAATTTTCCTTATACTGTGTGGTCTTTACTTTTTCTGGGTTATTTTACACGCGTCAATTGCCGGTGCCGAAACTGCAGGCATATTCCTAGCCGGTTTTACGTTCTTTTTTGCTTTTGTCATCAACGATGTGCTGGTCGCGACCAGGCTGGTTCAAGGACGGTTTTTGGTCCATCATGGTATACTCGCCATTGTCGGCTCAATGGTATTGATCATTGTTACCAATTTCTCGCGTGCGTTCAATTATGTCGAACAGGTGTCCGCAAATTTGACTCGCTTGAATGAATCCCTGACCCGGTTCATCCCCCGGGAGACATTCAGGAATTTGGGAAAGTCCAACCTGATGGAAATCAAACTGGGTGATAATGTGCTGAAAGAACAATGTGTCATGTTCATTTCTATTGGCAACGACATCCAGCTGGTGGATACTGCAAGCCGGCTTGCTGTCTTTAAAATGATAGGGGATACCATCAACAAGATACATCCCGTGATCAAAAAGTATGATGGGTATGTTGACAAGTATCTTGCAGAAGGTGTGCTTGTGCTTCTGCCTGACGAACCAATAGGAGCGGTTGCGTGTGCGCTAGAGGTATCCGCTCTTATCCGCACCATGAATATAGAGCGCTCGACCGTGAACTTGCCGCAGGTTCGGTTTTCATGCGGTATTCATCGTGGCGCAATGATCATGGGCACAATCGGTGAGCCAGAACGGATGGATAACACGGTAATATCCGACGCGGTCAACATCGCGAGCCGTCTCAATCAATTTGCTTACTCGTCTGGCAAATCGATTATTGTAAGTGGTTCAATCGCAACTGTTGTCCAGCTTCATAGTCTGTGCAGCCTGCTCCTTCAGGGGAATATCAAGCTGCGCGGAAAGGATCAGGAGATTCCTGTTTTCGAGGTGCGGCCCACATGAAAACCCGCAGAAACCTTCACATTGCGTTTTCCGCGCTTCCCTTTGTGTTTCTTCTTATTATCATCGGACTATTCATAAGTTCCAACCCTGTCTATAGCAACCGTCTGACACGGTTGCAGCATATTACAAATGGGACTGTCAAATTTGATCGGGACAACACAGGCATATCGCAATTACAGGGTTTATGGCTGTTTTTATGGGGTCGGACGGTCTTTGATTTTAACGAGATGGATAACCAGACTTTTGCGCCACTTCCCGGATCCTGGAAACAGGCGGGAATTGACAGCGGATTCGGTTTTGCGTCGTATGGTTTGTTACTTACCGGTTTACAGCCGGATGAACAGTATGCACTGCGTATCGGTCATACCATTTCTGCATGTCGTATTCTGGTTAATGGCAGAATGTCCGAAACCATTGGGTCTCCCGGTGAAAACATGAAGGAAGAACATCCTGCATGGGATTCTGTTCTGGCGCACTTTTATCCGGATGAAGAGGGCACAGCGCGTATTCTTCTTCATATTTCAAATTTCCGCGATCGGGTAGGGGGGAGCAATGCCTCTATATATGTTGGACCCGCCGCATTGATGTCGCGTATGGAGGATGCCCAAAAAAAGACTGAAACCTTTGTATTTGCCGTCCTTGCAACCATGGGACTTTTTTTCTTTGCATTATGGTTTTTCCGCTTGCAGGAAATGTCCTTTTTTTGGTTCGCCTGGATGTGTATAACAGTCGGTTTTCGCACGCTTTGTTATGACGGGTTTGTATTGCTTGATCTTGTTCCTTCGATACCCTGGGAAGTTTTTTTCAGGCTGGGTTATCTTACCTTTCCCTTCATCATGATTTCTTTCATCGGTTTTTTATGGACGTTATACCCTGACCTGGTTCATTTATACCGCCTGCTTCTGGTTGCGATAATCAATAGCGCGTTCATTTTAATTATTCTGTTTGCAAGTACCTTTGCTGCTGCGACTTTGTTACCGCTGTTCCAGTTTGCAGGAATACTGTCTGTTGCATATGGCGTCCGCGTAATGATTGTTGCCGGGGTTCAAAAACGTGAAAACGCGTATTGGCTTCTTCTTGGTTTTTCATTTGCGGTAGTCTCTTTTATATATGACATGATGGTTTCAATGTGGATAATCTCCGGGTACAGTCTTGGCCATATCGGGATGAGTGTCTGTCTCTTCTGTCTTGCCATCATGGTCATTGTCAGGTATTCCTCCTCTTTCAGAAAAGCGCGCGAATTATCATCCGAATTGAGATCGACCAACCGGGCCCTGTCCCGGTTCGTTCCTGCCGAATTTATTGATTTCCTCGAGAAAGACTCGATCATTGATGTCTATGCCGGGGACTGCATCGAAGATAATATGGCGATCCTTGCCGCGGATATCCGGTCTTTTACCGCAATGTCGGAAAAGATGCAGCCGGATGAGATCTTTTATCTACTCAATGAATACTATGCGTTGGTTGCTCCGGTGGTCAGGACAAATGGAGGTATCATTGCCAAATATGAGGGTGACGGTTTTTTTGCCCTCTTCCCGGGCGGCTCCGAGCAGGCCATTCGTGCAGCAATCCAGATACAATCTGTTGTTATGGCAAGAAATCGTACCCTGCCGGCTAAACGACCGTTCCAGGTTGGAATCGGTATAGATGCCGGAGACATGATGCTTGGTATTGTCGGTGATACCAATCGTATCGATACCACTATCATTTCCGATTGTATACGCTGTGCGGGCGTGCTCCAGTCTGCTACAAGATTATATCAGTCGAAAATTTTAATAAACGAGACGGTATATGCCTCGCTTGCCGGTCCCCAGTCCTTTTTTGTGCGTCCCGTTGACAGGGTTGATGTCGGAAACCGGATGGCTTTTCTTTTTGAGGTATACAACAATGATAGTGAGGATATGCGTGAGCTCAAGGTTAAAACCCAAAGCGACTTCGAGCATGCCATTTTTAGCTGGTTTTCCGGACAGACAGAAGAATCCCGCCAGTATCTTCAAAAGGTTCTGGCTCTCTTTCCCGATGATCCTGTTGCGCAGTATTATATAAAACGTCTATAATATATAATATCTCCAAAATATTAACACCAAAAAGTCTAATTATCTCAATATGTATGAAAGTTTGCCGATAATTACATCGGTGGACTCGGAAAAATTCGGGACTCGCTGCTCTCAAGTGTCTTCCCGGGGGGTGACGTGAAAAAGCTTCTTGTTGTAACTATTGCTATATTTTTCGCCTGCAACGCGCTTTATGCATTCGGAAAGCGCGAAACGGAAGAAATTCAAGCGGAAAATGTGGACAGCTGGCTCGAAGAAATGGATGTTTCCGGAAAAAGTTCGGGAAAATATAACATTCTTGTTACCGGTGAAGATCTTGCCGGAAATAAAACCGAGGCCGGGCCATACAATATTTACCTGGATCCTGATTCGGATTTACCGGTTACCAGAATTATCAATCCCCTTGGGGATATGCGTGTTCCCGGAAACCTGAATATTGTGGGAACTGCAATTGATGATGATGGTATTGACTATGTAGAAATTCTGTTGAACGGGGAAGCTCCCTTCAGAGCGGAAGGAAAGGAATTCTGGTCATATTATCTTGACACTACGACGCTTGCAGAAGGGGCCCATATTATTTCTGCCTATTCAGTGGATATCTATGGCGTCAAGGGTCGGCCCTATACGGTTGTCTGGCATCTGGACAGAAATCGGCCGGAAACCAGGGTGACTAATCTTGAAATGGGTTCACTGGTGTCGGGCCGCTTTACGCTTTCCGGGGCGGTAACGGATGGAAACGGCATCAAACGACTCTCCCTTTCACTGGATTCAGGTGAAAGCTGGGAACCGGTTGCCCTCAAGCATGACAAGAAGCTGGGCCTCTGGGAATTCGAGACACCCATCGACTCGAGAACTGTTTCTGACGGCCCCGCCGTATGCTGGTTTAAGGCCGAGGACTTGCAGGGTTCCGAGGGTATTTACACTTTCCTGTATTTCGTGGACAACACAAAACCGGAAATCGGTTTTATTTCTCCGCGAGATGATGAGCTGGTCAATGGCCGTTTTTCGGTATCCGGTTTTGCGCGTGACGTGAATGGTGTGCAGTCGCTCACCTGGAAAACGGGAAAAGAAGCGGGCGAATTTGTACTGGTGAAGGGCAACCCCTATTGGGTAAAAGAGTTTGATGTGACCGGCGAGCAGTCCAAAACCTTCGATGTGGAAATTTCCGCCATTGATATGGCCGGAAACCGCACTGATGTGCGCAAACGCGTACTGCTGGATCCCGCCCGGGACGTTCCCTCGCTCGTAATTGATCGTACCCCCTTTGGTGAGGACGGGCGGCCCAAAATCGAACAGGGCTTGATCCTTTCGGGGTTTGCCTCCGATGACGATGGAATCAAGTCTGTTGTGTACAGTCTAAACAAAGGCTCCCCGGTTGAAATTCCGACCGAAGGGTCCTTTATCCTTGATTTTCCCGATCTCCCCGCCGGAGCTCATTCCCTCGAGATCTGGCCGGTAGACATGAACGAGCTTCGCGGTCCTTCGGTTCTATTCCCCTTTGTTATTACCGGATCTGCTCCGGTTATCAGTATAGAACGTCCTGTCCTCCCCGCTTCTCCTGTTGACAGCGAGGCTGGTTTGGCGCTCGGGGTGTCGGTAGAATCGCCGGCCGGGATTACCGCTGTCAGCTGGCAGGCTGCCAGCATGTCCAAGCGTGAAGAGCGACCCCGTTCCGGTTCCACTCGTCATGATTTTTCCATCCCGGTGACTCCTGACTGGCCGTACGGCAGTGTACCGGTTGTAGTGACCGCCCAGGACATCTATGGCCGGGAGACAGTACAACACCTGGTTATAGAAACCGTCAATTATGCGGTAACGCGCGGAAGTGCGCCCGAGTTCAACGATGAAACGCTTTCCGGTTCGGTCGAAGTTACCATTCCGGCAAGCGGTAAGACCCCGGCCCAGACTGCTGTCGCGACTGCCCGATTCGACCGGCTCCTGCCCGATGATCTGACTATCCTGCATGGCATGAATGTTCTGCTGTCCGGACCGGGCTTTCCGCGTGAACAGCGTATTGACCGATCAGTCGTTGTTGCAATCGATTCTCCCATCCCGGTTACCTCTGTGCTCTATTCAATCTCGGGTGGACAGGAGCAACGGCTTACGGCAAAAAAGACGGGTGAGACGACATATGAGGCGCTTGTTCCCCTCTCCGCGCTCTTGCCTGCCCGATGGACGACAGTCCAGGCCCGTGTCGTATTCAAAGATTTGACTGAAATCCCTCTTTCCCTCGTTCTTGACGTGACCCGCCCTGAGCCTGTTGCCGGGGTACAGGCCGAAGAACAGCTGGTATGGAGTTCTATCTCCCGAAATGACTCCGGATCCATTCTTCTTCTTGACGGAAAAGAAGCGTCAGCCATTTTTGTTGCCAAGACAGATCGGAAGCCGGTTTCTGTTGCCTTCGGTGTTCCGGAGAAAGGCCTCGCTCTTTCTCTTGCAGGGTCCGAAATTACACTCTCGGGGCAAACTGACGGGGTATATCCCGGTGTCGCCATTACGATAACCGATGATCAGGGTGGCACGTACTTTTCCGATCTGGTAACGGTCATTGTCGATTCCGCGCCTCCGGCCCTTTCGATCGCTATCCCGGATGATCCCGTCTGGGTGGTAGACACCCTGCCCGTTGTGGTGGAAACAACGGACGGTAACGGTATCGAGCGCCTTGAATATTCCCTTGATACCGGCCTTACCTGGTCTCCTCTTCCGGGAACGGGGGCAAAAAGAACCCTTAATCTTGATATTTCGTACCGACCACAGGGGAAACTCGAGCTGATGGTCAGGGCTGTCGACAAGGCAGGACGTCAAACGCTCGTCCGCCGTGCAGTGAATCGGGACAGTATCGCTCCCGTTGTCGCGACTGTGTTCCCCGCTGCGGGCGATGTGGTAAACGGTGAAACGGCCATCGGTTTTTCGGTTGAAGATGATGGACGCCTGATAGCTGCCGAATATCTTGGCGCGACCGGGCCTGTCGCCTTTGAATTGTCTTCCCTTCCGAATACCTTCGTCGGTACGGTGGATAAGCCGCTCTCGGATTCCATGCGGTTCCGTTTTACGGATGCGGCGGGAAACCAGACAATAACAGAACTCTATAACTTTTTCATCGATGCCAAGGCTGATCTCCCGGTCGTTGAAATCCATATTCCTTCCGAAGATGAAGTGATTATCAAGGATTTTGTGGTTTCCGGGGTCGTTTATGACGATGATGATCCTGCTTTTATCCATTATCAGGTGGACAAGGGGCCCTGGCAATCTATGCCTGTTGAAAGCAGTTTTTCCATTCCCTTCGCCCTGTCCTCGTTTACCGACAATGAACACACGATAACTGTCTACGCCGAAGATATTCATGGCGTCCGGGGTGAGTCGACTGTCAGAAAGATTCGGGTATCCCTTGAAGAACCCAAGGCAACCTTCCTTGAGCCCCATTTTGACAAAACCAACCGGGGGATGGTCAATATCACCGGTTCGGCATCGGACAAGAACGGTATTGCGCTGGTGGAAATTTCTCTTGACAACGGCAATACCTTTAACCGGGCAGAGGGTACCGAGGACTGGTTCTACCGCTTCGACTCCCGAGTTATTGAAGACGGAACCCATGTGGTGTTCATCAGGGTTCATGACAAATATGGTATTACCGGACTGTATTCCAGCCTGATCAATATCGATAATACCGCTCCTTCCATTCGTCTTGAATTGCCCCTTGACGGAAGCCGTACTGCCAAAACGCTCTTTATTTCCGGCCAGACCATGGACAACATATATCTTGAACGGGTGACTGCCGGAATCAGCAGTATCAGTCCGGGACAACCCGCCGTACCGGCCAAGTATGCGGCGATGGTTTTTGAGAATGAACTGATTATCTCTGCAGGTATCGACGTCAGCGATCTGAAAGAAGGTTTTTACAATATTGAAGTTCGCGGTTTCGATCGCGCGGGCAATATCACCAGAATTTCCCGGAATTTCGAGATTTACCGCGGGGATGACCGAAACCGCATCGAGTTCCTGTATCCGATGAACGGCGAACGGCTTCACGGGGTGTTCAATCTGTATGGGCGCGTTATTTCCGAGGATCCGGTTAACACCCTTATTTTGTTTGTCGGAGATGAAGACAAGGCCGTTGCCGAGGTTTCACCCTCCGGTTATTTTATGTTCGCCGTCACTCCGGAAATTCTGACAGACGGAGAGCAAACACTACGCATACGGGCCCTGGTTGAGGGTGAAAAAATCATTGAATCTGAACGTCGAGTCGTTGAATACCGGGCAAATGGCCCCTGGGTAACCATTGACAATTTCACCATGGGCGATTTTGCCATTGACCGGCCCTGGCTTGAGGGCAGTACCGGCTATTCGTTTACCGAGGATGAGGTTTTAGCCCTGCGTTCAAAGGATACCGGCCGCGAGGAACTTCGGCGCTTGCGTGAAAAGGCGCTTGACCGGGTCGAAATCAGCTTTGACAACGGCAAGACATTCCAGCCAACCGAATCGGGACGCAAATGGCGGTACCGCCTTGAAACCGGAGACCTCCGCGAGGGCTATCATTTCCTGATTGTGCGTTCGACCATGAAAAATGGCGAGGTTGCAGTCAGCCGTTCCATCGTGCAAATTGACAAGACCGCGCCTGTCATCCGCCTGATTTCACCGGGAGAGGGAGGTCGTTACAATAACGAGCTCGTCTTCTCCGGGCTTGGTTCGGATGATGTACAACTGCAGAATGTGTCGCTTGCCCTGCGGACGGGCGACAAATCCGCCTATGCGGTTCCTTCATTCATTCAGGGACTGTATCTTGACTGGCATTTCTGGGGTGCAACGCTCTATGACATCGGCGTCGGTCTGACGTTCTTCGATGATAACGTCAAGATTCAAGCCCAGTTCGGCCAGTTTACCCGTGAACAACGGGCGCTCTTTACTCCGGGAGGTATGCGCTATGGCGGAAATGTCGTCGGTATGAAGATGCTCGCAAACCTTCTATATTTGCCGCTTGACTACTGGATGGGTCCCGATTTCTCCTGGCTGTCGGCAACTACCGCGATCGGGGCTAATTTCTCTGTCTTCACCGACACGCAAAGCGGTTCTCCCCAAATTTTGTCCGCACTCCTGTTCCAGCTGGAGTTTCCGCGGGTAAATCTTCCCAAACGCGACAACTTGAGAACTTTCTCGTTCTATACAGAAAGCCAGGTATGGTTCATTCCGACCGACGTCGATGTGAGCGAGGTTGAAATCAACTCATTGTTGCCGCATGTGACATTCGGAGCGCGTATGAATATCTTCTGATTGGAGATATTTTACATTTTACATTCACTTTATTGACTTTTGGGCGAAATATACTACCTTTAGGGTAGTTATCGATATGTGTAAAAAGTACCGCCCTCTTTCCGGGGCGGTTTTTTGTTCTGCGGGTTTTGTGAAGGATGGAAGCATATGAATAGAAAGCGAAATGGCCTTGTGGTCCTTGCTCTGATGAGCGTCGCGATTATACTGTCTCTTTTGACCTGTGAAATAGGTCTGGGCGATTCGGTAGACACGAAGCCGCCGACAGTAAGCATTACCTATCCTCCGGTTGATGTTCCTGCCATACGAGGATCCTTTGTTCTTGCCGGTGAATCCACCGACGAAACAGGCCTGCGTTCGGTCCAGGTCGTCATGAAACACGCCCAGAACGGACAAACGGTGGGTTCATGGAACGCATCGGTCAATAAGGCAGATAATAGCTGGTCTCTTTCCATCGCCAACGATCCTGACGGCAGTCTTTTGGGAGAAATGCTACCCCCTCCCATCCCGGACGGAGAATATCTTTTTATCATCACCGCGACAGACACTGCCGGACGGAGAACCAGTGCGGAACGAAAGTATACCCTCGACAATACGCAACCCCTGGTCATTCTCAGTTCTCCCTCGACAAAAACAGGCGTGAATCCCCAGGAATTCGGCTGGGAACTGGAATTCAGCGGAGTTATTTTTGACGCACAGCTGGAAACAGACATCCGCATTTCCTTTTATGATCCCGATACCCCCTCGACACCGGTCGCGGTGCTTGAAACGGCATCGGAACCGAATATGCGCATATTGCTGCAGGATGACGAATTCCTGGGCCTTGATGCCCTGAATCCTGAAGTGTTTTCCCAACTTGTGTCTGCAATGGGTGCGGACTCAAAGAAGGAGTTTTATTATACTGTCGAGGTCTCGGATCGCGCCCGGGTATGTAATGATCCTGACGGCGTGACTGTCAGTGCTGACGGCAATACCAGCTCGCACTATTTTCTGGCTTCGGACATTGCAGCCGCACGGACCACCGTCACGTCCACCCCGTCATATTCCGACCTTTCCGCCTTGCTGCACGGAAAAATTGACGATACCAATCTGAATATAACCGGCAGCAGCCTGAATGCGGTCCGCCTTCCTTCCTCACTTCCGGGTACGGTAACGGGAAATTTCTCGATTGAACCCGAAAACGTCCAGCCGATCGTTTCGATAGACGGGTTTACCTACCAAAATACACCTGGTTTCGGGTATGACACGAATGTAAGCTCTCCTCGCTCATATTTGCGGGTGACGGTTACCCAGCCTCCGAGCGGAAGTACATTATATTACGGCGCTGCCGGTCAGCCTGTGGACAGCCGTATTGCCTATTCGCTTATGGATGATAGTGATCTTGAACTTATTCCCGGCGAAATTGATCCTTCGCTGGTAGTCATTCGCGGTTCATCAATTCAATTCAACATTGAGGTTCCCTATTCAACCGGACGTTTTCAGTTGTTGATAGCTGGACGCGACAGTAACAATCAAACCTTCCGCAACAATAGTTATGCGTTCTCTATCAACGAGGGCGCACCGACCATCAAGAGCATCAACCCGACTAATGGAAAGGTTCGCCCTGCTTCCGGCAAGGTGATGGTGACCGTAACTGCACAGGATGACGCATCGGCCATGACCCTGCGAATGCGTGTGGGCACAACCGGTGAATACATCAACCGTTCCGAAGTACCCGTTCTGTCGGAGAATACCGCGCCTGCTGCTGATGAACGGCGCTGGACCGCGGTGTGGACGCTTGAACTTGATGCCGCAGCAGAAGGAAACCAGATAACCTACGACTTCCAGATAGTCGAAACCAATAATTCTGCAAGTTTTTCGAATCCGCTATCCCGAACCTTTACCACAGATACCACGGTACCGATTCTTCAATCCCTGACGCTGCCAGTCCTGGCAGAGGGTCAAACCCGTGTATTACAGACCGCGAACGGTTTTGTGGTCGACGGGTATTCCGATCCGGATCTTGAGCGGGCAATGATCGCATATACCCGCTCCGACAGTGCACCGGCACTTTCAGACCCGAACTGGAAGCAGACCTCCGTTACTCCCGGTGCCACTGCCGCAGATAACAAGCGGTTCACCGGTGACCTGTTGTTGCGTGACGGAAGTGTGCAGGCTGAAGGTCTGTACTATATCTGGTACCGGCTTGCCGACAATACCTACGATGAACTGGGAAACAATGTATATGGACCAGTAACAAAACTGTGCGAGGTCTTCGTCGATGCGGGGGCTCCGACTCTTGCGGTTACCGGTATTACCGGAACTGCACAGGTTATTCGCAATGCGGCCTTCAGTCTGATTATCAATGCCTCGGACTCGCTCGCTCTCGAGCAGGTTGTGGTTACCGCAACGCAGGACGGCATTGATCGCGGTTCTGTGTATTCCTGGACAGCATCCAATGAAACGACAAAAACACACTCGTATACTTTTACTGAAAGCGCTGCCAGTTCTTCGAGTGACGGCGTGTGGGTGTATACCATAACCGCGACGGATCTTGCCGACCGGCAAACAAGCACCACCCGCACCGTTCTTCTGGACACTACCAGTCCCGAGCTGCCGGTATTTACTACCGCAGCTCTACCGTATATCTCCTCGACCCTGTCGGTGGCGGGAACAGCCTCTGATGGCGGAAGCAGCGTGCAGACAGCTTATTACCGTATAAACGGCACGACTGGGGACGCGGCAACGGGAACTCTTACCGGAACCGATAACTGGTTTGCCACCATCAATGTAGCGTCCCTCGGCGAGGGTTCTCACACTCTCTCCGTATGGACAATTGACCGGGCGGGAAATAAAAGCGCCGAGTCTGATTATGGCTTTACCATTGATCTTTCAGCGCCGACCATTTCAAGCCCTACCCCGGCATCCCAGTCGGTCAGCGCATCAACCTCGATCAACGGTACAGCGACAGACACGCATGCAATGAATACGGTCAGTGCTACCGTGTCCAAGGACGGTGGTTTGGCGGTAGCCGCAACGGTCAATGTGACCCCGGTTAACGCGCAAACCCGCAGCTGGACCATTGCGGTCAGTGACAGCCTTGGAACGGGTACCTATGTATACACGATTACTGCGACCGACGCGGTCGGCCGCACAAGGGAGCTTACGCGCACAGTCGTCATCGACGTTGACGCACCTGTTTTTACTATCGCGAATATCGCTTCTGACGGCAGCACCCAGATCAACGCATCGACGTACACGGTGACGGGCACGGCCGCCGACGTGGGCCTGAGCGGTCTTGCGGCCGTCGAGTACCGCTTGAACGCAGGGGCCTGGACGGCGACAACCGGAACGGACAACTGGATCGTCCCGCTTTCCGGTCTTGCTGACGGCTTGAGCCAAACCTTCTCGGTACGAGCCCGGGATGCGGCAGGAAACGAATCGGGCGTCACCACCTACAATTTCCGCGTTGACCTTGCGCCTCCGGTGTTTACCGAAACCACTTCCGGCATTGGGGGGACAGCCCTCGTATACCGGAACACTGACGTGGTCTTTGGCGGCGTTTCGACCGACGGAAACGGCATTGTCTCGGTGGTAGCCACCTATTCGAAAGATGGCGGGGCAGCAACCGAATTTGAAAATGATACCTCAGGGGCTGG